>CAZJEK010000312.1:0-7021 GCA_964545005.1 uncultured Pirellulaceae bacterium
TGATCAGGTTTTTTGAATTTGATTGGTAGCCGCTCGCTCGCGTATGCGCCAACGCTCAAAGGGAAGTTAAAAGCGTGACACATTTAGCTCGATTTGCCACGGCAAGTTATCACCTTGTGCTTTGCGAACCTTCAACCGGCGTCGACCCAAAATTCAGGGGTTCTTTAACCAACGGTCGACATCATCCATTCGAAAGCGAACCTGTAAAATATAGGGAGCCTGCCCGCGTCCAAGCGGATGATTGGGATGAGTCGAGCCGGATTCTCGATCCCAATGTCCATAGCTGATTGCCAAGATTTGACCATTTGGCAGGACTTCGACACCGGAGTAACCGCAATCTCCAATATTGTTGTTCGTCGAATTTCCAAAATTGCGCCGAAGTCGAATGCGGCACTGCCCCTCGTTGCCATTGAGCAGGTCGTCCCACGTGCCGACCCAGGCCACCCAATCTCCATGACTTGGGTTCGATTTATTCAGTGGACTATAGTCACGGAAGAACACCAGCAGACGTCCGTCGGGCGCATACTTGGCGGTATGGCGTTCGCCCGTCAATGATCCTGGTAGTTCAGCCGGATCGCTCCAAGTCAGCCCCCGATCGTCGGAAAAAGAGATCATTGCATTTGTTTTCTTGTGCTGCGGTCGAAACAGCATCGCCAGCTTTTTCTGATCGGGTGAATTGACAACGCCAGCTTCGCACAAGCCGGCAGCTCGGGCTTTTTTCAGTCCTTCTGGGCTTGCATAATTGATTCGCCTAAGGGAAGAAAACCGGCAATCGAACCCACCGAAGGCATCTTCGTCGGGGACCAGATCGAGATCGACTGTCCAATTGTCAAAATTGAAATCATGAAATACACCACGCCATTTTCCCCGTTCAGCTGACCAGAGCGACGAAAGGGCCACAATTGCCCCGCGCGTTCCTTCGGGTTGCCATCGCTGTCGCCGCGACCAGGTCTCGCCTTTGTCGTCACTCCACATCCATTCCAATAATCCCGTTTTGGGGACGCAGGTTACCAGCAGAACTCGTTCCGATGGAAGTGCGTTTGCCCCCACAGCTTTCTGGTTATTCTTCGGCGGCAATGGAATCTTGAACAGAGTGGGAACTTCCGCAACGGACATGCCATCCGTCTGTAACCGAACCCAGCTTTCTCCGGCATCTGTACTTCGACTGAGAATCAGCTTGCCACGTCCATGACCGGCGGGATAAGCGGCCAGCAACGTCTTGCCATCTGCCAAGAGAACCGTTGTTGGGTGTCCCAAATATTGTTTCGGCTGGCGATCGACAACGGTGTAAACCGACGGTTCCTTTGCTAATTCCAGTAAAGGAATGGAGTAATCTCGCCTGGGTGAAACTGATTGAGCGAGCAACAAGTTTGGTAGACAAAGGATCAACAACAACCAAATCGATACTCGAAATAGGTTACAACTGGTCAGATGTTGGTGTAGCAATTTGATAAGTCTCCTATGTTGGCCTTCGTGAACGTCGGCGGCGAATCGAGAGTCCGCCGAAGACCAACAACTGAGGTATTGCCTGGAAAGGTTCAGGCACGCTCGCAATATTCGACGCGACGGCTCCCCAAGTCGTCCCAATCCTGATTTCATCAACCGACCAAGTCGCATTGGATCCGCCGGACAGCACCAGCTGGGTCAATTGGGCGGAACTGTTCTGGTTTGTCGTTCCGATCAATGTCCAGTCAAGTCCAATGTCGTCATCGGGAATGAAGTCGATCCCGGATTCGAATGCCTTGAGAAAAATTTGGTCGCTATTGCCCTGAGCGGAATCCATACTGACAATCTTGGCGACAAGAAAATAGTTGGAGTTCAGATCGAATGAGTCGATTCCAGCAGAAACAACATCTCCTAGCGAGTTGACAAACAGGTTTTCCGCCGATCCTACGCCAAACGCCGCGCCGGTGACATTGGCCGCATCTTGGAGCAAAACATCGAGAAACTCCTGGCTGGAGTTATCGGCGGAGCCATCGAGGGCACGGCTCGCCAACAGTGAGATATAGGTGGTGCCGTTGGCGTCCAAATCAATGGGAGTTGCGAGAGTCCGCCGCGATGACTGGCCCGACAAATCCAATCTCCCCGCCGCTTGGTTAAACCGAAAGTTTTCGAAGGAGACATTGCTGCCACCAAATTGCGATTCATGGTTGGCCGTGAACGTTCCCGATCCAGCCCAACTGCCGCTCCAGCCGACTCCTCCGTTGGAGCGAACGACTGTGTTGCCAAATCCATCGTAGTGTGAAACATCGGCAAGTTGGGGCGAGCCTTCTAAATGCTGCAAGCCAAAATTCACATATCGAACGGTGTTATGATTGACTTCGTAAACCAATCCAATCGTGCCGTCAGACAACCGATCGACGACGGAATAAGCGGAGGAACCAGTTTGAATTTGTACAGGATTGATAAAGGACTTTCCTTCATCATAGCTGGTCCAGATTCCGATATTGTCGCGGCTGTTTCCTGTTCCAAGGTTGGAACCGAGCGGTGCGGAATACAGAATCCGATCTCGGTCATCGCCCGCCCGTTTGGCAGAATAGCGGACCATGCCGGTATCAACGGGCGTCACCGGTATCCCACTTGCCGAAGTTGAAGCCCAAGTCTCACCGCCATCAGTGCTCAGAAAACGGTTTCTGGAATTGCCACTGGATTGACGGGCGTCCCAGAGCAAGTCGCCATTGGTTAATTCAATGACCTCAGATTCGTCAGCAAATCCGGGGGTTGTGCCACTGCCACGAGTCCACGTTGCTCCATTGTCATCGCTGTACAACGCAACACCTCGGTAAGCGGCTGGACGTTGATGGGCTGGAATAACCAAGCGGCCATTTCGCGCTGCCGCGCTGTCCTGCCACTTCAACTGGATCCCTTTCCCAGGACCGGTATTCAATGAAGCCCAACTGGGATCTTTGACTTGAGCGTTGATGTTGGCGGGGGCCGACCACGTTGCGCCGTCGTCGGAACTGGACTGATAAAAAGTTACCGACGAGTTGGTTCCCAGTCCGACTGGAACGCCGGCTTGTCCAACATTGGTCGGCCACTGGGTGTATTGAAGGTGGACTTTTCCGCTGTTTTCGTCGATTACGACGCGAGGGTCTGAGTAATCAAAACCACTCATATTTTTCAGGATGGACAAGTCCGACCAAGTAACCCCATTGTCGGTACTTCGCTTGAAAACCAAATCAATATCGCCAGCACCTCCCGGATCCGCAGCATTGGGGCGACCTTCGGCAAAAAGCAGGAGTGAGCCATCGTTGGCGACTGCAAACCCTGGAATGCGGTACGTTGAGTATTGGTCGCCAGCAGCCAGCGGATTACTGACTGTTATCAATTGGCCCTGCAAGAGGTTGGATGATAAGCCATCGCTTACCTTAAAAAAAATGACCAACCAAACGAAACAAACGATTCGCAAAGGCATTGAACCCCCATTTAGATTGAAAATCGCCAAGCTAAAAACTCAAGAACTCCGCAGCACGAGCTCGGAGTCTTGATTCTTGGCAATTTTTTAACGGCTTGAACAGTGTCAATCGCGGCGGCGGCGCGAGGCGAATACCAACCCGCAAATCCCAAGTACTGTCAGCGACGTAGGTTCGGGAACTGCCGTTAAACTGTAATCGACCTGGAATCGGACGTCGAAAGCAGTTGGGCTGTCGCCGTTAGAAAAGAGCGAGGCAACTCCCCCATCGTACGAACTGCCAAAAGAACCGCCAGCGTCTCGAGCTACTTGCAACCGAACCGCCCTTGGGTCGCCCTGCACATTGTCGTTGGAGAAAACGAATGTGTGTTCAAGCGCACTGTTAATCGCCAGCGAACCAAAATCCCAGGTAAAAGGGTTAACGGATCCAACAGCTCCCGTGATGTCGTTGGAGTTCAGCGATGACCCAAGGTAGGTTCCGCCATCGCCGAGACCTTCATAGACGTCGATAAAAGCTTGACCAGGGCCGTCGTTACCTCCAGCCGCAGAAATCGCGCTCAAGAAAGTAACCGAATTCAGAAATACGGTTGCTGGCAATGGGGAATTGGCACCAACGGTGTCTTGAACACCCAGGCCAGCGATATTTGGCGTGAACGACTGCATGCGAAAGTTTCCAACAGCGCCAGCCTCGGCTCCGTTTGTTTCCGTCAGATAGTTGTCAACGATAACATCAGCTTTTGATGTCGCACTCGCCAGCGCCAACATCGCGGCTGCAATAAAAACAAGAAAACGCTTCATGGTTGTTCTCCAAGGTGACAAAGGATATTCAAACGGCCGATAATTACTCGCCTTTAAGTGTACCTGTCAAAAAAAGCGAAACTCAGCTTTGATCGATCGCTCTCGATCAATCTTTTGAGTGTAGCTCGTCCGCAAGCCCCGTCAACTGGCACAATCGGAAATCCTTCCCAATGTCTACCCCAAGAAAACTCATAGTCGCGAGGTTTTTTGGTGTTCTCAAGGGTGACAAATCAACACGGTTGCTCAAAGCTAATTGATTTCAAGGACTGCCAGGAGTACTCTTGGGTCAGTCAAATCAACCAACGATAGATCGATCACAGGGTCGTTTGTCACGAATTGGGCGGGATTGTTTGCCGTTCTGCGTGATTATTCAATGGAATGGAAAAGATATGTCTGCGGAAACCCTCACCGAGCAAACCTATTTAAAAATCCGCAGAGAGCTGATCTCTGGGCAGCTCAAGCCAGGGCAAAAGCTGATTTCACGAAGCCTGGCCAGTCGGCATGGAGTCAGCCTTGCTCCAGTACGAGAAGCCATCGGCCGCCTTGCAGCGGAAGGACTGGTTGACCACATTCCAGGAGCTGGATCGTTTGTCAAAACCGTAACGAAACACGACCTTTATGAACTCTACATTTTAAGGGAGGGACTGGAGAGTTGTGCTGCTGCCGAAGCAGCCACCAATGCGCATCCACTTCAGATTGAGGCGCTCAGCCAACTTTGTGACCGGTTTGATCAACTGGCTTCACAGGTCGTTTCCGAAACCGCCGACCAAACGGTGATGAATCGGTGGATCGATGCAGAAGAAACGTTTCACGAGGTGCTGCTGGAGGCCTCAAGAAACTCCTTGCTTAATAAAGTCTGTTCTAATTATCGAATGCAGCTACAGGTGTTTGAATTGCAGCGAAAACAGCCCATGATCCTGACCCAGGAGATTGCAGCCGAAACCAGCCGAATGCATCGCGCGATTTTCAATGCCGTCAAAGATCGAAACTCGGAACAAGCACGCCTATTGATGCTTGAACACATCCAGGCAGGACGAAAAAGCATTCTCGGGTACTTCTGAACCGGACTGAAATCGTTGGATCGTTGGATGTCGATAAAGAATTTGAATTGACACTAGACCGCTGGCCGCGCCATAATGATCGATCACGAACGATCGCTGTCGACCCTTTAATCCGGAGTAATAGCAATAATGTCCCCCACACTCCAAAGGCGCCCCGGCTTTACACTTGTCGAACTTCTGGTTGTCATCGCCATTATCGGGATTCTGATTTCCATGTTGCTGCCTGCAGTGCAACAAGTACGTGAAGCCGCTCGACGAATCAGCTGTGCTAACAACCTTCGTCAGCTTGGACTGGCGGTCCATAACTACGAGTCTGCGCAGATGAAGTTCCCGATTGGTGCAAACAGTGTCAACGGCCTTTCCTGGCGAGTGATGATATTGCCGCAGATGGAACAGAATAATCTTTATGAGCGCTTCAGCTTTGCCCCAGGTTCATGGCAGGGACCGGGGAAAAGAGAGCATGCGTTGAACAAGATTTCGTCGTTTCACTGCCCCTCTCAAATAACAGACATCGCGGCTAACGGATCGAGCATGAGCGGCGGACAACGCACATACACTTCAGATTATCACGGAGTGGCCGGCCCTAAAGGAACGGCGCCCAATGGACATGTCTACAGGGTACAGGCAACTCCAGCTGGACAAGGCGGTTTCGCCCTGGAGGGATCGTTCACGCGTGACCTGGAAGTTAGGATGAGCAACTTCCTTGATGGAACTTCCAATACAATAATGCTGGGAGAAATTGCGGTGCGTTGGAACGGCCAAATCCTGGGAAGTGATGGTGCCGACTGGGTTCGTGGCATTGGCTTTGGCAACGGCATGGCCTCTTGCCGAAACGTACAAAACGGGCTGAACGTTCCCTACAACGGAATCTACAATGACATTAGTTTTAGCAGCCTTCACCCCGGGGGCGTGAACTTTGTTCGTGGAGATGCATCGACGCACCACATTGCTACTTCAATTGATCTCGCCGTATTAAAGTCTCTTTCCAGCTGTGGCGCGGGCGAAACCAATACATCGATCGACTGATTGCGGCCGTCCTCGTCGGTAGCGCCAAGGGTTCTCAGGCGACACCTCTATCGCTGAAAAAAACTGGCCCACGGCTCGACATTCCTAGACCAATCGAACTTGGTTTGTTTAATTGCCAAGCAACTTTAGCCGCCACTGCAAATCTCATGAATTCACAAAGTGAAACATCGTCTGCTCGGTTTTTTGTTGCAATTGGGCTGCTGGGACTGTGCGCCCTGCTGGTCGCATATAACTTCTGGGGTGGAGGCGGTACCCCCGATCTACCCAACACAGTTCACCTGCAAGGAATCGTTACTTTTGGTGGTCAGCCGCTGAAAATGGGATTGATCGTCTTTGAGCCCGACTCTTCAAAGGGTGGAACTGGTTCGCAAGGCTATGCAAAAATTGCCGATGGAAAGTTTGATACGCGGGCAGACGGAGGAAGATCAATATCGCTCGGTGCCTCCATCATCCGGGTAACCGGAGGAGATGGAGTTGGCGTCGATGCCTTTACCCCCTTTGGAAGCATGCTCTTTGAAGAGTTCTCGACAACGACTTCGATAACAAAGGATATGGCTCCACTGTCAATCGATGTCCCCGTTTCCAACGGTTTTGTGGCCCCCCAACATAATTGAGCAATTTTTTCGGTGCACACGTCGGCAGCAGCTACAAACCTGGATCAGCTCAACGGGGCCCGAAAAGTGGTTGGCTTGATCACCAGTTCAGGAACCCTTCGCTCTTAACT
>CAZJEK010000313.1:0-7020 GCA_964545005.1 uncultured Pirellulaceae bacterium
AATGCCGAGTTTTTTCTGCGGTCACGGCCGAATCGGCCATGCTACTTTCGCGGAGCGAATTGCCAGCCAACCCAACACCAGCAACCAGCCAATGACGGTAACGGTTCCGCCGATTGGAAACCACTGCGGCGAATACTGACAATGCAATGCTTGTTGGCCTGCCGGTAACTCAACTTCCAGCAGATCATTGTTGGAGACTCTCGTCTGCAAAGATCGCGAATCGTTTAAATGACTGGTCACGATCCAATGCTGGTCACCGAACAGCGGTAACTCGTGCCATCCCGGTTGTGTGCAGTCCAGTTGGAATCGCGCCTGATTCCAGTCCAATTCGCATCGCTCGATCTGGATGCCATTGGCTGGACCGGGCAGGCCGTTGTACCAGGTTCCCTCAAACGCGATCGCATCGTCGACCAATCGACGATAGTTCCGTGGCCAGATCGAGTGAAAACTGCCGATGACTCGTTGACTTTTTTCCAGGTGGAATTTTGGTTGCAAAGAGGCTCGTTGCCAGAGAATCCATTCCGACAGGCGTTGTCGCGAATGCGATTCGATAAACTGACTGGGGATCTCAGGAGTGACGATGACCGCCAGGTGATCCATCGACGCCGGAGCAGGGTCCCACGGGGGCTCGACGACTTGAGTGAACGTAGCGGAGGGAACTTTTGCCAGCAGCCAACTGTTGGCAACGCCCACATCCGCCGCGGCAATGAACAGCATGCCGATCGCGAAGGTCTGGCTGCGCAGCCGCCGAACTCGGGCGATCGATCTCCACGCCAGCCAGGCCACGATCACGATGGAGGCATGCAGGATGGCGGCTTGGATCTGTTGCACGGAGCCGTCGACATCCAGGGGGCCAAATGGAGATGCAAACAGAGGCGGCGTGGCCGCCAGGTTGCTGATCGAAGGACGGACTAACCATTCCACCAGCCACAATGCCCACACGGTTCCCCCCAGCGTCCAGCAGATTCCCGAATAATGGCGTGCCGGTGACATGGTTGCAGGAGTGTCGGATGGCCGGGTTGTTTCATGGTGCTTGATCAAACGCTGTAATCCCATCCCGGCCAGCAGCGCAAACCCCAGGCTGGCGACGACAAACAATTTGGCCGGATAGCGAAAGGAATAGTACCGCGGCAACAGCAGAGACAGCCACCAATAGACGCCTCCCACAGGAGCCGCCCAGGGATTGGTCTCCGATGGATTGCCGCTGGCCAACCAACTGGCGATTTCCCGGTACAGCCAAACGCCGCCGTACCAGCCAAAGGATCCCAGCAAAAAGAACAACGTGATCCAGCTGATCCAGATCGCCTGGCGATCGGAGCCCCATAACCGAATCCGGGGCACCGCCAGGATCAAGCCCAACAGTCCCAGATAGAGAGAGGGGTACCACATTCGGTCGGCAGCGGGCAAGTGGTCCAGCCAGCGGCGGTTGATGGGAAACGGTTTGCCTCCGACGTTGGGCAACAGCATTTCAATCAACGTCCACGGCGGTTGGCTGAACTGGTACTGGCCCACGGTCAAGTCGTCTTGTTGCAGCAGAGGGGCAGCCAGCTGGTTCCAGCCGGACTCGGCATCTGGCCGCATTGCATGTTGAATCGCAGAGTACACGTTAACCACTTGTCCCTGGCCAGTTCGTTCACTTCGCTGAGCCAGTTCCGAGCTCGGCATTAACTGGACACAGGACAACAGGCCGGTAACGGCAACCAGCAGCAGCAAGCAGCCCGCTGCCTGGAGCATCAAGCGGAATGGCGATTTTCTGATCGCATCATTAGCTTGTTCTGAAGTCCGCCAGTCCAACCAGCCTCGTACAGTCAAGGTAGCCAACGCGATCAGGCCCACGTGATACACCATTTGCGGATCGCCCCCCAGCAGGATCAACGCGCAGTAGGCGGCTGCTTTGAGCGTCGCTGACCACGGTTGGTTGTGACTGGCCATCGAGTGCACTTCTCGCAAGGCAAACGGTAACCAGGCGGCTGAAACCAGGTAAATCACATTGGTGGCCTGAAAGATCACCGGTGCTCCAAACGCGTAAGTTAACGCAGACAGGGTAGCCGCTGTCCGGTCAAGTCCCAGCTTTCGCGCCAGTAAAAAACTGCCTGCGGCGGCAATCAACAGGTGGATCGACTGGTAACAACCGTATCTCGCGGGGAAGGGCAGCCAGCGAAACCAGAACACCAGTTTTCCGGGATAGAAAACACTTGATGATCCATCGGCTGCGGTCGGGAACCCGAAATTGCAGTTAGGATTCAGCAGCGGTGCTCGGCCACTGGAACAGGCCTGGTCGATCGATTCGAACAACGGGTAATACAAATAGCCGCTGTCTCGGTAGCCGACAACCGACAAGCCTAGCAGCAGGTCTGCGGTCAAAATCAACCATAGCGCGATCAGGATGCACCAGGGCAGATATTTCGTCCAGCCGGTGGAGAGAGGATTCGGCACGAGCAAACGTTCTGTCGGTTGCGCCCGGTGGTACGTGGACGATCGAGCGGATTAAAATTGGATTCCGGAAAACTTGATCGGCACCGTGGACAGGGCGGTGAACATACTAAGAGGAACTTGTGATGGTCTGGTGGATCGCTCTGGGAATTGTACTATTGATTTGTGTTGCCGTCGCGGTGCACGATTTATTTCAGACGCGGGATCCGATTCTGCGTAACTACCCATTGGTCGGGCATGGCCGCGATTTTTTATCCGAGTTAGGCCCCAAGTTGCGGCAGTACATTGTCGCTGACAACAACGAAGAGCGCCCGTTCAATCGCGATCAACGCGAATGGGTTTATCGGTCGGCCGACAAGGCGAACAACTATTTTGGGTTTGGCACCGACAACGATCTGGAAAATGCCCCCAGTTATCTGATCATCAAGCAATCTGAGTTCCCGATTACTGATGCGACCAAGGGGGCTCCGGATTACGATCCTGCCTATCAGATTCCTTGTGCCAAAGTACTCGGCGCCGCCCGCCAGCGTCCTAAAGCGTTCCGGCCACAATCGATCGTGAATGTCTCGGCGATGAGCTTCGGGTCATTAAGTTCGGTGGCCGTGGAAGCCATTAATCGTGGCTGCCAGTTGGCCGGCTGTCTGCACAACACCGGCGAAGGTGGCGTGTCACCGCATCATGATTGTGGAGGCGATTTGATCTGGCAACTGGGGACCGGATACTTTGGTGCTCGCCAGGACGATGGCCGGTTTAACGAATCATTGTTTGCTGAAACGTGCCAGCGATTTCCGATCAAGGCAATCGAGGTCAAGTTGTCTCAAGGGGCCAAGCCGGGGCGGGGAGGAGTCTTGCCAGCCAGCAAGATCACCGCCGAGATTTCCCGAATTCGTTCTGTACCGATGGGTAAAGATTGCATCAGTCCAGCGGCCCATGTGGAGTTTTCCAACGCCGATGAAATGCTGGATTTCGTCGAGCGAGTTTCCGAATTGAGTGGCGGGCTACCGGTCGGGATTAAATCGGCGGTGGGGCAACTGGATTTCTGGCACGACCTGGTGCGACTGATGGCTCCGGGCGACCGTGGCGTCGACTACATTGCGATTGATGGTGGCGAGGGCGGTACCGGAGCAGCACCGCTAACGTTTTCCGATCATGTATCGTTGCCATTCAAGATCGGGTTTACTCGCGTATTTCGACTGTTTGCCGAATCGGGATTGCACGAAAAAGTGGTTTTCATGGGCGGGGGTAAACTGGGCTTTCCCCAGGAGGCGTTGTTGGCGATCGCGATGGGCGCGGACATGGTCTACGTGGCTCGGGAGGCGATGTTGTCGATCGGCTGCATTCAGGCCCAGCTGTGTCATACCGGCAAGTGTCCGACGGGAGTTGCGACTCAGAACAAATGGTTGATGCGCGGGCTGGTTCCCAGCGACAAAGCCGCCCGGTTTGCCAACTACATCACCGTGTTGCGAAAAGAGATACTGCAGTTGTGCCACGCTTGCGGCGTCCACCATCCATCGATGATCATGACCGATCAATTTGAAATATTGCAGGAAGGCTTTAAAACGGAACCGTTGGACAAGTGTTTTCACCTGGAGGGCGTTCCCACCGTGCCCAGCCAGGCCGATCGAGACGCGGTATTGGAATTGATGTTGGGGAAACAGGGATGAACCAGATCCTCACGGTCGCCCGGGACGCAGCTCAGGCAGCAGCTGAAATTCTCAGCGGGCATTTTCAGGATTTGTCATCGGTCACGATGGACGTCAAGTCGACGGGGGAAGACGGGCATTACGACGGCATCGTGACTTCCGCCGACCTGGCTGCCGAACAGGCGATCGTCGCCAAGATTCAGTCGACCTTTCCTGATCACACGTTTTTGGCCGAAGAGCAATTTGCCGACTCCTCCATCGATCCCGGAAACGTCGAGCACTTGTGGGTCATTGACCCATTGGATGGAACCAACAATTTCGCTCATGGGCTGGAGCACTATGCCGTGTCGGTCGCCTACTATCGAAGAGGAGTGGCCGAGTGTGGTGTCGTGATGCGGCCCGAAAGTGACGACCTGTACTGGGCCCGACGTGGGGAAGGTGCCTGGCATCAACGAGGTCAACAATCGCCTCAGCAGATCCGGGTCAATCGACATCAACGACTGGATCAAAGCATGGTGGGTGTCGGTTTTTATTACGATCGCGGACAGATGATGCGTGACACGCTGCAATCGATCGAACGACTGTTCGAACAACAGGTTCATGGCGTGCGGCGATTTGGCACTGCGGCGTTGGACATTATCCTGGTCGCCCGAGGATCATTTGGAGCGTTTTTCGAATACCAACTGTCTCCATGGGACTTTGCCGCATCGCGATTGCTGATTGAGGAGGCGGGAGGACGGATCACGACGTGTGACGGCCAGGAGTTGCCGTTGGCGACCACGTCCGTGCTGGCAACCAACGGACTTTTGCACGCGGCGATGTTGGAACAGGTAAAACGTTGAGTGGGGGAAGGGCGGTAGCTGGAATCACGTCCTTCGCGAGCATTGTCGTCTTTCGCTAGAGGAGGTTCGGTAGTCGATCATCGCACCTAGAGCGAAGGGCATACCGCAGAGACGCAGAGTTCGCTGAGAACGCGCAAAGTTCCCTTTAAATTTCTGCAACCTCCCCACTCTCTGCGCCTCTGCGGTTTTTTCTTATGATTCTGCCAGGAGCTTTCATTTGAAACCGTAGTTCGAAAAATTCAGCCCTGGGGAAAGACCCAAGCTAATTCCGCCAACCTTGAACGGTATCTGGCAGACGGCTAGAATCCAGCGTCGACGACCGCTGTCGATCCTCGCTGTCAATAACTTCCTCACTGCGGTCCGATTTGGATTTGATCCGACATGAAATGTAGTCAATGTTCCAAGCAAGCAACGTTTCACATCACCGACATCACCGGTGATGAAGTGCTGGCGCTGCATTTATGTCCCGACTGTGCCAAACAGTATCTCCAGTCCGAAGAGGGCGATCAGAGCCAAGCCACTCAAATGTCGGACGTGATTTCGTCGCAGCTCAGCCCGCTGCAGCAGGCGACCGATGAAATGCGCGAGTTAGATCAGAAGAAGTGTCCAATTTGTGGAATTTCTTTTTATGAATTTCGGCAGGGTGGGCGGTTGGGATGCCCCCACGACTATATATTTTTCGGAGATGAACTGGAGTCGCTGTTATTCAATGTTCATGGCGGCATCGAACACTGCGGCAAACATCCCAAGCGAGGTGTTCAGGACGTCGAGTCTCAGACTCAGTTGATCCGGCTGCGACGCGAGATGAAAGAGGCCATTGAGCAGGAGCGGTACGAAGCTGCAGGTCATTTACGCGACCAGATTCGTGAGATTGAAAATCAAGGTCGCAACGATTGACTTGCCGGGTGCTGGTGACAAATTCAAGTGGGGAGGTGTCGAGTGAGTTTAGACGAGTTGGCCCAACAGTCCGGTGAATGGCTTCGCGGTTCCGGTCCCGAATCGGATATCGTGATGAGCAGCCGCATTCGCTTGGCCCGAAACCTGGCCGACTATCCGTTTATCCGTCGCTGTAACGATATCGATAAAGCCACGCTGGAATCGACGGTTCGGGAGCGGCTTTCGGCCAACCCGGAGTTATCCGATCTCCGGTTTATCAACGTCGCGGAACTCGATTCGCTGGACCGACAGTTGTTGGTCGAACGTCAATTGATCAGTCGGGAATTGGCCAATTCGGAAGGAGCCCGCTCGGTCGCCATCGATTCCCACGAACGAATCAGCCTGATGGTCAACGAGGAAGACCATCTCAGGATTCAGGTCATCCAAAGTGGGCTGGATCTCGCCGGAGCCTGGGAGGCGATTGATCGAGTTGACGACGAAATTGAAAGCTGTTTGACGTACGCGTTCAATTCCAAGTTGGGGTACCTGACGGCCTGTCCAACGAACGTGGGGACGGGGATGCGTGTGAGTATACTCGTCCATCTGCCGGCTTTGGTGATTACCAAGCAGATCGACAAGGTGTTTCGCAGTGCCCAGCGAATCAACCTGGTCGTGCGTGGTCTGTACGGAGAAGGCACCAAGGCGATGGGAGACTTTTACCAGGTCAGCAATCAGATTACGCTCGGCAAGTCCGAACAGGAATTGATCGATCTGGTCAACGAAGTGATCGCGATTGTGATTGAGTACGAACGCAAGGCGCGCGATTTTCTGATCAACGAAAAACAGAACGATCTGTTTGACCGAGTCAGTCGCGCTTTTGGGACGTTGCAGAATGCGCAGCAAATCAGCAGTGAAGAAACGATGCACCTGCTGTCTCGCGTGCGCATGGGGATCAATCTGGGGCTGATTGGTGAATTGGAGATTCCTCAAATCAACCAGTTGTTTATTCGGACTCAACCGGCCCATCTCCAGAAGATTTATCAAAGCGAGCTCGACACGGATCAACGGAATATCGAGCGGGCCAATTATCTGCACGAACAGCTGAAAGTTGATGGCCAACCAGACGCCGAGTTAAACTAACGGCCGAGTTTCTGAAGTTGCACATTGTCGTCTTTCGCTCCGAGGCTGACATTTAATCGACGGTGGAATTCGATCGAAGCGCACCT
>CAZJEK010000314.1:0-1325 GCA_964545005.1 uncultured Pirellulaceae bacterium
CTCCGAAGATCGACAAATGTCGTTTTTCTGGTCAGTTTGATTTGATCAAAAATTAATGATTGATTGGAGAGAGCGTTGCGAAACGCATTGCTGGAAAAGTTTCACGCGCAAAGTTTACCTGACCGTTAAGGTTTAACACCGGTAGCAGCGGTTGTCGGGGTTTGCCGAACTGCAGCGATCGTCGGATGTTGCCCTCTTGAACGCCAACTTGCCCAGTTTTAGACTCAAGCTTGCCCATTCTAACTCCGTAATGATCCTTTCATGCTTAAACCTTACCGAATCGCAGTCTTGATCTCCGGCGGCGGAACGACGCTGCGGAACCTGATCCAGCGATGGGACGAAAACCAGCTGGACGCGCAAATCTCGCTGGTGTTATCCAACAATCCTCAGGCAGGCGGATTGGAATTTGCCAGACAAGCCAACTTGCAATTCGAGGTTGTCGATCATCGGGATTTTGACTCGATCGACGCGTTCAGCGATGCGATTTTCCATCAGGTCCAATTGTCTCAAGCTGACCTGGTTGTGATGGGCGGGTTTCTGCGACGATTAAAGATTCCTCAGGAATTTGAAAACAAGGTGATCAATATCCATCCCAGTTTGATCCCTTCATTTTGTGGCAAAGGGCACTACGGGCAGCGGGTCCATCAAGCCGTGCTCGATTATGGTTGCAAGGTTTCTGGCTGTACCGTGCATTTCGTCGACGACCAATACGATCATGGGCCGATCATCGCCCAGCGAACGGTGGAAGTACAAGTTGAAGACGGTCTCCAGGATCTGGCTGATCGCGTGTTTGCTGCTGAATGTGACCTGTACCCGCAGGTGATCAATGCCTTGGCTGCCAACCAGATTCTGGTCGACGGTCGCAAAGTTGTCTGGACGGGCCAGGATGCGTGACCTCGATCAACTGAAACGCGAGATGTGCGACATCGGTCGCCGGGTCTATCAGAAGGGTTTCGCGGCTGCCAACGAGGGCAACATCTCGGCCCGGCTGGATGAAAACCGCGTGTTGTGTACCCCGACCTTGTGTTGCAAAGGTTTCATGGAGCCTGACGATCTGTGTGTGGTTGATATGGACGGCAACCAACTGGAGGGGGCTCGCAAACGAACCAGCGAAGTGATGTTGCACCTGGAAATTTATCGTCGCCGCACGGATGTCGACAGCGTTGTGCACTGCCATCCCCCTCATGCGACAGCGTTTGCGGTTGCTCGGGAAGCGATTCCTACTTGCGTGTTACCCGAACCGGATATCTTTTTGGGGGAGGTTCCCATCGCGCCGTACGAGACACCCGGTGGCACCGCGTTTGCCGAAACGATTCTTCCGTTCG
>CAZJEK010000314.1:1335-6605 GCA_964545005.1 uncultured Pirellulaceae bacterium
TCAAACCAGCGTGATCGTGTTGGCTAATCACGGCACGGTGAGTTACGAGCAGGGGCTGGAGAAAGCCTATTGGCTGACGGAAATTCTGGACGCGTATTGCCGGATCCTGATATTGGCTCGCCAGCTTGGCAACGTCGAATACCTGACGTTGGATAAAGGTCGTGAGTTGTTGGCGATGCGAAAGGATTGGGGGTTTCAGGACTCACGAGACGAAACGGATGCTGATTCCAACGTCGCTGACTTTGCCTCGTTTAAAACCAGTTGGAATCGGGCAGCTGTTCGCCAGGCAGCATTCTTGAAGCATCCTTCGACCGGTTCGCGGGATCCTCAAGCAGCCGTGTTGTCCGACGCCGACCTGGATCGATTGGCGGATAAGTTGGCTCAACGATTGAGGGCACCAGAGTAGCAGGGTCAAGTAATGAGTTTTTGTGAGGCCGACATTTTCCTTCAGCTTCACCTGAACTGGTTGCTGAACGGAGCTTGTGTTGAATTGTCGATTGACTGGCTTTCTGGAAAACGCATCTTGTTGATCATGTCAATCTTGTCCATCCTGTCCTTTTTTCGGCTCCTTGCTTAATTGGACAGCGTACGCAAGACTCACCTAAAAGTTGACAGGATGTTCAGGATCAACAAGATGGACGAGATGCCTCCTGGCGGCGGATCCCTGAGACGACGAAGCGGGAGATCGAAAAAGCATACTGTCAGCGGTCATCAAGCCTGCGCCAGTGAACTCGGTGCGATTCAATCGTCAATTCAATTGCAGGCTGATCCGAAAAGCGTTCATTCGTATACGCTGCAATGAACTCTTCTGGTGAGAGTCGTTGGTGGGGCAGCGCAGTGATAAAGCATTGGGTCGCGGCATTCGTTAAACCATGAGGCATCCCATCGCTGCCAAAGATCAGGTCGACGCCGGGCACAAATCCGACTTGATCGATCAGCATCCGAAACGGATTGTTGATCTGGCAAAACTCTCTTGGCAGGCGATCTGAGTACTGGATGGAATCGTCGTTGAAATTTGGCTGCATCGACAAGATAATTCCCATTGCCTTGGCTCGACGGGCCAATTCCAAATCGATCAATTGAGCGTGTTCGATTCGAATGGTGCCATGCGGTGTCCGTTCGACTTGCTCTAGTTGCACAATCGTTTGCTTGATCGCCACATCGCCGATGGCGTGAATTGCCAGGTTGGGCGAAAGTGCCAAACATCGTTCCAGCTCTTGGCGAAGTTCTTCATCGGAATAAACCAGCAATCCGGTTTCCGGTAGTTGGGGACATTCTGGCGAAGGCGTTAAATAGGGCTGCGAGATTGCGGCTGTCCTGGCACCAAAAGCTCCATCTGTAAACAGCTTCAATCCGTGGACGAGATCGCGTGACTCAGGATTCAGCTGCAGGTAAGTATCGGGGGCGGCCCAGAACCGGGTTCGCTCGGTCAATCCTGCGGTCGAAAAAAGTTCAATCTCCTGCTGATCGACCAGCAGTAGTTCTTCGCAGCTGCCGACGCCCATCGTTTGCAGCGATCGAAAAAACGCCAGCAGTGAATCCGACGTGGCATTCAGGTTCGCGAACCAGTTCAACACGGTGCGAAAGTTGTGTTCGTACCACATTGCATCGTCCACGTGTTTGACGTCATCCCCATACCTGTCAACCAGGTATTCGGTTGCCTGTTGGCTGAGTTTTAGCTGATGGAGCGACAGGTTGAAGATCGCGACCGAACCCAGGTCGTTCAACTCGGCCGCGTCCCAGGAGAACAGATTGCTGCGCCAACCGTAGACCAGGGTAGGTTTTCCCGTCTGGTTGCCCTGGACGGCGGCCCTTAGCAGTTTTCGGGCTTCGTCGAGATCGGTTACCGACTCCAGGCAAACCGCGTTTTGGAAACTGGCGTACAGCAGTGGGTGGCTGTGGTGATCGTGCAGCCAGGGAAGCCGAATGGTCTGGGGCGTCATTGGGGTCTACAATAAAAAAATAAAGGAAGCGCAATGATAATACATTTTGAACACCGTGGCGGTCAGTTTCGGTTCGATAGTTCTACCGCTCTTTCGATCGCGATTACGCTTGATTTTGAAGGTCCTCAGCCCAACCATTTTGGAACCGACAAGGCAGCTTGCGCTGTTTTGAAGTTGGGTGGTTTTGTCGGAGATACCCAACGGGGCGGTAGCTGCAATGTCGACGTGCTGCGAATGATACCGCACTGCAATGGGACGCATACCGAGACCGTTGGCCATATTGTGGACGAAGATATTTGGGTCGGCCATACGTCTGCGGACCCATTTTGCCTGGCGCGACTGATTACTGTTCAACCGGTCGCCGTTGAACGATTGCCGGAGAACGATCGGGGCGATGTTTATCGCCCGAGACTCGACCCCAACGATCAAGTCATTACTCGAGCGATGCTGCAAGCAGCCTTGGGCGACAACAATCGCTGGGAACAAATGGGCTACCAGGCTCTCCTGATTCGCACCTTGCCCAATCCGGCGACGAAACAGCAGCGGCAGTACGGTCAGGAGTTTCAGCCTCCGTTTTTCACCGTCGATGCGATGGAATTGATTGTGGAACGACAAGTTCAACATCTGTTGGTTGATTTTCCTTCGGTCGATCGCATGCAGGACGATGGTTTACTGACCAACCACCACCTGTTTTGGAACGTACCGGAAACGACCCATCGGGTGATCGAGGACACTCATCAGGATCGCACGATCACGGAGATGGTTTTTGTGGACGCAGCAATCGTCGACGGAGACTATGTCTTGAATTTGCAGATCCCCGCGTTTGGTAGCGATGCGGCACCTTCTCGACCGGTACTGTTTCCCTGCCAACAGGTTACGGAGAGTAAACGATGACCCAATCGACCTCGCTGGAAGCGGCTCAACAACTGGATCGTGCTGACCCGTTGGCTGGCATGCGGGACCAGTTCTATCTGCCGGCCGTTGATGGCCAGCGCGACATCTATTTCGTGGGCAACTCGCTGGGATTGCAGCCGCGGATAACGGCCGAGTACCTGAACGAAGAGCTTGAAGCCTGGCAGCAGTTGGGCGTTCGCGGTCACTTCGATAAACCACACCCGTGGTTCGATTACCACAAGACGTTGAATCCGACGATGGCCAGTCTGGTCGGTGGGCTGGACCTGGAAGTGATCGCGATGAACACGTTGACCGTCAACCTGCACTTGATGATGGAGACCTTTTATCGTCCCGATGCGAATCGTCGGCGGATCATGATTGAGTCGCATGCATTCCCGTCCGACAAAAACGCTGTCCAATCCCAATTGAGATTGCATGGTTGCGATCCAGACAGTGATTTGATTGAGCTGGAACCAGATCAGGGGCAGCTGTTTTCGACTGCGTCCGTGATTGAATCGATCGAGCGTCATCGCGATACATTGGCGATCGTGTTACTGCCGGGAGTCCAGTATTACACTGGGCAAGTGTTTGACATTCAGGCGATTACCGCGGTTGCCAATCGATTGGAGATCCCAATTGGCTGGGACCTGGCCCATGCGACCGGAAATATTCCGCTGCAGTTGCATCAATGGAACGTCGATTTCGCTTGTTGGTGCACTTACAAGTACTTGAATTCGGGGCCCGGGTCGCTGTCGGGTTGTTTTATTCATCAACGGCACGCGACCAACACCGCGCTACCGCGGATGGCTGGATGGTGGGGGCACGACGAGGCCTCGCGGTTCCAGATGAGTGGCGAGTTTGAAGCGATCGCGACCGCGGAAGGCTGGCAGCTAAGCAACCCGCCGATCCTCTCCGCGGCGGCTATCCGAGCGTCAATGGATGTATTTCGGGATGCTGGAGGAATGACTCCGCTGGTCGCCAAGTCCCGGCAGCAGGGGCAGTTTTTTCGCGACTGTTTAAGCCAGGAGTTGGGCGATCGAGTCAACGTGATCACGCCGCACGAACAATCCGGCTGTCAGTTGTCGCTGGAGATCAAGCTGGGTGATCGGCATGGCAGGCAAATTCACGAGGCCTTGGAAGAAACCGGTGTTCGTACCGATTGGCGGGAACCAAACGTGATTCGTGCCGCACCCACTCCGCTGTACAACACCTTTGAAGAGATCTGGACGTTTGTGCAACGACTGAGGCGGGCGGTTGAAAAATAGGCAGGCTTTAAAATTTCAGGATCGATGATGGCATCAAACAAGAAAATACATATTGCCGGCGCGGGACTGGTCGGGTCACTTTTGTCGGTCATGCTGGGCCAGCGGGGCTATGACGTTACGATTCTGGAACGCCGCGCCGACATGCGGGCGGCGGAAGTTGACAGCGGTCGGTCGATCAATCTCGCGCTGGCGGCGCGAGGGATCCACGCGCTTGATCAAGCCGGCTTGATGGACAAAGTCAGGCAATTGCTGATCCCAATGCGAGGCCGGATGTTGCATTTTGAGGACGGTCGCCAGGAGTTCATGGCCTACGGTCAACGCGCTGAAGAAGTGATTTATTCTGTTTCCCGCCGCGATCTCAATCAGCTGATGATGGAACAGGCGGAAGTCGCAGAACCAGTAAACATTCGGTTCGAACAGAAGCTCGAGTCGATTGATTTTGAGCATAAGCGGCTGGTGGTTCGCGACCTGGTCAAGGATCAGGTATACGAAGAAGGTTTTGATTTGTTGATTGGAGCCGACGGCGCAGGCTCGCGGACCCGCCGGGCGATGTTGCCGTTGACTGGCGGGCAAGCGGTGTCCGATTTTCTTGATCACGACTACAAGGAGCTGGAAATTCCAGCCGGCCCAGGCGGCACTGCGGACAACCCTCAGTTTCAGATCGACCGCGAAGCCTTGCACATCTGGCCGCGGAACGAATACATGCTGATTGCCTTGCCCAATCAGGACGGCAGTTTCACGGTCACGTTATTCATGCCGCGAACCGGAGCAAACAGTTTTGAGACATTGAATCAACCTGCTCAGTTGAAGGAGTTTTTTGCTGAGCATTTCCCGGATGCGTTGGAGTTGATTCCGGATTTGAAACAGGACTATCGGGACCATCCGCAGGGTCGGTTGGGGACCTTGCGTTGCCAACCGTGGTATTATCGCGATGCCGCGTTATTGACTGGCGATGCGGCCCATGCAATTGTGCCGTTTCATGGGCAAGGTATGAACGCCGGATTTGAAGACTGCAGTGAATTGATCCGGTTGCTTGATCAATACGATGATGATTGGGGGCAGGTTCTTCCAGAGTTCGATCGAATTCGCAGGCCCAACGGAAATGCGATTGCGGACATGGCGCTGGAAAACTACATCACTATGCGTGACAGCGTAACGGATCCAAAGT
>CAZJEK010000314.1:6615-7014 GCA_964545005.1 uncultured Pirellulaceae bacterium
GCTGTTCCTGCAGTGCGGCGAAGATGCGCTGGACGACGTCATCGACGTGGTGGGCCAGGCCAAGAACGACGACTACCTCATGGCCGAAAACCGACGGCGTGCCCAAAGACCCCAACTACACCTTCCGCCTCTACATGGCGCTGGAAAACTACATCACTATGCGTGACAGCGTAACGGATCCAAAGTTTGCGTTAAAAAAGCAAGTCGGATTCGAATTGGAAAAACGGTTTCCGGATCGGTTTGTTCCACGCTATTCGATGGTCATGTTTCACTTGATCCCTTACGCGACCGCGTTTGAACGTGGGAAAGTTCAGGAACAAATGCTGCAGCAATTGACCGAGGGAGTCACCTCGGTTGACCAAGTCGACTTTCAATTGGCCGAACGGCTGATCAAGGAAC
>CAZJEK010000315.1:0-7008 GCA_964545005.1 uncultured Pirellulaceae bacterium
ATCAATGATTTGGAGAAAGCTGCCGAATTTGTCGAACAAATTGAAGCACAAGCGGAAGTCCTGAACCTTCAAATCCAGGACTTGATTGAGCTGGCCCGCATTGAATCCGGTAAGGCCACCTTGGATATCGTCGACGTCAACTTCAATCTCGCTTGCCAGAACGCCATTCAGCGATTCCAGACACAAAGCGACCAGCGAAACGTCGTTTTGAAATTTCTGCCTCCCGACGAACCGGTCGTCGGCCGAGCCAACCAGGAAGGGATCAATACGATCGTCAATAACCTGGTCAGCAACGCGATTCACTATACGCCGGCCGGTGGACAAGTCATCTTGCGAACCCGTAACGAGGGTGACGTCGCCATCCTGGAAGTCTCCGACACCGGAATTGGAATCGCGCCGGAACAGCAAGCCCGAGTCTTCGAACGATTTTATCGCGTCGACAAAGCTCGTTCGCGAGACATGGGTGGCACCGGATTGGGGTTATCGATCGTCAAGCACCTGACGCAGTCGTTCCGCGGCACGGTGCATCTGAGCAGCCAGATCGGCAAGGGCAGCACGTTTCAAGTTCGAATCCCGCGCAACTGACGGTCATCCAGAACCAGTTTTCAACCGCTGGTTCTGAGAGGCAATCAGGGCGGAAAAAGCTCACGCCAAGCCGCGAAGACGCGAAGGAATATTTGAAAAGCCAATGACGTAGATCGATTTGCGAAAGGTGTCTTCTCAAAAAAACCTCTTCTTCTCAAGAATACCCCTCACCCCGTTCCAGCATTCATCCTGCCTTCGCGGCTTCGCGACTCCGCGTGAGCCAAGTCCAGTAGAAAACTCGCTGAACCATGTTCTTTGCCAAGCCAACTTTGGCAAATTTCGTCCTAACGCAATCAGGGCGGAAAAAGCTCACGCCAAGCCGCGATGCATTGAAAATGACGGTCCAGATTCCCCCATTGCGCCAAACCGAACTTCCGCAAATTGGACTCCCAGGATTTGAACAGCCGGCCAAAGGCATCCAAAACGCCGCTCCAGACCCGAAGTGGCTGCTTCTCCACCCCAAGGCCGATGCGGCAAAATGGTTAAGGCTTTTTAACACTATCTTAACCGTTGCTTGGCCGACACCACGTATCATCGTGACCTTTTGATGGGGCAGGTAAGCGCTCCGCCATTCAAACGAGAACACGGAGACGGGTTGAACCCGAAATTGAATCAGATGAAACGCACGCTGATGACTACTTTGTGCTGTGCCTTGGCGTTTGCCATCGCCGGCTGTGACAACACCGACACCGCAGGCAACGGCTCGGGCACCGCCACCGAGTCCGGCGGCGGCACGACCGGAAACAGTGAACTGGCGGGTGAGATCGAAGTCGATGGCTCGAGTACGGTTTACCCGATCACAGAAGCGGCTGCTGCAGCGTTCAAAAAGCAATACGGAAACGTCGAAACGACGGTTGGATTGTCTGGAACCGGTGGTGGATTCAAACGATTCACCAAGGGCGAAACGGACATCTCCGACGCGTCTCGTCCCATCAAAAAGTCTGAGTTCGATGCTTGCAAGTCAGCTGGCGTTGAATTCATCGAACTGCCTGTCGCTTATGACGGCCTGACCATTGTCGTCAATAAAGACAACGACTTCGTCAAACAGTTGACCGTCGATGACCTGAAGAAAATTTTCCTGGACGAAGACACCGCCAAAACCTGGCAGGACGTGAACGCCGAGTGGCCAGCAGAAGAAATCAAGATCTTTGCTCCCGGTACTGATTCGGGAACGTTTGACTATTTCAAGGAAGTCGTCGCTGGCAAGGAAGGCTCTTTCCGTCAGGATTTGTCCGCCAGTGAAGATGACAACGTGCTGGTCCAAGGCGTTTCGGGCAACAAGTACGCGATCGGATTCTTTGGGGCTTCCTACTACTTTGAAAATGAAGACAAACTGAACTCGGTCATGATTGTCAATCCCGATGGAAAAGCGGTCGGTCCGACAGCCACTACGATTGAAGATGGCAGCTACGCTCCGTTCAGTCGCCCGTTGTTCATCTACGTTAACACGTCATCGCTGGACAAAGCCCAAGTTGAAAAGTTCGTCGAATTCTATCTGGATAACGCGGCTGACTTCGCGGAGCAAGTTGGTTACGTGGCGTTGCCGGAAGCTGTCTACGAAGCAGCCAAGAATCATTACCTGGATCAACAAGTCGGCACTCACTATCTGAAAGAGGATGGTGAAAAGCGATCTGGTCCGGTGACCGAAGTCTACAAAGCCGAAAACTTGATGAAGTAGGCCAATGGCTAGCGCTGACCTGAAAACGCTTCCCCGCAAGAAGCTCCAATTTCGCTCATTGAAAGCGACTTACGCGCGCGAGCGGGGTGTCAAAGCCCTGCTCGTTGCCTGTTCGGCGATTTCCATTTTCACGACGATTGCGATTGTGATTGTCCTGTTCTTTGAAGCGTCGAAGTTTTTCGAAGCCGAGGGAGTTTCGGTGATCGGCTTCTTTACCGGCACCCAGTGGTCTCCACTGATCGGGAAAGAAAAGACATTCGGCATTTGGGCTTTGATTTCCGGCACGTTATGGGTCAGCGTGATTGCGATGGCAGTGGCCTTGCCGTTGGGTTTGGTAACGGCGATCTATCTCAGTGAATACGCTCGGCCTCGCGTACGAGCCTTCGTCAAACCGACGCTGGAAGTCCTGGCTGGAATCCCCACCGTCGTCTATGGTTTTTTCGCTCTCACGGTAATCACACCTGGGTTGCAATCGATTATGGATGTCGGCGGCTACAACGCCATCTCAGCCGGCATCGCGGTGGGTATTCTCTGCCTGCCGATTATCAGTTCGCTGGTCGAAGACGCGCTTCAGGCGGTACCGAGAAGTCTACGTGAAGGTGCCTATGGGCTGGGCGCAACCAAGTTTGAAGTCTCGACCAAAGTTGTTGTTCCGGCGGCTCTGTCTGGGATTGTATCAGCCTTTCTGCTGGCCATTTCCCGAGCCATTGGTGAGACGATGATCGTCGCCTTGGCTGCTGGAAGCCGGCCTCACTTGACCGTTGATCCTCGAGACGAAACGCAGACCATGACCGGATGGATGGTGCAGATGGCGTTGGGCGATGTTTCCAACTTTGATGTGGCTTACTTGTCGATGTACGCCGTTGCTGCAGTCTTGTTTGTGATCACATTGTCGTTGACCTTTGGCGGCAATTTGATTCGCTTGCGTTTCCGGGAGGAATATCAGTGACCAATCAATCTGATAATCACCCCTTGAACCGGATCCGGGAACACTGTGAAGCCCGCGATCGTACGATGACCGACACTGCGTTTCGGTACTTTTGCATTGCCACCGCTTTCGTGTCGATTTTGATACTGGCGATCCTGCTGATTTCGATTCTGTACCAGGGCGTCGGGCGGCTGAGTTGGCAGTTTTTGTCGCATTATCCCGAGCCGGATCCAACCAAGGCGGGGCTCAGGCCGGCACTGTGGGGAACGATTTGGGTTTGCCTGACCTGTGCCGCCCTGGCATTGCCGATCGGTGTCGCGACAGCGGTGTTGCTGGAAGAGTTCCCACCGCACAATCGATTTTTGCGCAGTTTACACTCGTTCGTCCAGCTCAACATCAACAACCTCGCTGGTGTCCCCAGCGTCGTATACGGAATCCTGGGACTAACCGTTTTCGTCAGCATGGCGGGCAAGTTTGGCTCGCCGGAACGACCCGCGTTTGAGATTGGGGTCAAGCATTATTACCAGGTATTTACTGCCGGCGAACGTGCCATTCGGATACCTGCCGATGCATCGTCACCGGAAAAGTTGGAACTGACCGCTGGTTTGCAAGGTTACGATGTCGATGGCAATCTGGTTGATTTGAAAATTGTCGATTCCCGCCGCGAATTGAAGTCGCTGCCCGACTCCGAAAAGGAATTCGCCGCGTTGGGGGGCAAGATGGTGACCAAAGAACTGGAAGACTACTGGTACCATCTCAAGCTTCCGTTTGGTCGCGGCGTGATTGCCGGAGCCATGACGTTGATGCTGGTGATTTTGCCGGTGGTGATTATTTCGTCCCAAGAAGCAATCCGCAGTGTCCCCAGCTCCTTGCGAGAGGCGGGATTGGGACTAGGCTCAACCCGTTGGCAAGTCGTACGAACGATCACCTTGCCGGCAGCGATTCCCGGAATCATGACGGGGGCTATTTTGGCGATGAGCCGGGCGATTGGTGAAGCGGCACCGCTGTTGATTATTGCCGGGGTCGTTTTCATTACGTCAGCACCCCAGAACCTGTTTGACAACTTTACGGTATTGCCGCTGCAGATTTACAACTGGGCCGGCCGGCCGCAGTCCGAATTTCACGAAGTCGCCGCTGCCGGAATTATCGTCTTGCTGGCGATTTTATTCCTGTTCAACGCCGCGGCAGTTTTGATCCGCCAGCTTTCCAGCAAAGAACTTTCCTGATCCGATCGCGGACGCCCCAACCTCTGGAAACATTATGTCGATGGTAGAACCGACCAACGAGCAAAAAATGAATAAGCCTACTTCGATCGTCGCTCCGACGCCGCCATCGAAAGCCGACGATAATGCACCGCCCATGATTACCATCGGCGATTTTTCATCCTGGTACGGTGACTTTCAAGCGTTGCACAATCTGCACCTGACGATTCCCGAAAAGCGTGTGACCGCGTTTATCGGTCCCAGCGGATGTGGCAAAAGCACATTGCTCAAATGGATCAACCGGATGAACGATGTTGTGCCCGGGGCTCGTGCCGAAGGGCAACTGGCGCTTCCCGATCAGGACATCCTGGCCCGCAGCACCGACGTCGTTGCGCTGCGACGACAGATCGGAATCGTGTTTCAGAAACCGAACCCGTTTCCGAAATCGATCTACGACAACGTCGCCTTCGGACCACGGTTGCACTTCAAGGGTCTGACGCGAGATGACCTGGACGATCTGGTGAAATGGTCGCTGCAGAAAGCCGCGTTGTGGGACGAGGTCAAGGATCGATTGCACAAGTCAGCGCTCGGTATTTCCGGCGGTCAGCAACAACGTCTGTGTATCGCTCGTGCGATTGCGACTGGGCCTGAAGTTTTGTTGATGGACGAGCCCTGCTCGGCACTGGACCCGGCATCGACATCGCGGATCGAAGATTTGATTTTTGAGCTCCGACAGCAGTACACCATCGTGATTGTGACACACAACATGCAACAAGCGGCTCGTTGCAGCGATCGAACGGCGTTCTTCTTCGAGGGCAAGATTATCGAAGAGGGGGCGACCGAACAGGTATTCACCCGACCTCGCAACAAGCAGACAGAAGACTACGTAACTGGTAAATTTGGTTAGACCGACCTTTGACTTTACGGTTGATCCCTAATCCTGAGCTCCCTGTTTCGTAGGTGATTAAGGCATGTCCAAACATTTACAACGCGATGTAGAAGCGCTGCACCGGCGGATGATGTCGCTGTTTGGCGTCGTCGAAGACATGATCGACAAAGCCGTCCGCGCGCTGTGCCAACAGAAAGTCGAACTGGCAGTTGAAGTGATTGCCACCGATCCGCAGGTCAACCAGACCGAGGTTTCCATCGAAGAAGAATGCCTCAAGATCCTGGCGTTGCATCAACCCGTTGCCGCTGATTTGCGACGGGTTGCCACGTTACTGAAAATCAACTCGGACCTGGAACGGATTGCCGACTTGGCTTGCAACATTGCGGAACGCGCTCAATGCATGCACTTGCATCCCTTCTTCCCGATTCCGGATGAGTTACCTGACATGGCTCGTCAAGCCAAGCAGATGGTCCGGATGGCACTGGACTCCTTTGTCGAAAGTGACATCGGGTTAGCACAACAGGTGATCCAGATGGACGTGGCCGTCGATACCGCCAACTTGTCGGTCATCGAAGAACTGCAATCTCTGATGAAGCAGGATTCGACGTTGGTCGAGGCTGCGTTGCACTGCTTCTCAGCGTCTCGACATCTGGAACGGATCGCCGACCATGCCGAAAACATTGCCGAAGACGTGATCTACTTCGTCGACGGCGAAATCGTTCGACACCGCCACGAATTTTACGTTGACAAGAAACCTATCTGATGACGGGCCATGGCTAAGAAACTGTTGATCATCGAAGACGACCGATCGCTGGCTGGCGTACTGGAATACAATTTTTCCTCTGCGGGATACAAAGTCTTTACGGCCCATGACGGTCAGGACGGCGTCAATCAGGCTCGGAGCAAGCAACCTGATGTCATCATTCTGGATCTGATGATTCCGGTGATTGACGGCATCGAAGTCTGTCGGCAATTGCGGTCTGAACAGTCGACCGCTGAAACACCGATCATGATGCTGACGGCCAAATCGGAAGAAACCGACCAGCTGATTGGGTTTTCTGTCGGTGCCGACGACTATGTCGTCAAACCGTTCAGCGTACGCGTGTTGCTGGAACGAGTCAAATCGCTCTGCCGCCGTACTGAGCGTCGGTCTGGCAAGGGTTCGGACCTGGTCACCAGCGGAGGAATCTCGATTGATCGGTTGAAGCATCGGGCCTCGGTCGATGGCAAGCCGATTGACTTGACGCCCAGCGAATTCCGTTTGCTGGATACGTTGATTCGTAATCCCGGCCGGGCGTTCGACCGATCCGAGCTGATTGAATCGGCTTTGGGTGGCGATACGCTGGTTTTAGAGCGAACCATTGACGTCCATATTCGCTCTTTGAGGAAAAAGATGGGCGACGCTGCGGACGCGGTACAGACTGTACGTGGCGTTGGATACCGTTTTCGCGAGAGCGAGCCTTCGGAATCGTCGTAATTTGCTGGATTTTTAGCCGAAAAGTGTCGAATGACAGATTCGGACGTCGTCATCCAGGAATTGGATCTTGCCGTTGGCGGCCTCAATTACTAAAATCTCGCTTCCCGATTGACGAACGTTTTTCGCCAGTTTGGCGAAATCGGATTATGATTGAGAGTGAAGTCAGAAACGATCCCCTGTAGCTCAGTTGGTAGAGCGACGGACTGTTAATCCGTTTGTCGCTGGTTCGAGTCCAGCCGGGGGAGCTTT
>CAZJEK010000316.1:0-2547 GCA_964545005.1 uncultured Pirellulaceae bacterium
GGGCTTCGAAGTTCGGCACCACGCGGTGACGCATGGCTGGCAAATACACGCGGCGGACATCCTCAAAACTCACGTTGAATCGTCCTTCCAGCAAGGCTCGGACTTTTGCTGCCAGCACCACCGTTTGCGCGCCCCGCGGGCTTGCTCCCCACCGCAAGTATTGATTGGTTACCGGGGTGGCATGCGGCCCATCGGGATGCGTGGCCAGATTGAGCCTGACGATATAATCCCGCAGGTGGTCGGCAAGGATGACTTTGCGGACAACCTGCTGCCATTCGAGGATTTCCTTGCCGTCCATCACGACATCTGGCGAAACGGAAACCCCCTTGGTGGTCCGGTCGATGATCGTACCCAGTTCTTCCCGGTTGGAATAACCGACAATCAGCTTGAAAAGAAACCTGTCCAACTGAGCTTCGGGCAACGGGTAAGTCCCTTCCTGTTCGATTGGGTTTTGCGTTGCCAGCACGAAGAACGGTTTGTCCAATACGTATTTGTTTCCGGCAACGGTGACGGTTCCTTCCTGCATGGTTTCCAGCATCGCGGACTGCGTTTTGGGAGTCGCACGGTTGATTTCGTCGGCCAGGCAAATCTGGGTAAAGATCGGACCTTTCTGGAACTGAAACTCACGCCCACCTTTTTCGGTTTCGACGACCATGTTCGTCCCCAGAATGTCGGCGGGCATCAAGTCAGGAGTAAACTGGATCCGGTTGGACTGCAAGTTGAGCGCCTTCGATAACGTCGATACCAGCAGGGTTTTACCCAACCCGGGTGCTCCTTCGAGCAAACAGTGACCGCCGATCATCAGGCAAGTTAGCACTCCGTGCACAATCTCATCATGCCCGACAATGACCTTGCCAACCTCTGCTTTGACCGTCTGGTAACGGTCCCGGAATTTTTCTGCTTGTTGCTGAAATTCCAATTCGTTGCTCATCGAAAACGTGCCTTGGTGGGATGATTAAAAATATGATTTGGTCGAAAAGAGCTGTTTCGCAACCCGTTAGTCGGGGTCCGATTCCGAGGCATCATTGCCTTTGCCGCGGTTGCGTTTTTGCTGGGCTTTCTTTTTGGCGTCCAGCAAACGTGAAGTGTAAGAGGTGTCTTGTTCGACGTCCATTTTGTCGCGAACAATTTTGGGAGGAAGCGCGGGAGTTTTTTCAATTTCGCTGGCCAGAACGTCTTCCAGTTGTTGTTGGCCAGATTGAGTGCCAACCGATTCGGCATCCGGTTCGAACCGAGTCGCAGCTCGACGGGCTTCGATTTCCTTTTCAATTTCGGCTTTGCGCGACTGCAGTCGCGACAGACTTGCTTCGGGAGTAGCGCGTTCCTTGTTGCGGATTGAGGCCCAGCTTTCGGCTACCCAGCGTTCAAACTTCTCCGTCGAAAACGCGAATGCCAGGAACAGGGCAGCAAAGCTGGCCAGTAATGTTACCACCAACAGCACGAGTGTCGGTTCTTCCGACAACAGCGGCTGGTCGGGTTCAAAACTGTTTCGAATCTGAAACCACTTGACCGCAAAGTACCCCAGCCAGGCCACTGGCAACAGTAACGAAAACGAAACCAGGTTGGCAGGTAGCGAAGTTGAAACGCGGCGAACAAAGACATCCGTGAAAAAGACCGATGTGCCCAACAATAGCAGGAACGGCCAGATATCCTGAATCGATAGCGCCGCCGTTAGCGTCGGGCGAAACGTGTTCTCTTCCAGCAGTTGTTTCAGATTGCGGTCAGCCAGGGGAACATTGGCCAGCATTCCCGCTTCGCCACCGGTCGGTTCGAAACTGGCCAAGGACTGGAGTAATGCCATGTTGGATTGGCGATCAGAGTACTCATTCGAATACGGGACCGAAACTCCGGCGGTTAATTTTTGGTACCCTTCGCCGGGGAAGATCGAATACAGCAAACTGCCAGAGCCATCGACGCGATGCTGCGCGACGTACCTTCCCGGACCGATCTGTTTGAAGTCAAGGTCGACAGCTGCTCCGTCAGTACCGCTGTAGATCCCGGTCCCATGCATTTCGAGAAAGTTGATGAATTGTTCATCCTGGTCGAGTGCTGTCACCAGAATTCGGGCGACGCCATCTTTGACATCGGTTGCGACGGTAAAGTCACCAAATTCAGTGATCGGTCGCATCGCGTATCGCACCATCTGGACGAATAGCTTGTCGTACTGCGGGTCGGAAAACCAATCCGAGGTCCAGCGATTCCCGGCGTCACTGGAAAACACGACGGTGCGACCGTTGCCATAACGCCAGCTGGCCAGCAACGTTGAGTTTTCGCCGTCATCGTCAGCAGGTTCGCTGGCCACGATCAGCTGTTCAACCAGGGCGCTTTTTTTGACCGTCGACATGACGTAACCATAAAACGGTGGCAACGCCGCGACGTCGATACCCTGGACGATTTCGTTGGCCTGGGCGCCAGGCACGGGAACGGCTGACATGCCCTGAGGTGATTCGCGGATCACCGGTTTGGCAACGCGGCGAGCCTCTCGTTGGTAAATCTTGGGTAGTGCTTTGGGGTTGGTGACGTTCCAGTATTTGCCGCCCGTCGCAT
>CAZJEK010000316.1:2557-7003 GCA_964545005.1 uncultured Pirellulaceae bacterium
GTCGCATCGGCGATCCGTTTCAGTTCTTTCCGCATCGGGGCACCGTGGGTTCCCACGCCAACGGTCGAAATTTTGATATTGTTCTGCTTGAACTGGGCCAGCAAGGCATTGGTGGGAGGGCTGGGATCGCCATCACTGATAATGATCGCGTGCCTCATCGACGCTTTGGTTTTCAGCAATCCGTTGAGCATCAGTCGCATTGCGGGTTGGAAGTCGGGCATGTCCCCAGCGGTCATGTTGCCCAGCAACTGTTTCATTTTGGCTTTGTTTCCAAAGACCCGATCAACGCCCGATGGCATTTTCCAAAGCCATTTGCACGTTCCGGTCCATTCCACAACACCGCAATAGTCCATCGGTCCGAGGACATCCAGAGCAGCTTCGCCAATCTTGACTTGCCAACGGTTACCATCGGGCATCTCACAGGCATGCATCACCATCGCCAAGGCACCCACCGCAGAGACCTTGTCGTTTTTGATCTGAAAGTCGACCGGCATGGCCTCTTCCAATAGCGAATTCGACCAGGCTCCTGCCCCCATTGCCCGGTCACCGCCGAGCATAATGATTCCACAGCCCATCTGTTCGCAGTTGTCGACCAGCATTTTGACCTGGGCATCACTGAAGCCGGCAATCTGCTCTTCTGAGTTTTCCGCGCTGGAAGAACGCGGAGTGTTGGCCAGAATGACCGCATCGTACTGCAGCAACTCTGCTGGAGTGCTATACAGTTTCGACGTGTCCGTAATGACAATTTCGACGGAATTTGCACGCAAACGCTCGGCCAGGTGTACGAACTCGCCCTTATCAAAAGCATCTTCGATCAGCAGGACTTTGCCTTTGCCCTGCACGCGAGTGAATGCCGAGGCCTTGTTGTTTTGGGGAATCAGGTCGGTCGATTTGTCGTCAGGGATAAATTCGGCTTCAGTAGCAAAAATACCCGAACTGTTCAGTTCCGTATTGAAACCGATGATGTTCTTGCCAGGTTGCAGGACAACGTTTTCTTCTTCGGCAATCAACTGTTCGACCTGGCCACCGCCGGGCTGGTCCATTTTGCGAGTCAGCCGCAGCGTGCCGGTCACTTCCTGGCCGTCCTGGCCTGCGGCGGCTTCGTTGGACAGGATAACCCGCGCCTGAAATTTCTGGTCTTTGCGAACATCGGTCGGTAGCGATACTTTTTCAACCGAGACTTCGGCTTTGGCCAATAGTTCGACCGGGATGACATCGATTCCGATTCCGTCGTCGGCCATTGCCTGAGCGACGGAACGAGCGTCGCCCAGATTCTCATTGCCATCGGAAATGATCACGACCCGCCGCGCGCTGCCTTCCGGAAACGAGGCTTTGGCAAGTTTCAATGCCGCTTCCAGACTGGTTCCGCCCCCATCAATATCATCAGCCGATTCCAGCCGATTGATTACGGGTAAACGACCGTCGTATGGGGCCGATTCGATTTTTGCGTCAGCTCCGAATACGATCAGACCAGCCCGATCCTGTTTCTTTTCACGCCGATGAAGGTCGACTTCTTCAATCACATAATCGACCATCGACTGGCGGATTTCAGCCGGAATACTTTGACTCTGGTCCAGCAAATAGATGACCGTCAAGCGGTCCGTTTTCAGTTGCCATTTTGCGTGAGCCAACGCCATCACCAGCAAGGTCACGACCAGGCTGCGAAAGACGATCACCAACCAGCGTCGAGTCTGTCCCAGGCCTGCCAATGAGTCAAAACTGAAATACCATAGCACCGGAAGCAACAACAGCAGCAGCAGGAACCACGGTCGGTCAAAAGTTATCAGAAAAGGCAAGTCGATCATCAGCGATCCTGAATCGATACGGCGTTTGAACCAATATAACAGTTTGAGCCAGACAGGGGATAAGCCAAATCTAAAACGATCATCTGGATATGGTTGGGGAGCCGATTGGGCTAGCCCCGGACGAAGAAGTTGAGGTGTGAATTTCTGAACGTCGGTGGCTAGCCCCAAAACCGCTGGAAGTCACCGCCTGTCACTGCAAACCTTCGCGGAGTGGCTGACACGTTTTAAGTGGCGCTTTGGAGGAAGATACTCTCCCTTGGGCCCCTGGAGAGAGTCGGCCGAGTCGGCCTGTCAGGGCCGGAGAGGGGACTCAGAAACCCTCCCCTCGCTTTGGCTCGACCCTCCCGCGAGCGGGAAGGTGTCGGCGAAAACTTTCGCGGAGAGGCTGACATTGTTTGTCCAGCTGAATTGATTGGCGCTCGTGATGAATTGTCGATTGACTCGTTTTCTGCAAAACGCTTCTTGATGATCATGTTTATCTTGTCCATCCTGTCCATTTTTCGGACCCTTGCTCAGCAAGCACAGCTTAAGCGAGATTCACGTGGAAGTTTGACAGGATGTTCAGGATCAACAAGATTGACGAGATGCTCCCTGGTGGTGGGGCCCCTGAGATTGAGAATCAGGTGATCGAAAAAACTTTCGCGGAGTGGAATTTAAGGCAGCGGTCAGTGGGGGTAGCGGATCAACAGCTGTCTCCATTACGCGCCCAATTCAAACCGTTCCAAAGCCATTTCGATTTCGGCTCGAACCTCTGGATCCATTTCAGCGGGCAATCGCGAAAGCAGGCCTTCCTGTGCCGCCGCAAAGGGGTGCCGGCCCAAGGCCCAGGCCGACGCCGATCGAACCAACGGTTCAATGTCGGCCAGTCCCTGCATCAGCGCAGCGATATTCGATTCCTGGGGATCGCCACCAAGAACCAGAGCCGCGTTCCGCAACATGCCACGCCTCCTGGGACGCCACAACGGTGTCTTGCGAAACCGCGCACGAAAGGCTTCGTCATCGATCGCAAATAGTTCTCTCAGCGGCATCGGGTTTTGCAAATCCGTCGGCCAAAAACCGTCCTCGTTGGCAACTGGAGCCTTGCGGTTCCAGGGGCAGACATCCTGGCAAACGTCGCACCCAAATACCCAGCCATCCAATTTGTCACGCAAGTCGATCGCGACCGGTGACCGATGCTCTATCGTCAGGTAACTAATGCACTTGGATGCATCCAGAACCCAGGGGTGGACAAACGCGTCGGTGGGGCAAGCATCCAGGCAGGCCGTACAGGTTCCGCAGTGATCCGATTCAATCGGTGTGTCGGGTTCCAATTCAAACGAGGTCAGCAGCGCCGCCAAGAAGAAAAAACTACCCTCGTGTTTGTTCAACAGCAACGTGTTTTTGCCGACCCACCCCAGGCCAGCCAGTTGCGCGAATTCTCGTTCCAGCAACGGCGCAGTATCGACGACGCCACGTACATCCGCTGCTGGGACACAAGCCACAGCGAACCGTTTCAGCTGTTTCAATCGATCGTGAATCAAGTCGTGATAGTCGACTTGCCCCCAGGCATACCTGGCAATCTTTCCCTCGCCAGTGCCCGGGGGTGTCCGATCCGCAGTTCGATAGTGCATCCCCAACATCAACACTGACCGAACGTCTTCCATCACTGAACGCGGATGCTGGTATGCTTCACGGCGCGATTCAAGGTATTGCATTTCGCCGGCGTAACCAGCTTCCAGCCATTGCAGGAAACGACTAAAACCCGTTGGCGTCACCGCCGGTGCGACGCCGCATAACCCGAACCCCAACCGGTTTGCCTCGGCCTTTAACGATTGTGTCAATTGAGCAGGGGTTACCATCGCCGACGTAGCCCGTTATTTAACAGACTGATTTGACTTTTCTACTTGTAGTTCCGGGGGCTCTGTTTAGCGTGGAGTTATTGGCTCAACTTTCAACCTCGAATTCAGAAAGGTTTTCGATGAAACGATTCCTCGCCGCATTCATGGCCGTCGCCGCAATCAGTTTTGCCGGAACGTCCGATGTGCAAGCACAAGACTACTTTGGTGGCCACCAGTTCGGAGCGGGCTTACGCGCCGCAAACGGGTCCGGCTGTTGTGGCTACCAACGCGAACAGCCTCCCTATTTTGCCAAGTTTCCGACCGTTTACTACAGCCATGTGGTCAAACGGCCATACGGAATCAGCCCCTACGCGGCTCCGGCTGGTATCACTCCGGTCGAAATGACGATTCCTGTCGCCAAGCCAGTTGTCAAAATCAACCCGTTTTTCAATCCAGATGTCACGCCCGTCGCCGAACAACAGGATGGTGCGGTTGAAACGGATGCAGAAGACAAGGTGACTCGTTGGAATAGCAATCCGTTCTTCGTCGAAGGCATTGTTGCCAACTGAGTCGACCGTTTTGCAAGCTGAGCTGAAACGAATACCGCTGGACTTAGAACGCCGAGGCTGACTTTCACGGCCCCTGTGTTCGTCCAAGTTGGCACCGGTTTTTATTTGTCACCGCGCAACAAAAGACTCGCACCAGCGTTGCCTGGGCGAGTCTTGAGTTTGCGCAGAATCTGTTACCAGATTTAATGCAAATCAAAATGACTAGTGCCGCGTCAAGTATTGATTTTGGGGTTGGCAATTCAATTAAGCGATTGG
>CAZJEK010000317.1:0-6988 GCA_964545005.1 uncultured Pirellulaceae bacterium
CCATCTTGATCCCCAGCGGCAAGTTGTCGCCGACCAGTTCGATGTCGCCCGCGAAATCGGTTCGCGCTGCATCCATCAATACCGCAAACCGTCCACCCTGGGGCACGGTGATTGTCTGTCGTTGTTGCGAGTAACGATCGATCCGTTTAATACTCATCGCCAGCTTGGGCTCAGGTTTGCTGATCTCAACCCGATAGACGAAATCCGGCTGGCCACGTCGAAGGTGGTCCATCACGCGGACGTAATAGTCACCGTCGGCGGGAGCCTGGAAACGAATGTAGCTGTCGGCGTTCCGCGAATCGTCATTGCCGCTGAGCGCCTTTTTGTTGGCGTCGAACACATGCATGACCGGATCCAGGCCAGAACCAATCCGACGGGCGTAACATTCGATATGCCAGACTTCGTCTTTCTTGGCAGTGAATTTGTGGTAGTCCAGGTCACCGGGTTCTCCGACGACTCCGTTAAACGCAATCGGCAAAGCCTGAGCCGGCATCTCTTCAAAATTGTTGTTGGGTTCCTGTTCCAGATAATTGCCGAAATCGGAAACGCGAAAGGGCAGCGGAGTTGGTGTCGTCCCCAGATCATCGCTATAAAACAGGCCGGGGCGAAATCCTTCTACCTCGGGCACCTGCATCTTCTTGGACGCAGTACGAACTGGCTGACCATCCCGCCAGGCATCAATGAACTGCAGATCCAGTTCCTGGCCACGTGGACCACCAGCTGGATAAACGATGGCGGGGCGAGGAAAATTACCCACGTGCATTCGATACCGACTTTGATTATTGCCACCAAAGCTGGCCTCACGGATAGTAATGTAATAGTCGCCGTCTTCGGGCAAAATGACCGAAAAATAGCTGTCTTGCTTGGTCAGCGGCGTGTCGTCGGAGACCGCGAGCTCGAAACGATTCGCATCCAGCAAGGCAATCGCTGGATCAAACATGTACCCCAGCCGCAGGGCTTGGACTTCCACCGACAGCCGGTCTCCCTTTTTTCCCGAAACCTTGAAATAGTCGATGTCTTCATTGTCAACGATTCCGGTGACGGTAACATTCAGGCTGATCGGTTGTGCTTCGGAAAGCTCATTGTTGGGCTCGGCTTCAACGACTTCGCTCAACCGGCTAACAAAAAACGAGTGATAATCCGAGATCCCATTTTTCGTTCTTAGCTGAGCGACGTGCTCTCCGATGCGGCAATCGGCAGCAACGTTGATTGTCACATCAACATTATTGGCATCGACCTGCTCGATCTTCGTCGCCGTGACGCCAGCGTCATAAAACAGCACTTCCTGCGTGTCGGTAAGACGAGCACCGGAGAAGCGCAATTTGTACTCGCCACCAACGACCACGCCGCGGGGCAAAATTGAGTTTAGCCGAGGCGTGGATGCCTGTGCGGATGAGACAGCCAGCAGGCCTGCCAACAGCACGCAACCAACAACGATCGACCTAAACCATGAAATGGAGGAAGTGGAATTCATTTCTTTAAGCCAAAAGTTCGTTGCGTACTTTGCCTCCATCTACGATTTCGATGGGGCGAGCCCCGGGGGCCATCAATTCTTTGTCAGCAGTAATGCCGATGCACTTGTAAATCGTGGTTGCCCAATCCTGGACGGTCATCGGGTTGTCTTCTGGTTCGCTGGCAGTCGAGTTCGAGCTGCCATAGATCATGCCCCGCTTGATGCCACCACCGGCCAGGATCGTGCTGAAAACTTTTGGCCAGTGATCGCGCCCGGAGGTCTGGTTGATTTTCGGTGTGCGACCAAATTCAGAACACAAACAGACCATGGTCGAATCCAACAGGCCTCGCTGGTCCAGGTCGGTCAGCAACATGGCCAACCCCTGGTCAAGTGCCGGGACCTGGCCCTTCATGCTCTGGTCAATGTTATTGTGGTGATCCCAGCCACCGTAGGTCATGGTGACAAATCGAACACCTGCTTCGACCAAACGTCGAGCCAACAACATTCGTGCTCCAGCCTGATTGCGCCCGTAGGCATCACGCAGCTTGGGATCTTCTTTTTCAAGATCAAAAGCCTCGCGAGCTTTCTGGGAACTGATCAGGCTGTAAGCACGATGGTAGAAAGAGTCCAACGAATCGAGTGCGTCGGATTTTTCTTTCTGGCGGAAGTGGTTGTTGACGACATCCAATAGCTTGCGCCGCTTGTCAAAGCGACCATGATCGACACCGCCTGGCAATTCCAGGTCGCGAACCTTGAAGCCGTTCTGAGCCGGATCAGCCCCCAGGCTGAACGCCGCGTACGACGAACTCAAGTAACCAGTGCCTTGATAGGGGCTGGTTTGATTGGGGATCAGAACATAGGGCGGCAAGTTGTTGCGGGGGCCAAACTCGTGAGAAACGACGCTACCCATACTCGGGTACTGCAACGCCGGGCTGGGACGGTAGCCGGTGAACATATTGTGCGTGCCGCGCTCGTGAGCCGCTTCGCCGTGGGTCATCGAGCGGATGATCGTCATCTTGTCAGTGACTTGGGCTGTTTGTTTGAACATCTCACCAATTCGCTCTCCGGCGATCTTGGTGGGAATGCTGTTCATCGGGCCGCGATATTCCAGCGGCGCATAAGGCTTGGGATCAAACGATTCCTGCTGAGCCATCCCGCCGGGGAGAAAGATGAAAATGACTGACTTGGCAGTGCCCTCAACACTCTTGTAGTGCTTCTGGTCCGCTTGAGCCTGCTTGATACGAAAGAAATCGGTCAGCGTCAGCCCAATGCCACCGACGGCGCCAATCGTAAGCAGATTTCGACGACTAAGAACGTGGTCGCTGCACTTCTTCATGGTGTCTCCTGACAAATGGATTTCACCGCGGCTCGGCAAAAATCCCTTTGCGGCCTCTAGTAACGGTGGTTTTCCAGCCTTGCCGGTCGTCGGCTTGGCATACAGTAAAAACAGATGATCAAACGATCCACTTTAATGGCAAAATGTGCGTTAAAAAGTGAAATGCAGCGATTTACGGGTTTTCAGGGCAAAAAAGAGCCGGCTGGTGTCGCAAAACCTGAGCTTGGTGCCGGAAATGCTAAGACCAAGGGATTCGAAGGGAGTAACCTTTTTTCAAGATGGACGCGATGGGGACGCAGCTCGAGGCTGGATCAACTAAGAACAACCACAGAGACACAGATTCCTCGGAGATCTGCTTGCAAGCTTCGTGGACTCTGTGTCTTTGTCGTGAATGTGAAATCGTCGACAATTTACGTGAAGAGTGCCGCATCTTGTTCAAGTTTGGCGGCCAACGTGACTGTTCCGGCGTGGGGCAGTTTTCCGGTTAGGCGAGTCTGTTTGGAACTGTCAGTTTTCGAACTCCTTTCGATTCCAACGGTCGATAACCCATTTACGTAAGCTCGCATTCTGAGGATGGATTGGCTATGTCTCGCCGGATGATTACTTCGACCTTGATTCTGTTTCTGCTGTCTTGTGGCTCGGTTGCCGTTGCCCAGGATGGGGTGCCAACGTCGCGTTTGGCAGCCAAGTACCTGATCCAGGATGATTCTGTTCGTCCCCAACTGGAACCAGCTCGGCCGGATGAAAAAGCGGAAGCCGAACAGCAAGGCCAGCCTGAGGAACTTACGAGTTCCCCCACTGGATGGCAACTCAAATCAATTCGTGAAATCAAGCTCGATGTCCGCGACAACGCCGAGCGAACGCCCACTGATCGTTCGTATGAGCTGGCTCAGTATGGCCGGCCTGGCGACTTGGCAACCTCCGAAAAAGTCTTCGCCTGGGCAGCGCCCAACATTCGATATCAGCCTTTGTATTTCGAAGATGTGGCGCTGGAGCGGTATGGTCAAACGCTGCCGCCGAATCAACAGTTCGTTGCTTCCAACCTGCATTTTTGGAAATCGTTTTTGACGTTGCCACGTCAGATGCGTTTCGATCCGCCGAAATCCTGCGATTATCCCTTGGGCTTTTGTCGCCCCGGCGACACGGTGCCCTACACCATTCAGCGACAGATCTTCAAATAGGGATAAAGCGAGTTACCCTTGGGAGTGAGTTTGGGAGAAGGTCTTTCCCCAACCTAAACTTAAACCGAAACCGAAACTCGGATACGAATTCAATGCACCCGGCTCGCCCGGGTGATCGTTACCTGCTTGCTACATTGCGCCTTCACTAGCAAATAGTAATTCCCCCGGCTTGTCCGGGTGATAGTTACCTTCATGCAGCTGAATTGATGGGCGCTAGTAATGAATTGTCGATTGACTCGTTTTCTGCAAAACGCTTCTTGTTGATCATGTTTATCTTGTCCATCCTGTCCTTTTTTCGGACCCTTGCTCAGAACGGACAGCTTACGCAAGATTCACCTGGAAGTTTGACAGGATGTTCAGGATCAACAAGATTGACGAGATGCTTCCTGGTGTTGGATCCCTGAGACCTCGATTCGGGCGAACGAAATAACTTTCGCGGAGAGGCTGACATTTTTTTTGTCCAGCCGATTGGGCGCTGGCCCCGGACAAAAGCCAGTTTTCGCGTTGATTTCGGCAGGTCGGTGGCTAACGCCAAAACCGCTGGAAAGGTCCGCCTGCGGCTCGCGGTAATTTCAGCATTCTGCTGTGAAGCTTTAACGACCGTAACGATTGTTTCTGATTGGTCATCTTTTTTCGTTGTTCCGCATATCCGGACGATACGAATGTTCGTGTTCCTGCCGGTCGTTCTATTCCGATCCCAACGACAGTGTCAATTGTCTTGATTGAAACCGTTTCACCACTTGAATTGGTGTTGCGGAACGAATGGGCCCTCGCCCAGGCCTTTGTCCCCTGAAAAACTCCCATGACCCAACACGTACGCGTCACCTGGTTGCCAATGTTTGTCGTCGGATTGCTGGCCGCTACCGGTTGTATGCAGCGTCAGCAGACGCTGAAGTTTTCGCCAGACTGCAGCCCCTGCCAAACCTCGCTACAACAGATCGAGTACCCGCAGCTGGATTGCGACGACTGCACCGACGGCACAGAACTGTTGGCCGCGACACCGATCACGTTGTCGAATTTCCGGGAAACCGAACCACTGGAGTTGACGGTCGATCAATGTGTGGAAATGGCATTGGCCAACAGCAAGGTCATGCAGAAACTCGGCGGCGTTGTGGTTTCCTCACCACAGGCAGCCACGACCTTGTACGATCAGGCCATTCAGGAAACCAGCCAGCTGGGCCCCGAAGCGGCTCTGTCGGCATTCGACGCCCAACTGCTTACCAATTTTACCTACAACCGAACCGAGTCGATCAGCGCGTTTCCCACGTTCGACAGCAACGGTGGATTTCAGGGATTCAACTTCGGCAGCCAGGTAGCCAACACCAGTAATTTTCTGTTTGAAGTCAACAAGCAGACGGCCAGCGGAGCCCGGTTTGCGATCCGCAACCGAACCGATTATCGACGCACCAATCCCGTTTCCGGTTTGTTCCCAAGTCAGTATGACATGGTCAACGAGCTGGAATTCCGGCAACCGTTGGCGCGAGGAAGAGGCACAATGGTCAACCGCATCGCCGGTCCGAATGCCATTCCTGGCCAGTACAGCGGTGTGTTGATCGGTCGCATTCGCAGTGACATCTCGCTGGCCGATTTCGAAGCAGCCGTTCGTAATCTGGTTCGTGACGTCGAGTTGAATTACTGGGAGCTGTATTTCTCCTATCGCGATCTCGATACCAAACTTAACGCTCGAGACTCGGCACGCAAGACCTGGGAAAACAACCTGTTGCGACTCGAAGGTGAACTGGCGCGGCCCGATGAAGAAGCGCAGGCTCGTCAGCAATACTACAACTTTCAGGCTCAAGCCCAGAACGCGCTGGCCGGACTGGCAAATGGCCAGACTGGAGTTCTGGGGGCCGAGCGAAACCTGCGTCGATTGATGGGATTGCCGACTTCTGACGGCCGATTGATCCGTCCGATTTCGGAGCCGACCGTCGTTCCGGTAAGTTACGACTGGGATTCGGCTCAGATGAATGCACTTAGCCGCCGAGTCGAAATCCGTCGACAAAAATGGACTATTCGCCAGCGTGAACTTGAATTGTGTGCCGCCAAAGCACTCAACCGTTGGAGCTTTGACCTGGTCGGCAACTATGGTGCCCGCGGATTTGGTGACAACCTGTTCGGTAGTCGCTCGCGTCCAGCTGGAAGTGCGTTTGACAATCTGATCGGCGGCGACCTGGACCAATGGCAACTGGGCGTCGAGCTCGGTGGTGCCATCGGCAATCGTCAAGGCCACCTCGCCGTTCGCAATGCCGAGCTGGGACTGGTTCGTGAACGCACGTTGTTGAAAGAACAACAACGACAGATCCTGCACGATCTTAACGCCGCTTACACGGAAGTTGACCGGGCCTTGGCAAACGTTCGCACTGCTTTCAACTCACGGATTGCTGCCAAAGAAGAAATCGAACCCAAACGTAAACGCGTCGAAGTCGGACAGGACCAGGTGTTCTTCCTGCTTGACGCCGAACAACGAGTCGCAACGGCCGAGAGTGCCGTTCACCGGGCGATTGCCGACTATAACCGAGCCCTGGCAAACTTCGAATACGTCGCCGGCAACATGCTGCCGCGGTTTAACATCACGTTGACCGAAGGCCCGTGGTGCGACGACGCACAACAGAAGATGTATACCAAGGCTCCTCGATTCGTAAAACGAGGCCCCAACCAATGTGTCGATGTGTCTCCGGTCAGCATGGGCGTCTACGACCAATCCGGTGGAAGCCTGCGAAACGCCGATTACATCTCTGCTCCGGGCGCGGCGATTCAACCAGCCGAATTGATCGAGCCAACGTTTGAAACTCGCCACGAATCCGACGGCGACAGAAAGTAACTCGTTTTGTGCGAAACGTATCTCGTGGATCGTGTCAATCCTGTCCGTTTTTCCGGCCCCTCGCTCAGGCTGGACTTTCGCTCCGCGATAGTTATGTAGCATGGCCGATTCGGCCGTGACCGCAGAAAAAACTCGGCATTGGGCGAAACCCCTGCGGACTCGGGCCAATGGCCTTGTCCTTACACACAATTGTTGAT
>CAZJEK010000318.1:0-6957 GCA_964545005.1 uncultured Pirellulaceae bacterium
CCCATAGCGAAGCGGCTGCTGACAGGATGGCCAGCAGCAACAACAATGCTGTCGCAACGGCAATCGCACGCAGCGCACTGGGTGAGTCTCTGGCATCTGCGAGATCCGAAGTTGAAGGGCATTTCAATCAGGCTCGCTCAGTTGCCTTGGTCCAGTCCCGTGATGGGCGGGCGATGGCGACTTCGTTGTTCCGAGCGATCGAGTTGGATGGGTTTGGAGAAAGCTCACTGCGAGTCGATTTAGCCGGTGCTGCCAACGCAGTCGAACTCGACGTGGCAACCAGCATTGCGTTCCGTCAATCTTCGTTTGGGGGCGGAATGGGGCGGGCAGGATCGTTGCATGTAATTGCTACGCCCCATCCCAGCGCCATCGATGACTTTTTGATTTCCGATCAGCAAATGAGTGAACGGTTTGGTTCGGATTCCGACAACACCTACTTCAGCTCGGTGGTCGGGATCGGTGAGGCAACCATTGGTTCCAGCTCGTTGCTGCTCGAGGGTGGATCGGCAACACTTACGGGAGGAGTGGACTTGAACAGCTATTTGCATCCCGTCCTCAGGACTGACGATCCCTTGCTGTTGGGGTTGTTTAATGTTCAGTCGACTGGAGAAGGGTTTGAAGCTTTGGACTTGTTGGTCCAGTTTGACGATCAAGTGGTTGTCGAAGAAAGTTTCTCGACGCTGGCTGATGCCGAAGCTTGGTTTGACAGCAGGCTAATCCAGTTGGCTGAGATGGCCCCTTTGGAGTCCGGGTTGCCTACTTTTACAATGCAGTGGACGGCAGAATTGGCTGCTCAAAGTAGTTTCAGTTTCGATTTTGTTGTCGGAAATACGTCGTTACCTGCCGCCGAGTTTTCGCGGTTCAGTTCAGTGCCGGAACCGAATGCAGCGTTCCTGCTGGGCCTGCTGTCTACGGTGGCGGCGTTTCGGCGCAGACGACATTCGAATTCAGACACCCATTGACGATGAATCCTTTGAATTTGGCAGACGAACCACACTCCGCTGCTGAACTCAGTGCTTCGACAACCATGCCTACGGGTAAACAGGCAGTGGCGGTGATCCACGGTTTGGGATCTCATCGCCTGTTGATGGTTCCGCTGGTCTATCGCTTGCGTGCAGCGGGATTCGAACCGACCAACTTTGGTTATCGCAGTTGGTTCGGCACGATTCAGGATCACGCTCAGGATTTCGCCGCCCTGCTTCAGCGGCTCAACGACGACCCCGAAGTTGAACGTTTGCATGTGGTCGCGCATTCACTCGGTAGCATTGTCACGCGGGCGATGTTGACGCAAGCTTCGTTTTCCAAACTGCATCGCGTGGTCATGTTGGCGCCTCCCAACCAGGGTTCGCCAGCGGCAACGCGGGTCAGCTACCTGATGCCGCTGAGCCAAACCGTCAAACAGCTTTCTCCCAAACCCCACAGCTTTGTCAACCAGCTGGGACCCGAGCAGCCTCCTGCGGAACTTGAATTCGGGGTAGTCGCGGCCAGCTACGATTTCGTGGTTTCCCCGGAGTCCAGTCGCTTGCCGTTTGAACATCAGCACGTGACGGTGTTCAGTGGGCACAACGGATTGCTGGTTCGCAAAAGCGCAGCGCGGCAGACGATCGAGTTTTTGAAACACGGAACGTTTGTTTGAGTGTTTCCGTTTGAGCTTCGATTGGTTTCCATTCACTCCAGAAGTATTGAGCCTATAAGGTTGATTGAGGGATCTCTGTGGACTCTGTGCCTCTGTGTTTTTTTCCGGCTCGCTTATTCCATTGCGCCAAGCCGGAATTTTTGAAGTTGCTCTAGCAGTTTTTGCTTGGGAATGGAAACCCGACGCGTGAGCGAGGGCTACGCCGATACGTGTTATTCCCTCGCTTACGCGTCGGGTTTCCAAAAGTGTGCAACTTCTAAAGCAGAAATGGGGTAGGCGGATATTCTCACCCACGTTCCGGGTTGCCGTTGGGATCAACACCCCCTGACGCGCGGAACTCGTTTTTGAAGAAAACCAACGCGTCTGTGGTCAGTTTTTAACAATCTCCGACCAACCGGTTGTCGGATAATGATGTTATCCAGTCGATGAACCAGCGATCTTAGAGGGCACGATGTCAGACAATCATTCCGGTCAGCCGCTTTCCGAGCTTTCCCGCTTAGCCGATCAAGCCGTTAAATTGGCTGCCGAGATCTTGCAGGCCTCGCGGGAACGCGAGTCCAGCGAAGAGAAAAAACGTTCCGCCATGATGGCTCGCATGATGCGGGATGAAAACGGGAAGAAGTTCACGATTGCGATGGCAGACCAGGTGTTGCGGATGAAAGGAGAGACGCGGGCCGCCGAACGCATGGATCAATTGATCCACCATTATGGCGTTCCCCAGTATTTTTCAGGAACGGATCAACTGGCGCTGCGCGCCGGCAATCAGCTTGCCAGCTGGTTTCCCAAACTGGTGATGCCGCAGGTCCGACGAAAAGTTCGTTCCGATTCAGAGCATGTCATCATCTCCGCGGAACCGGCCGAATTTCAACGTTATCTGAAGCAGCGGCGGCAACAGCAGATTCGCGTCAATTTGAATCAATTGGGCGAAGCGGTGCTGGGCGAGAAAGAAGCTCAACGTCGGCTCGACGACAACGTGGACCGATTGCAGAACGCGAGCGATGTGGACTACGTTTCCATCAAGCTGTCGGCGATTGTCAGCCAGATCAGCTTGACCGGGTACCAGCAGACCATCGAAAAGATCAAGCCACGGTTGCGCGAAATCTATCGGGCTGCGATCAAGGGCGGCCAGCAACGCCCCAAGTTTGTCAATCTGGATATGGAAGAGTACCGCGACCTGGACTTGACCGTGAGCGTGTTCAAGTCGGTACTCGATGAACCGGAATTTGAAAAATTTGAAGCCGGGATCGTATTACAAGCTTATCTACCCGATTCCTTTGCTGTCCTGCAGTCGTTGACCGAATGGGCTCGTCAACGCAAACAACGAACCGGAACTGGAATCAAGGTCCGCCTGGTCAAAGGTGCCAACCTGGCTATGGAACAAGTTGAAGCTTCGTTGGAAGACTGGCCCCAGGCGCCGTACGATTCCAAGCTGAAAGTTGACGCGAATTTCAAGCGGATGCTGGAATTTGCAACGCGGCCGGAAAACGCGGAAGTTGTGAGGCTGGGAGTCGGGAGCCACAACTTGTTCGATATTGCTTTGGCGATGCTACTGCGAACATCGCGCAACGTTGAAGATCGAATCGAATTTGAAATGCTCGAAGGCATGGCCAACGCTCAAGCGTTCGAGGTGCGCGATCGCAGCGGCGGGATGCTGGTTTACTCTCCCGTCGTCCTGGATGCCGAATTCGAAGCCGCTATCGCTTATCTCGTTCGGCGGCTCGATGAAAACACCGCCCCGGGCAGCTTCCTGGGTGCGTTGTTCGCGCTGCGTGAGGGAACACCGGAATGGCAGTCCCAATCCCAGGCATTCCTGGAGGCCTGCCAGTTGGCTCAGTCAGAAGATTTGCATATCGGACCTAATCGGCATCAAAATCGGTTAACCGAAACGTTCGAGCCATTGCCATTGGATCAACCGTTTCACAACGAACCGGATACCGATTTTTCCTTGCCTCAAAATCGGCAGTGGGCGGATCAAATTCAGGACAAGTGGCGAGATTGTGAATTGGAAACGGTGCCGGTCCAGATCGCGGGCCAATTTCATTGCGGCAACGTTCAAGGCGAAGGGCACGATCCCTCGCGCCCGGGTAGCGTCCAATATCGGTATTGCCATGCGACCGCCGAACAGGTTGATCAGGCGTTGACGACGGCCCTGCAAGCACAGCCAGAATGGGCGGCCAAGGGCATTGAAGGTCGAGCGGCAGTTTTGCGCAGTGTCGCCGCTGAATTTTGTCGGGGGCGAGGCGATTCGGTCGGCGTGATGATTCGTGACGCTGGTAAAGCGATTCGAGAAGCCGACGTGGAGATCAGTGAAGCCGTAGATTTTGCGAACTTCTATTCGCGTTCATTGATGGAGCCCGGCTGGTTTGACGGTACCGAGGCCAAACCGCTGGGCGTGGTCGTGGTTACTCCGCCCTGGAATTTTCCCTACGCAATTCCCGCCGGAGGCGTGCTGGCGTCGTTGATGGCTGGCAATACAGTGATCCTCAAACCGGCTCCCGAATCCGTGCTGGTGGCCTGGCAACTGGTACAACAATTCTGGAATGCCGGGGTGCCGCAAGAGGTGCTGCAGTTCGTCCCGACCGATGACGGCGAAACCGGAAAATCGCTGGTCTCTGATCCGCGTGTGGGGGCAGTCATTTTGACCGGTAGCATTCATACGGCCAGGCTGTTCCAATCCTGGCGACCAGAGCTGAAGCTGTTTGCTGAAACCAGCGGCAAGAATGCCATGATCATCACCGCCGCAGCCGATCTCGATCTGGCCGTCAAGGATCTGGTGCGGGGCGCCTTCGGGCATGCCGGCCAAAAGTGCTCGGCGACCTCCTTGGCCTTGATCGAACGCAAGGTTTACGAAGACCCCAAATTCAGACAGCAATTGGTTGATGCGGCTTCCAGTTTGGAAGTCGGTGGTGCCTGGAATCCATCCGCGATCGTGACTCCAGTGATACGTGAACCTGACGAAATTTTGCGGCGCGGGTTGACGGAGTTGCAAGACGGAGAATCCTGGTTGCTGGAGCCCAGGATGGTTGACAACAACCCCTGTCTGTGGAGCCCGGGGATTCGCTTGGATGTCAAACCCGATTCGTGGTACCACCGGACAGAGTGTTTCGGTCCTGTCCTGGGTTTGATTTGTGTCGACAACCTGGACGAGGCCATTGCGATTCAAAATTCCAGCGAATTCGGTTTGACCGGTGGGATTCACACGCTTGATCTGGATGAAATCGTGCAATGGCGCGAGAACGTCGAAGTCGGTAATGCTTACATCAATCGAGGAACCACCGGAGCGATTGTGCAACGTCAGCCCTTTGGCGGCTGGAAAGATTCTTGTGTTGGTTCAGGACCGAAGGCTGGTGGGCGAAATTATGTCGCTACCTTTGCCACTTGGACCGAGACGTGCCTGCCGGAGCTGCGAGCCAAACCAGCGTCAGAAGTTCGCTCAACGTTGAGCCGGTTGCGATCGCTGGTGACACAAACAGATGCTGCTCCAGACGCCGGCGAACGAATTCAGGCGGCTGCTGAAAATTATGCCTACTGGTATCAAAACGAGTTTTCGCTGGAGCACGATCCGTCCCAGTTGCATGGCGAGACCAATGACTTCCGTTATCGCCACCGGCCATTGCATCTGGTGCGCGTGGAGTTGGACGATCCGCAACCGATCGCTCAGCACTTGGCAATGATTGCCTTGGCTTGCCAAACCGTGGGAACGCCTTTGGAAATCAGTATTGATCAGTCGCGGTCGGAAATGGCCGCGTGGCTGCAACGACTGAAGCAGGCGGCACCCGTCCGGCTGGTCTATGAAACGCAAGACGCGCTGATTGCCCGACTGAAGCAATCTACCGGGGCGACGATTCGCGTCTACGGCGGGGGCGAGCCTGCCAATTCACCCGACGCCTATGATATCCAGGCGTATGCACCGGCCGTGATCGGTAATGTGCCCGTTTTGGGACCGGACGTATTAGCGAACGGACGCATCGAATTGTTGAACTATTTGAAGGAGCAGGCGATCTCGGAAACCGTACATCGATACGGCAATATTTTTGACGAAGCTCACGCTGACCAGAAATAGAAATTGTTGGATTCCCGCTGGAAGCCTGTTCGTTGATACAGGCGATTGGCAATTTGGTTGTCGGGTTCGGTTTCCAGCAACAATCCGGCAGCATTGGTTTCCTGCGCAAGCTCTTTCGCTGCATCGATCAAGGCCGTCGACCAGCCCTGTCCGCGATGGTCCGGATCGACAAACAGGTCGTTCAGCAGCCACATTCGCTGCATTCGCGTCGAGCTGAAAATTGGATACAACTGAGTAAAACCTGCCAGTGACCGTTGGGTCTCGGTTGAGGCGTCGGCGACGAACACAACAGATTCCCGATGTTCCATTCTTGCCTTCAGAAACTTGTTCGCGCCTGCCAGGTCAGAGTCTTTGCCGTACCAGACCCGATACGCGTCGAACAGTTGAGCCAGGGCGTTGAGATCGTCCAGGGTTACCTGGCGAATCGATGGATTGACAGACATCTTCGGGTTATTGATGGTTGGGGGTGGCATCGACCAAGGTGACGGTAATTGCGTCCGCCAGGTCATGGTTTAACTCAAGCTGTCGACCGGATTCAGTGATCAAGGTCCACGTGGTGCCGTCATCAGAGCGAGGGCCGGCGATGATGAATGAACCGATCTTCAGGTCGAGCGTTTTCGCGGCCGTCTCGATGTGGACAATTTTTGCGTGGTCGCCATCCCGCAGCAGGCTGACCAGCACTTCGCCATGGTTTCGCTGTTGCGGATCGGCCGGGATTTCACTGCCGTGCGGGTCCGACAAAGGGTGGCCCAGTTTGTCGTCGAGATACTCGACGGTCGCTCGGTCGCTGATGTGTTCGAGGTGGTGAGCAAGTTCGTGTAGCTGGCCTTCGGGCATGCCGGTTTGCTCCAGGTAGGTTTCCCAGAGCCGGTGAGCCCGAACCAGGCGGTGGGCCTCGACTTGCCCCTCTTCGGTCAATTCTACCTGGTCATCTGCAACGTCCAGCAAGCCCTGTCGCCCGAGCATCGTGATCGCTCGTCGGATTTTCATGTTCGGTGAGGTGACTTTCTTTTCGATTTCCGGGATCGGAACCCGCGTCGTATCCTCCCGCAAAATGACCCCCAGGATGTCTTCCATAATCTCCTGAGGAATCGCACTGGATTTGCGGATCCAGTCGGCGATCAGGCCGTACCGGGGCGAGACCGTCAGGCCAACGAGAAACAGAAAGGTCATCGTCACGACCACCGATGGGCCGGGTGATGCGCCCTGCCAGGTAGCCAGTCCAAAGCCGGCCCAGAATCCAACGACCGAAACCCCC
>CAZJEK010000319.1:0-6948 GCA_964545005.1 uncultured Pirellulaceae bacterium
GCATCACGGCCGCCTCGATTCGCATCCGGTTGCGAACATCGGCCGTTACTTCGACCCACATGGTGGGATTCTCTTCGCGTTTCTTCAACAGGATCTGGCCATTGGAAGCGGCAGTGACATGAGGCAACGAAACGTCCAACTCAACGCCTGCGGGTTTGTCATCCACCTGTTCAATTTCAACCTGAATCTTGTCAGGATCCGGCAATGACTCCACCCGAAACTCCACCTCACCCGTCAGCGTTTCCGGGTCCAGCATCAAGGCTGGAATTTTCTCCGGCTTTCGCAACGAGAATACCGTCGAATGATCTCCGGGAGTTGCCAGCTTGATAAAACAGTTGACCAGGTTGGGGGCGTAACGATTGCTCTCTGCTTCCGGTAACCATCGGAAGTACAGCGCGTCAGGTGATCTACGAAACTCCCCAATTGGCGCAGGTTGCTGGCGTTCGGTGCGCTTGACGCCGACAATCCAACGTTGCTCTTCACCCCGATCCTTGCGTTCCAATTCATAGAACACTCGGCCTCGTGAAACACCTTCGGGTGAGACGATCGTGGCCTGGAGTTTGTGCAAGGGATTAATGACCAATCCCGAGACCATGATTTCTTCGGTATCGGCCAAGGCCGGCAATTGCACGTCGGACGGAAAACGCTCGAACGGCTTGGCAGGATTCAGTGCCGGCTCAGCGGGATTGGTTTCCCCGGGATTGGATTTGGCTTCGGCCAGCGGATCCACCGCCTCTGTTTCCGAGCCCATCGAAGTCTCTGTCGTCGCCTTGGTCGTCGGCGCACCGGCGATCGCCATTCCAGTCTCACTCAGATTTTTCGCCTGGTTGACAATACTCTGACAGTTGGCTTCCGTTATCCCAAATGAGTGATTGGCAAGTGTAAACTCCCTTAATTGTTCCGGGGTCATCGCAGCGAGCTGGCCGAACGTCGAAATCCCGTTTTCCTTCAATTTGCCATCCCAGAATTTCCCGATGCCTTTGATTTCGGTCAAATCGTCTGGTCCCCGATTCGCCGCCGATGGGATGACGACCGGATCAGTCGCCGGTTCGCTGGGGCGCTGAGCGGCAACCTTGGCAGGCTCGCCTGGCGGTGTTCCCGCGACTTGATTACCAGCCGAATCGGCGTTTTTAACCTGAGCATTCTCAGCAGGCTCGTCAACATCGGGCTGCGGTCCATCAGACGCTTGGGGGTTCGCCTGCGTTTCGTTCTGACCAGCGTCTTCAATCTCAATCTCACCACCGGGACCGTCGGCGAGCGGAAGTTGGGACCGAATCTGTTGTTCGATCTGTTCCGGATCACGTGCTTGCTCGGGATCCACCGGCTGCTGTTGATCTCGATCCTGAGCAACCTGCTCATTTCCGCCGTCGTTCGATTCAACCAGCCCAGGTTCTCGACCAGCAAGAAAAATGGCGTAAGCGGTTCCGCCCCCGATCAACAATAACAGCGTCACTGTCAAGGCGATCAGGTTAACGGGGTTCTCCCGCCACGTCCGACTCAACCAGCTTTCATCGGCCGTCGACAACTCTTCCTCAAGATCCTGCTGAGCGACCGAATCTGATTCGATCGCCGGATTCAATTCTGCACTCGTCTGGGCAAGCATCTCGGCCCGCCATTGCTTGAGTTCCGGCAGAACCTGCTCGCCTTCGGTCCGCAGCCGTGTCAACAACAGCTCCAACTGCAGCGTTGCCGCGTCCCGCTGGTCGGTGCCGTCGGACGTTTGCGGCTTAAGCAAATGCAAACCGATGCCGGATATCGCGCGAAAATCGTCTTCGGGAACCGGCTGATGTTCCGTCTTGGCTTTTCGCAGGATTTCCAACGTCAGATTTTGAATCTTGATCCCGGACTCAGTCAGGATAATGTCCTGCGCCGAAATCGCACCATGCACCACATCATGCTGATGCGCGTAAACCAGGGCCTCGATGGCATCAATGGTCAGCTGAGCCAATTCCTGTTTGTCGAAGACGGCATCCTGGTTCAACACCTGGCCGTCAACGTGCTCCACAACCAGAAAGTATTGATCTTCAACCTGGTCGATATCGTAAACGTGAACCAGCGAGGGATGATCCAGTTCGGCGACTCGACTGGTCTTGGCAATCAAGTCCTGGCGACGTTGCGGATCACTGGAAATATCGCTGGCCAACAATTGCAAGTCGACTTTGCGATCCAACGAGGCGTGGCGAGCAACAAAGCGATCTCCAAAGTCTTCCCGGCCCAACCGCTCCAACAACAAATAGCTGCCGATCATCAGTCGATGACGCCCGCTGAGCAAAAACTTGGCTTGCCATTTGGTTAACAACCCATCGTCGATCAACGCTTTGGCCAAATACTTGGTAGCAGGAAACTTGTCCGTGGACTCGGTGGCTCGCATCCGGTCCGACAATTCGTTCTCTGCCAGCCAGGCCTTTAAACGCTTGGGCTCAACGGCATTGCTTTTCACCAATAATCGGACAAACTTGTCGATCGTAATAGCCATAATCCATCCGGTAGTCGTGTTCTGCTACCATTGTCGCAGCCGATCGTCATCTGTTCAACCATTGCTGCCAGCATTCAGCGAAACCCGTCGCAACATCCCACCGGCGGCAACGACAGGATTCAATGTCTCGCCGGACCGATCAGCTGCCGATAGACTCGATCCAGCTGGCGACTGCACCGTTGGATGGAAAATTTCTCGCGGGCAATGTTGCGCAACTGGTTCCCCACTATGTTTCGCCGGGATTGATCCGTTATCAAGCCGGCCACGGCCGCGACCAAACTGTCCACCCCATCGACAGGAAGCAGGTATTGCTGGCTGCCGGGAAACCGCAGAATTTCCGCCGAACCACCAACCATCGTCGTCACGATGGGCAGTCCCGCAGCGGCGGATTCCAGCAACACTCGACCTAACGGTTCCTGGCGAGCAGGATGCAACAGTACGGTCGCCCGTTGCATCAATGCGGGCACGTCGTTCCGCCGGCCGAGGAATTGAACATTCCCGACCTCGATTGCCCGTTGCCGCAAATACAATTCGTAGTCGACAGCTTCCTGTTTCTGCGAATTTCGCTCACCAACAACCCATAGCGTCACGTTGGGGAACCTGCTTTGCAAACGATCAGCAACTTCGATCGCTACATCGACGCCTTTCCGCATCCCCAGCTGTCCGACAAATAGCAACGTCGCCTGCCCAGACTCCCAATCAGGCCGAACGCCGGCAGGGTCCAATGGCTGCGGACTTGAAAACATGTCCGCATCGACGCCGTTGTAGATAACTTGTACCCGATCAGGGTCAACACCTTGACCGACGTGAAAATCACGCGTCGCTCGCGATACGGCAATCAGCTGACTGACTCCATTGAGATCTTGAATCGCCTTTCGGCTGAGCTTGAGAATGTCTCGCAAGTATCCCACGATCGGAATTTGATGTTCGGCCGACAGTGGACCTGCCAACCGCGACATCGCCAGACTATTACAGTGGAGCAAGTCGGCCTGGCTGCGATGCCACAAGTCGACGATTCGCTCGCGAATTTCAGGTTGCGAAAAACGTAATCCCTCAGAATCCCTCAATTCCAGACCGTGGTTGGGAATCCCCAGTTTGGACAGGGCGGTTTCCAATTCCGAATCGGCCGGCACCGCCGCTTGAAACCGCCACTCGAGCGACTGCAATTGCTCCAGCACTGCCAATAACGAACGCTCACCGCCATTGAGCACGCCGTATTCGGCCAGCAATAAAACGGAACCTGCCGTCAACCGATTACTCAACGGTCCAGGTATCGCCGCCGGTAAACAGTTTCTGCAACTCGCCAGTTCCCATCGCTTCCCGCGCCTCGGTCACCTGCTGATTGATCAGTTCATCGTATGTGGGACGCTGGACGCAGCGAAACACGCCGATCGGCTCGGGAAATTCCGGATACCGCATTCGGCTGAGCAGAAATGCCAACTCAGGACCCGCCGCCCGTTCATCGTGGAACAGCAAGTCATCTTGCGCCACGTCGTCCAGATCAACGACCTCCAGGTCCATTCCATTACGGCGGATACCTTTGGTTCCCGAATCAAAAATCATCGGCTTGCCGTGAGTCAATTCAACCGTGGCCTGATCTTTGGTATCTTTGCCTTTGGCGTAGTCCCAGATGCCGTCGTTGAAGACGTTGCAGTTCTGGTATACCTCAACGAAGGACGTCCCTTTGTGGTCGGCGGCCCGCTTCAGCGTCGCAACCAGATGCTTGATGTTAGTGTCAACGCTGCGCGCCACAAAACTGGCCTCGGCCGCAATCGCTACCGAGATCGGGTTCAGCGGATAATCGATCGAACCTCGCGGCGTACTTTTGGTAACCGCACCTTGCTTCGACGTCGGCGAATACTGACCTTTGGTCAATCCATAAATCGCGTTGTTAAACAGAACCACGTTGACGTCAACATTTCGCCGCATGATGTGCATGAAGTGATTGCCACCAATACTTAGCGCGTCGCCGTCACCAGTAATCACCCAGATATCAAGCTCCGGGCGCGTTGACTTGAGCCCGGTGGCAAATGCCGGAGCACGCCCGTGAATGCTATGCATCCCGTAAGTCGACATGTAGTACGGAAACCGGCTGGAACACCCAATCCCGGAAATGAACACAGTCGATTCCGGCTGAGCTCCCGTATCAGCCAGGACCTTCTTCATCTGGGCGAGAATCGAATAGTCACCGCAACCGGGGCACCACCGCACATCCTGGTCGGAAGCAAAATCGGCCGGCTTGAGAACGGGTAATTCAGTACTCATGATTTTCTGACAGTTTGAAAATTGTTTTTTCTTGCGTGGCTGCCGCCATTAAACACGAAGACAGGATTAAGTCGGAGCTAGTGATCCATGGCTTTAAGCGCCGCCACGATTTCACCGACCTGGAAAGGCTTACCCTTGATCTTGTTCAGCCCCCGGGCGTCAACCAAAAAGGCATCCCGTATCAAGGACCTGAGTTGCCCCGAATTCAATTCAGCAACCAGCACTCGATCGTATCGTTTGATGACCGATTCGAGATTGCGGGGAAATGGACTAATCCAGCGACAATGCACATGGCCAACATCCATGCCTTCAGCAAGGCACTGCTGGACGGCCGTGTGGCAGGAACCGTAAGTCCCACCCCAACTGAGCAACAGCGTCCCCCGGTCTGAGCCATCGACCTGGACTTCGTCGACAAAATCTGCCACCCGCGCCACTTTCTCGGCTCGAGTCTGGACCATGTGCTGATGATTGTCGGGATCGTAGCTGACGTTACCGGTCCCATCCTGTTTTTCCAGACCACCGACGCGGTGCATCAATTCCGGCGTACCGGGAATCGCCCAAGGTCGAGCCAGGTCTGCGTTGCGGAGGTAAGGCAAAAACTGGTCGCCATCGTTAGGAGTTGTCGGGTGCTCGATCTTGATCTCCGGCAACTGATCCAGCTCAGGCACGCGCCACGGCTCAGCTCCATTGGCAATATAACCATCGGACAAAATGATGACCGGAGTCATGAATTTCGTGGCCACTTGCCAGGCTTCAATCGCCGTCGCAAAACAGTCACCAGGGCTCCGAGCGGCAACGATGGGAAGCGGCGACTCTCCGTTACGCCCATACATGGCAATCATCAAGTCGGACTGTTCGGTTTTGGTCGGCAACCCAGTACTCGGACCTCCACGTTGCACATCGACGATGATCATCGGCAGCTCAAGCATCAATGCCAACCCCATGCCTTCGCCCTTGAGCGCGATGCCCGGACCGCTGGAGGTGGTCAGCGCCATCGATCCACCAAATGCCGCGCCAATCGTGGCACAAACGGCAGCAATTTCGTCTTCGGCCTGAAACGTTCGGACCCCGAAATTCTTGTGCTTACTCAACTCATGCAGAATATCGCTGGCCGGCGTGATCGGATAACTGCCCAGAAACAGTTCCTTGCCGCTAAGCTTGGCAGCTGTGATCAAGCCCCAGGCCAACGCCTGGTTCCCCATGATATTGCGATACGTTCCCGGCGCCAGTTCAGCAGCCGGCACCTGATAGGTGGAAACAAAGTCCTCCGTCGTTTCGCCATAATTCCATCCCGCTTGCAAAGCGAGCCGGTTGGCTTCGGCAATGTCTGGCTTGTTGCTGAATTTGCCTTCAATGAATCGCAATGTCGGTTCAACATCCCGGCCGTATAACCAGAACACCAACCCCATCGCAAAAAAGTTCTTGCAGCGATCCGCCAGCTTGGTCGACAACCCGGTCGGCTCCACCGCACCACGCGTCATCTGGGTCATCGGCACGCGGATGGTTCGGTAACCGTCGATCGTTCCGTCTTCCAGCGGATTGGTTTCGAGATTCGCCAATTTCAAATCCTTGGCCTCGAAACTGTCCGAGTTGATGATCAGGATTCCTGTCTTTTTTAAATCTCCCAGGTTGGTAACCAGGGCGGCCGGATTCATGACCACCAAGGCGTCCAAACCATCGCCGGGAGTGAAAATCTCTTCTGCGGAAAACTGAACCTGAAACCCACTCACCCCCGCGCGCGTTCCACGTGGCGCCCGAATCTCGGCCGGGAAGTCGGGAAAGGTTGCGACGTCATTGCCACACAACGCCGAAGTGTTGGTCAACTGGGTCCCCAGCAGTTGCATGCCATCCCCAGAGTCGCCCGCTAATCGCACCGTCACTCCCGACAACGATTCTGTAGGCTTTTGAGATTTAAGAAACTGGTTGGTCGCGGTGGTCATGTCAGACGGTGAATGCTGGTAAAACCTTGATTAAACCTCAAAGTCTCTCAAAAATCGCCGCTTTTCGAAAGGGGGAATTGTCTGTTAGAATCCGCGATTTCCGGTCGGATTGAGCCACGGGAAAATTCGGTCAGCCCAATCAATGGCTACTGAAATCCCCTCAATCGAGCTCGACGGCCCTCCATTGAACCTAGCGGTTTGAAATCCCTGAACCTTAGAAGTTGCACACTTTTGGAAACCCGACGCGTAAGCGAGGGAAAACACGCG
>CAZJEK010000320.1:0-2734 GCA_964545005.1 uncultured Pirellulaceae bacterium
GCTGATTTTGAGGCGATGGGAAATCGCTGGAGGGAGGTTAGCCGGGATCACGGCATTGCCGTTCTGGTGTTTGGCTCAGCCCAACCTCGGCAATGGGATCCTCAACAGCGAGCGGTGATTTTACGAGCGATCGACACTCTTGGAACACAACGTAAACTCGACCGCGGCCGGATCGCGATTGGCGGGCAGAAAACGGGAGGGGTTTTGGCGAGCCGAATTGCATTCGAAAACCAGACCCTGTTCAGTGGGCTTGTCCTGTCGGAAGCCTCGATATCCGAGACGATCGAGGACATTACCAACCGGCCCACCAATCCATTTCAAGTTGTCTTGACGGGCGAGCAACCTCGGCGGTCCGAGTCGTACCAAAAATTGACTGAAAACCTGGTGCCGGTCGTGACTATGGAGCGTATTGAAGCGCCGGAGATAGCTCGTTGGATCGGTTGGCTTGATCGGCTTTGAACGTGCAGCGTGGTCCGTGATAAGCCCTTCACTCGGGGCTTCCGCCCCGAGCTAATAACGTCGGCCCGCTCCGGGGCGAGTGGATTGATCCCAATTATCGGGAAAAAACGTTCAATCGAAATTGTGGCTGTTAATTGGTTAAAGACAGGTTCGGCGTATCGGTTTGATTGATGGAAAGGATTTTCTGACTCAGTAGTTCATTGATCCCATGTCGCAATTGCAAATCAAACCGGACCCAACAGGCGGCTATCGCCTGACAGCTGAAATGACCATCGCGCTGCCTCGAAAAGAGGTGTTCGCGTTTTTCTCCGATGCCATGCAGCTGGAATCGATCACTCCACCTTGGCTGAAATTTTCGGTTGAAACGCCGCAGCCCATCGTCATGACGGAAGGCTTGCTGCTGGACTACCGCCTTCGGCTTCATGGAATTCCGATTCGTTGGCGGACTGAAATTGATGTGTGGCAACCACCATTCCGGTTCGTCGACATGCAGTTGCGTGGGCCATACAAGCGTTGGTACCACGAGCACACGTTTGAAGAGCGCGACGGCGTGACGATCGTCAAGGATAATGTCCACTACATACCGCGTGGCGGAGCGATCGTGCACCGCCTGTTTGTCAAACCTGACCTGTTCAAGATCTTTGGTTATCGGCAACAGCGATTGAAAGAAATATTTTCCGAACGCGAACACCATCACGCGTCGCTCATGGCAACTGGCGTTGCGTAGGTCAATACAAGCCTGCAGCGCAAATTTAGAAGTTGCACATTTTTGGAAACCCGACGCGTAAGCGAGGGAAAACACGCATCGGTGTAGCCCTCGCTCACGCGTCGGGTTTCCATTCCCAAGCAAAAACTGTTGAGATTACGTAGTGGCAAAGTCTTACTTGGGGTCGCCTTCACTGGCCTTGTGCCAGTGGAAGGCGCTATCCATAACCCTACGCTAATAAATCAGAACCATGCCGGTCATCCTGATCGTTCCTACGCCCAGGAACAAAACTAGCGCGATCACGACGGCGACCACAATCATCAACAGATTGTAAATCAATGCCACCAATGCTCCTTTGCCGAACGTCGTCGGTAGCAAACCCTGCCCAATCACGGCCAATATCAACCAGCCAAGGATCAATCGCACGATCATTCCAATGATCAAGATCGCGGCATTGCCTGCAATTTGTGTGATGACCAGCTCGAAGAACAAATTCATCAGGAATTGGGCGATTCCGCCCAGCAGCACAATTCCCATCGCTTTCGGGAAACTGGGCATGGGGACGGCGGTGGCTACCAGGGACGTTGCAACTGGCGTCGAAACCGTAGGGGCTGCATAAGGATTCGACACGTCCTTGGTCGGCGCGGCCGGCATTGTTTTCGGAGCATCACCTGAGAAGGGGTCGGCTGAAACCGGCACCGGTTGGCGGCCACTTAACGCGTTCAGGATTGAACACGCGCCGCGATAAACAACCGCTGCAAAAGCAACGGCCAGGAATAGCATTAAGGGAATAATCAGAAGACCGAATAGCGAAATCATTTCAGTTCCAGAAGTGGGTCGATGTTAAAGCGGACAAAAAAAACTTTTATTTTGCCGTCGGGTTGACGCCGCGGTAGGCCTCAATCACGGCTTGTTCACCTTCCTTGCCACCGCGCGAGGCTCCATGTTCCATCCCGATTACGAACTCCCGCCCTTCACGCTTGGACCGATCGTAGATGTGCTGGAACACGTTTCTATAATTGATCTCACCCGTACCAGGCTCATTCCGCCCCGGGTTGTCTCCTGATTGGAAATACCCAATCTCATCCCAACAGCGGTCGATGTTGTTGATCAAATTGCCTTCAGTAATCTGCTGATGATAGATGTCAAACAGGATCTTGCAGGATGGGCTGTTGACCGCTTTGCAAACGGCATACGCATGGTCCGAATACCGCAAGTAGGTGCCACCATGGTCAACGTGCCAGTTCAGCGGCTCCAGCACCATCGTCAATCCAGCTGGTTCCAGCACCGCGCAACACTTTCGCAACATTGTGACAACGTTAGCCATCTGATAACCAGGAGCCAACAACGCTTTGCCGTATCGGTTCCCATCCTTAACCGGAGCCTGCTGATCGATTGAACCGGGTACTACTGTGAACCATTTCGCGTTGACTCGTTTGGCAATCTCGACCGAACGTTTCATGCTGTCGATGATCTGCTGTTCCTGATCACTTGAAGGCGACGCAAACGTAGGCTCTACAAAATTAGCGTAGCCGACGAAAACTCCCATGGTCATGTCGTGGTCAGCCA
>CAZJEK010000320.1:2744-6938 GCA_964545005.1 uncultured Pirellulaceae bacterium
GCCTGGCCAATTCTTTCCTGCATTTCGACCGATTGCCCGGGCAAGCCATTGAACTCCAGCGCTGTAAAACCCTCGGCAGACGCAAACTTGATCTGTTCAATGATGTCGTCGCCGGCCAAGGCTCGAAACGTTCCCGGGTGAGGCGCAAATTTCAGCTTGAATTTCTCGGCGGATTCCTGACCCCCAGGTTGATTGCGGGCCAGCGAGACCGATGATGCGGCCAGCACGGAACCGGCGGCACCCGCAGCCAAAAATGATCGTCGGCTAGCCGCCGATTGAGGCAGAGTAGTCAATTTTTTCTTCATCAGGATGACTCGAAAGGAAGGTTTAGGGGGCAGGGGAGGGCGACGACTATTTGGGTTGGCTACCCCACCAGGTCGGATTGGGGCGATAGCCCTCTTTCAAATATCCTGCGTGCGTCTTTTCCAGGTTGGGTAACATTCGCTCGCGGATCTGTTGTCTGGATTTTTCGTCGGCTGCCCGGTCAAAATTCGGATTGGGCACCGGCAGCTCGGCGTTGACATCTTTCAGGTGAGCATTCAGCCTGGCCAACAGTCGTTGAACAACCTCCGGATTGGAATCGGCAACATCTTGTTGTTCGCCGATATCCTGTTTGAATCGATACAGCTCATCGCGACCGTCTTCATAATAGTGAACCAGTTTCCAGTCGCCTGATTGGATAATCGATGACGGTTCCCCTCCCTGGTTACCGTAATGCGGATAGTGCCAGAACAGGTCGCGTTCGGGTAACGGTTGACCTGCGAAAGCCGGCACCAGGCTGACACCATCCACGTGCTGATCGGGCATCAACGGCAGGCCGCAGAGTTCGAGTAGCGTCGGATAGAAATCGGTTCCAGTGGCCGGAACATCCGACTTGGAGCCTGCCTGGATTCTCGCGGGATAACGAATCAAGTAAGGCTCGCGCAACCCGCCCTCCCATTGTCGGCCCTTGCCACCTCTCAACGGCAAGTTGCTGGTCGACTTGGAATCACCCGCCGAGACTCCGCCATTATCGGACGTGAACACAACGATGGTATTGTCCAACAGTTCCAACTGCTCCAGTTTGTCCAGGACGATGCCGACCGACGTATCCATCGACTCGATCATTCCGCCGTAAATCGGATTGTCTTGAACTTGTCGGACGGGAGTCGTTCGGTCGATGATGAAACGTGAATCGACGTCGTCGCCGGCAACCGCTTTCTCGCGATACTTTTTCCAAAGCTCTTCCGTCGTCTGGATTGGACCGTGGACAGAGTAAAACGACAGGTACGCGAAGAATGGCCGATCCTGGTTGGCCTCAATGAACTTGGCCGTTTCCTGGCCGAGGTGAATTGGCAGGCTGGTCCCAGGCGCAGGGTCATCCATTTTCGGATTTTTAAAGGGGGCAAAGAAACCGCCGGGCGGTGAACCGCGATGATGGCCCCCGATGTTGACATCAAACCCGTGGTCCTCGGGAAAGGAACCCTCTCCACCCAGGTGCCATTTGCCAGCAAAGAACGTTCGGTATCCGGATTGCCGAAACGCCTCCGCCATCGTCGTGTCGTCATGGGGCAGGTGGCGATTGTATTGAGCCGGCAGCAGTCGCGTGTTGCGTTTCCACTCCGTGCCGCCAGCCGCCCCGATCCAGTCCGTGATGCGAATCCGAGCCGGAACCTTTCCCGTCAGAATGGCAGCCCGTGAAGGGCTGCAGACTTGGCAATTAGCGTAGCCATACTGAAATTGAATCCCTTCGCGTGCCAGGCGATCGATGTTAGGCGATTCGTAATAGTCACTGCCAGCGTAACTGAGATCTTTCCAGCCAAGGTCATCGGCCAAAATGAACAGCACATTCGGCTTGGCTGCATTCGGCCGTTCCTCGTCGGCAGCACGGCCGATTCCTGACATCAAAGTCGTCATCAGCAAACAGCTAACGGCGATACAACGGAGTGCAGTCTGGTAATTCGTCAGCATGAGAAATCGTTCATCGGTTGAGATCATGGCAAGTTTCTGTCCTGCGAATTTAATTCAATCGCCAACCGTTTACAATCAATGTGATCTATGCTCGATTGACCGGCCAGCGTCATGAGTTTCCGTTTTTATAGTTTTGCGTAGGTTTGGTGATCAATGCCCTTCGATTCGGATTGTCTGCTGACGGCGGATAAATTTTGGGCGGCGACTCGGGATGCGATCCTGTTCGATGTTCGGTCCCCCCGCGAATTCCAGCAGGGGCATATCCCGGGTGCGATCAGTTTGCCTTTGTTTACCGATCAGGAACGGGCCGAAGTCGGAATCGTTTATAAGAATTCCGGTCGGGACGATGCCATCTTGCGAGGTTTGTCTCTCGTCGGTCCCAAGATGGCAGCGTTGGCCCAGCAGGCTCGGCAGCAGGCTCGGCAATCGAAAACGGTTTACCTCCATTGTTGGCGAGGCGGGATGCGAAGCCAGTCGGTAGCCTGGTTGCTGGACACGGCAGGGTTACAGCCGCAGGTTTTGGAAGGTGGCTATAAAAGCTTTCGGCAGTTGGCTCGCACCGCGTTTTCCAAGCTCTGGAAATTTCGCGTGGTCAGCGGGTGTACCGGGGTGGGCAAAACGGATGTGCTCGATGCACTCAAGGAAGCCGGACAACAAGTAATTGACCTCGAACGGTTGGCCAACCATCGCGGTTCCGCGTTCGGATCGATTGGGCAACAGCCCCAACCGACGACCGAACAGTTTGAGAACGACCTGTTCCAGCAACTCGATACTTGCGACCCGGATCGCGTCGTGTGGGTCGAGGACGAAGGCAATCGGCTGGGGACGGTCGTGGTGCCGCCGGAGTTGGTCCAATCAATCCGCCATGCCCCAGCCTATTTTCTTGAGCGGTCGGCTGCGTCCCGGGTCGACCGATTGACTGAGGAATACGGACAGTTTTCGGCGGAGCGTTTGTGTGAATCGGTAGCTTCGATTCGCAAACGACTTGGCCCACAGCATGCCGACCGCGCTGCAGCGTTGATCCGAGCCGGGGAATCACGTCAAGCGATCGAGATCGTGTTGGACTATTACGACCGTACCTATTTACATGCTGCCTCGTTGATGCCGCGCGAGACGATGGAGCCCGTGTCGGTAGAAGGACAAACGCCACAGGAGATCGCCATGCGGTTAATCGACTTGGCTGGATCAGGGATCGACCTACCAGCCGACGTCTGATCCCAACCGAGCTCACGGCGATGCTCTTCGGCCGCCCACCGCGTCAAGGGTCAATCACCTGTTCGCGAACCATCGCGACCGATTCGCCGATCAGAAAACGTAAGCTCGGCCGATCGGCGTTGCCAACGATAGGCCAACGCGAAAGCGAGTCGTAAATTGACAGTGCTATCGGTGCGGCCTAACATCAAAACTGCATCCCCACGAGAGCCCCCATGAGAGTCGGTTGTTAGATTGGATCCCGTCCTGACCGGTTCCATTGGACGAGCTTTTCTACACACGCAGAGAGGTTGGGAATTCGAGTGAATGAGAATCCACACGCTGCCCCAACGGCAGCTCAGCAGAAAGTACCACGGCTCGATGCCCCCATTACGATTGGCGGAGTCTCGTCGACTCGATTGGTCCGCGAAGTTAACGAGCACTTTGATGGACGTCCAAAATATCTGAAAAGATATAGCGCTTTTCTTTGGGGAATCCTGATGGTTCTTGCGGCATCGTTGTTGGTTTTCCTTGAAGTCCGCAAAATGCCAGCTTCTTATTCTCAAGTCGAATCGATTGCAGCCGCGGTTGCGAAACACTGGTATGTGATGGTTGGTTTAATGATCTACTTCGCCGTTTACACCTGGCTATTTTTTGCCCAGTCATCCAATGACGAGATCGAGCAAGACTACACGTTTACCAATGATGGAATCAAATTAAAAAACGAAAACCTTGCTGCCGAGATCCCTTGGAAATCGGTGAAATGTCAAAATAGTGATCAATATTTCATCCAACTCGAATTGGCTGCTCCGAATTCAGGAACGCTTGTCGTCGATCGAAAATGGTGCGAAGACGAATCGACATGGAACTCGCTGTGTCAATTTCTGCACGGTGAGTTTTCTGAGCAGGGGGTCGGCTGATAAAACCAGGCCGCTTCTTTGGTTCGCCATGAAGGAATCAGCTGATTTGATCCTCCCAACAAAATTGTTGCTCAGCGATACCGAGGATGCGACAATGCCACCCAGGGGCACGGAGTCTGCGCCGGAGAGACGG
>CAZJEK010000321.1:0-6929 GCA_964545005.1 uncultured Pirellulaceae bacterium
CAACTGGCAACGACAAGTTTGATTTGCTTCCTAAGGACTTGTTGAGCGACTTCGGTTGCCCGATTTATTGGTTGAGGAATTGCCGGTCGGCGTGTCGCCACAGGGCGCGTCCGGTGTGCGTCTTCCGCTAAACTGATGGTCTCAACCGAGGGCGGGGCCCAGCGACCATCGGCCTGCCGAACAAAAGTGGTCAACTGAAGCTCGCCCGGACGGTTGGCCGGAAGAATGTGGGCGTAGCCCTGTTTCAGTGCTCCGTTTCCCAGCCGAGTTTGAAAGTGCCCGGCAAATCCCCAGGCCTCTCGCTGAAAGCCCTGGTCATCCACCACGTTAATTCGCTGAAACGTCGCGGCGTGCGATGCATGATCTCCCTTCGCTGATCGAAGGGTCAATTGAATGTCGGCCCCCGACTGGTGGATATGGATCTGATAGTCGGGGTTTTTGCTGGTCTGGTACAAGCCCCCGATGAAGGGAGTGTTCTGTGCATTGGCGGATTGGAGAGCGGCCAGAGTGGTTACGAAGCAGACTGACAAAATCATGCGTGCGGACATGGTAAAAATCCTGTTTTGAATCGGTCGATTGAATGGCTGGAACATCGCTTGGCTGATTGGAGATTCCCAATTGCGAGCGACACCGGACAGAAATTTTCAAGTAAAAACAAAACGATGAGCATTCCTACGACAAAAAAGCCCGCGAGCAGCGCGGGCAAAAAAAGGTGGTTGAAGTTGCCAAATCAGCGATTCCCGCCTCCTAGCACCCAAATCATTTCATCGTTGAGACTTTTGAATTCGGGGTGTCGTGTGCCGTTGGTATTGCCAGTTGAGTGGCGACTGGCAGACGAACTCGCAACGTCGGAACTGGCTTTCGGTCTTTTGGGCATGTCATATTTTGCTGGGGCGGTGGAGCCGGTGACAAGTTTGCCATGGTGCAGGTAGACGTGCACTGTTGAGCCAAGTTCCAACTCACCATTCTTGAGCGCCAAAAGTGCTTGCCGCATATCGGATTTGACAGCTTTTCCGTAGACGACCACCGTGGTTGGTGGACGGGCTGTCAAGATTTTCTGGGTCGTTTCTCGCAGGATTCGACGAGCCCTGGCGATTTTCTGGTCCACTGATTGGCGTGAGGCTCCGCGATCGATCATCTGCTGGATTTCCTGTTCAAGACGCAGACGGGATTGGTCGACCACCCGCTTGAGCTGGGCCGCTTGAACCGGATCGACTTCAGCGAACCGAACGCGAAAAGTCGTTGCCTTGTGATTGGCGGACTCCGAGTGCCGCACCATTTGGACTCGATCCAGGCTATCGGCGTTGACCGAGTTCGAGGTGCAGAACATGAGGCCGGTGACCAGGCTCAGGGTGGTGATTGAAATGCGTGAAATCATGGGAATCTCCAGGTTTTTCAGGTTTTTACCAATCCCCAACCAGGGGACTTGTATTGAGATTCCCAACGGGCGCCGAGAGCGGACAAATTTTTTTGACAACGGTTGTCCGGGGCTGAGGGCAAATGGGAATGGATTCATTGTCACTGTCCATTTGCATGAATCGAAAGGCTTAATCATGAAAGCGATCCAGCCATCAGCCAACGAATTATTGGTGTCTCAATCAAAACCAGCCTGCGAGCTGCGGCGCAACCCTCACTTGGCCGGCTGGAGCTTTCTCGGTGGTAGCGCGTTTGCCGCCTTGGGGGTCTGGATTGCCGCCGAACCAACTTTGCCGTGCTTGCTTATCGCCGGATTTTGTTACCTGATGACCGCGGTCTACCTGGTCGATCGGTCCGTCAAACTACGCATTGACGCTGAGGGGATCAGTCGCGGGGGCAGTGGTAAGACGATTCCCTGGGCAGCGATAAACTCGGTGTCGAGAGTTACGGTAACGCAGGGCGCAGCGGTGCGCGAGTACTTGCGGATTGGTGAATTTGATGGACATCAGGTCGACATTGAAATCAGCCGGCTCGACGCGCCTGTCGAACACATCATGGCAATGTTCGTCGAACGATATGAGGCATCTGGAGGGCGGCCAATCGCTTGAGAAAATTCGGTGACTTCCTCAGTGTTCCGACCGGCATTCGGTCGCTACCAACACGCAGCTTGGAACCTTGGGAAAGTCAGGCAAAGGATTTGTTTGACCATTCGACATACGCTAATCTGTGACAATTTAATACCGGGTCGATATCTGGAGAGTCCATATGTCAGCTGATTACGCTCGCCGATTTTCCAAGGTCAATGCCCCGTATATGCAGTCGGTATCGCTGGTGGAATGCGACGATATTTTCGAAGCCAGAAAGAATGTGAGATCGCTTCAGCTCAACCGTGGCTGCGTCAATGTGGATCGCATCGCGGAATTCAAGTCCGTCAAACGCATTCATTGCGAGCTGCGCCAAGAGTACATCAAGCCGTTATCACAATTGCAACATCTTGAGCACGTGCAGTTTACCCTGCCAAAATCGGAGAAAATCCCCTCACTAAAAAAGCTGGACGGGATTTGCACACTGGTAATGCTGTGCAATCGGCACCAGCAAAACCTGAATTGTTTGCGAGGTCTGAAATCCCTTCGTTCGCTGTGTGTCAGCGAAGCAAACAGCGTAACGGAACTGAATCCCCTGGCGACACTAACCAATTTGCAGGAGCTCTATATTGATGGTTCGGTGGGGGGGATTGGAAAAGTCCGATCATTTGCTCCGTTGGCGAAACTGGAGGACCTTCGTTTTGCAGTACTGTTGGTACGTTCCTTGGAGAAACGGTCTCCTTTGCGGCACTTGCACCAATTGAAAAAACTGGAGTATCTGTTTTTGGCTGGGCAGTTTGCCATAGACACAGACCAACTGGATGAAGTCTTAGCTGCACTCCCGTTGTTAAAGAAAATCGAATTCAACGGCGGTCTGACCTGGCCCAAGACAAAACGCTGAATCAGTTTGCAGCCAAGCGCGATAATCGCGCTTGGTTGTCGCGAAGACCACCAGTTCGGCATAGAATAGACCGCTCGCCGCTTGAGATTTGATTTTCGGATCTGTCCAATTCGATTGCCAGTCTACGTTTTGTATGCTGCGGCCATCTGGCCGAAAGCGAATTGATCAGGCCGATACGGTCCAAACCAACGAATCCCCATGCAATTATTCATTCTCAACGAACTGACAGGCGAGCAACTTGGCCCTTACGATCAAAACCAGGTTCGGCAGTTGGTCGAGCGAAAAAAGATTAAGCCGAAAACGCTGGTCCGCTCCGGAAATTCTGATTGGCAACGCGCCGGGGTGCTGTTGAAAGAAGTGTTCATCGCTGTTCAGGAAGAAACCAGACAGCGAAAGCAAGCGGCTGCCGAGTCCCGTCGTAGTTCGACCGAAAGCGTCGACCCGCCAGTGATCGAAACCAAGGAATCCAAGCCGCGTTGGTCGGATCCTTTGGGTGAAGACCCGGTTCCGCCGGTCGCGACACCGCAGCCGATGGCCAGACCGATGGTTACTCCCAGACGCCGCAATCAACGCGGGTTCTTTGCGCAATTGTTCGGTACCACTCGCCCCACACCCTACTGGGGATTCCGAGTGGTGGGGGCATTGATCAACTTGTTGATCGCGTTGTTGTTACTGGCGACCGTGGCGTCGGTGGTGATTGGGCTGATCATGGCGATCATTACTGTTGCGAATCCTCCTGAAACCGGTTCGGTGGCGGTACTGGTGTTGATGATTGCCGGGCAAATATTGATGTCGGTGCTGTTGGCGGCGATGTGGGTTTGTTTGTTGATCTTTTATCGTAACCTGATCGACTGGTTGACCGACATGCAGGACCACGCCGCTGCGATTCGTGCCCATTTGACCGGTCAGCCACGGGAAGACATTTAGCGGGAAACGGAGCGGTAACGTTGGATCAGATTCGTGTTGCGGTGGGGTCAACCAACCCGGTCAAAGTTGCCGCCGTGGAGTCGGGGTTTGGCAGCTTATGGGCTGGACAGGCCATCGAAGTGATTGGGTTTGCAGTCAATTCGGGCGTAAGCGACCAACCGATGTCTTCCGATGAAACGCTGGCCGGAGCACGCGGGCGAATTGCGGGATTAAGGTCGGAGTTGGAGGCGGGACCGTTTCATTTTTTTGCCGGCATCGAAGGCGGGATTGAGATTCACGAGGGCCAGTTTTTTTCCAGCGCCTGGATTGTGATTCAAGCGGCTGACGGTCGCGAGGGGCGGGCCAAGAGTGGCTTGTTTCCGCTGCCACCGAAAGTCCAACGGCTGGTCGAGTCCGGGCTGGAACTGGGGCACGCCAATGATCAAGTGTTCCAGCAGCATAACTCCAAGCAGGCCGGTGGCGCGATTGGTTCTTTAACCGGCGGTCAGATATCTCGACAGGCCTTGTATGAACACGCGATGGCGTTGGCACTGATTCCATTTCGGCACGAACGTTTGTTCGCAGTTTGATCGATCCGGTCTGACGAATGGTCTTTGCCAACCGGAAACAGGTAAGGTCTGAAATTCCCTCGATGGAAACGCATTAGTGCGAGGCAGTTTCAGCCAAGGAAAAACCACAGAGGCACGGAGTTCACAGAGTTGGTTTCGAAACACTCTCTTTGTCTCTGTGCCCTCTGTGTCTCTGTGGTGAAAACAAACTGGCTCAAGTTTCTCATAGCTTAAGCTGCCAAAAAATTTAGGAGTCTCCAAGAATTTGACAAAGCCAAAACCAGAAGTAACAGGCCGACGCATCATCTTGACGATGGCCAAATTTGATGAATCGCCTACAATGAAGAGTTCGGTTTTGACCAAGCTGCCATGATCACAGAACTCTCGTCGCAGACGCTATGCCCGATTCGTCCAACAACGTAAATTCCAAAGCCAGCCTGTTCCAACTGGCTTCTCCCTTTCAGCCCAGCGGTGATCAACCGCAAGCGATCGACAAATTGGTCAGCGAATTGGAACGCCAAAGACGGCACCAGGTGCTAATGGGTGTGACCGGGTCAGGGAAAACGTTCACGATGGCCAACGTCATTCAGCGGGTCAGTCGACCGACGCTGGTCATTTCTCACAACAAAACATTGGCCGCCCAGTTGTATTCCGAATTCAAGGAGTTCTTTCCGCACAACGCAGTGCACTACTTCGTCAGCTATTACGACTACTACCAGCCGGAAGCCTACATTCCGCAACGCGACATCTATATCGAAAAAGATGCCTCCATCAATGAGAACATCGATCGCCTGCGGTTGGCCACGACCAGTTCGCTGGTTAGTCGTCGAGATGTGATCATTGTGGCCAGCGTTTCCAGTATCTATGGATTGGGTTCACCTGAGGACTACAAGTCCATGATGGTGGCTATTAAAGTCGGCGAAACCATCGATCGCGATAAAATGCTGGCCAAGCTGGTCGACATTCAATACCAACGCAACGACATCTCGTTTGAGCGATCAAAATTCCGGGTCCGCGGGGACAGCGTCGAGATCTGGCCATCGTACGAAGAGTTTGCTTACCGCGTCGAATTCTGGGGCGATGAGATCGAACAGATTTCGGTGATCAATCCGTTGACCGGCGAGTCGATTTCCCGGCAACAACAGATTTTCATCTATCCGGCAAAACACTTTGTGACCACTGAAGACAGAATAGCCCGCGGTGTCGAACGGATTCGCAAAGAACTGAAGGACCAGTTGGAGTTGTTCAAGGAACAGGGCAAATTGCTGGAAGCCCAACGTTTGAACGCGCGAACCAGGTTTGACATTGAGATGTTGATCAACGTCGGGCATTGTCCGGGAATCGAAAACTACAGTCGTCACCTGGCTGGCCGCGAGGAAGGGGAAGAACCGGAAACGTTGTACAACTTTTTCCCGGATGACTTTTTATTGTTCATCGATGAATCGCACGTCACCGTATCGCAGATCCGAGCGATGTACGCCGGTGATCGCAGCCGCAAGGAAACGCTGGTGACTCACGGGTTTCGCCTGCCCAGCGCGATGGACAATCGGCCGATGAAATTTGAAGAATGGGAAAACCGGATCAACCAGGTGGTTTACGTTTCGGCGACTCCCAACGATTACGAGCTGGAAAAAACCGGTGGCGAAGTCGTGGAACAGATCATTCGGCCGACAGGTTTGCTGGACCCGGTGGTCGAGGTGGTTCCTGCCAGCGGACAAATCGCACATCTGCTGGAGGAAGTCAAACAACGATTGGATCGTGACGAACGTGTGCTCGTCACCGCGCTGACCAAACGGTTGGCCGAAGACCTGGCGGCGTATTTAAGTGAGAACGGGATTGCGACGAAGTGGTTACACAGCGAATTGGATGCGTTTGAACGGGTCGAACTGTTGCGAGATTTGAGGCTGGGCCGTTACCACTGCCTGGTCGGAGTCAACCTGTTGCGAGAAGGGTTGGACTTGCCCGAGGTATCGCTGGTGGCAATTCTGGATGCGGACAAGGAAGGGTTTTTGCGCAGCGAAACGGCACTGATTCAGACTATTGGCCGAGCGGCTCGGAACGCCAATGCCAAGGTGATCCTGTACGGCGACAAGGTAACCGAGGCGATGAAAAATGCGATCGAAGAAACGGCTCGACGTCGCGCGATTCAGGAGGCGTACAACGAAGAGCACGGGATTGTGCCCAAGACCGTTTACAAGGAAATCAAGGCGGGCATTGAGCGTGACATGGAAGAACGCGACAAAGCGACTCAAGCCGCCAAGGCTGGCAAGGATGAAGAGTTGATCACCGAGGAACTGATCGACCAACTGCAACAGGAGATGCTGCAAGCCGCCGAAGACCTGGAATTTGAACGCGCCGGGATGATCCGCGATCGCATCAATCAATTGCAGGCTAACATTGGCCAGCCGTTGTCATCGGTGGAAGGTTCTGACAGCGGCAACAAGAAAGGCGGCCGCCGCGGGAAGCGCGGGCGAAGACGAGGAACCAAGGTCCCCCGCCCGAAAAAACGCCGGTAGTTTGATGAGACTGGAAATTTGAATAGGCCCGGAGGGC
>CAZJEK010000322.1:0-1172 GCA_964545005.1 uncultured Pirellulaceae bacterium
GGCGCTGCTGTGGAATTCTGACAACGACGGACATCCAAAAGTATCGCTCGTTGTTCGAGAGGTTTGAGCAGGGGGACACCACCGTTGTTGATGAGATGTTTGAAGTCGATAAATACGGCCAGCGGCGGCCGAGCAATACCGATTTTCACCAAGCCTGCCGTCACATGACGGAGTCTGTAGTCTCGATTCGCAACGACCAGCGACTCAGCGCGGCCGTTGCTCTGTTTGACCAGCACCCTGACATCCATCATCTGGTGGTGGTCGACGATCTCGAGCATCCGGTTGGCATCCTTGAGTTAACTGATGTTCGCCAAACGTCATCCTGATTTTGAGTATTGATTTCACGGGTGTTGCCAGCTGTTTTGACAACGCCGTCAGATTACCAGGTAACCAAAGTTTTTAACGAAAGTAGCACGATGAAACTTACTACAGAAGAAACCGTAATCGTTCCCTGGGACTTTTCGGAAATGTCGGAAGACGCATTGCAAACGGCATCCGAAATGGTGGCTTCACCGGATTTGCTGGAAGTCATCCACGTGACTCCCTACCCGGCGGCAGTCGAGCCGAGTGTGGTTTGGGGAACGTATTCCGAGAAAGAGATCACCGCTAATTTGGAAGAGAGTTTTCGTGATCAGGTAAAAGATAAATTTGGTGATGTCAATTTTACGGCGCTGTTCGGTGATCCAGGCAGCGAAATTGCCAACTTCGCGAAAATGAAAAAGGCGGGGCTGGTCGTGATTTCGTCTCATGGCCGACGCGGGCTGTCGCGAATCTTCCTGGGATCGGTTGCCGAGCGAGTGGTTCGGTTGGCTCCCTGCCCCGTTCTGGTGCTTCGCGAATTGCATCACGACGACTAGTGCAGCGTCTAACTTAAAAATTGGGGGTGGCGAGTCAATCTTGCTAGAAAAACCAATCGCTAACTTGAAGTGCCAACCCCAAAATCAATGCTTGACGCGGCACTAGTGCTTTGTCACACGACAAGCTTAAAAGTCACAAAGCACTAGGTTTTGACCAGCTGCAGAATCTGATCCACATTCGGGCGATCGTGAGGCGTTTCGGAGACGTAATGTAATCTGACGATTCCGTCGGGATCAATCAGTATGTCGCCGCCCAATTGCTGCCAGTCCTTGCCGGGCTGGCCAGGTCGGTGACCGGAATATATCAGTTTGAGA
>CAZJEK010000322.1:1182-6917 GCA_964545005.1 uncultured Pirellulaceae bacterium
TAATTCCAGATTGACCTTGGACCAAACAGGTCCCACCAATCCCCACGGTGCATTCCGTAGCGGCGATACAGTTCCATGTCCGTATCCCGCAGCAAGGGCCACTCGATTTCCATTTGCCGTAAATAGTTTTCCGCGAGAATATCTCCATCAAAGGAAACAACCACCGGTGAGATGTTCGACGAATGCAACTCGGATTGTCGGTCACGCAACTGCGCAACATGTTGGCGACAGGGCGGTCAGCCCAGGTGGCGATGAAACAGCATTAATAGCCATCGACCGCGGAAGTCTTCCAATTGCCAGGTTTTTTGCTGGGTATCAGGTAATTTGAACGGGAGTGCCGGTTTTCCGGTCAGGTTATTCATGGGACGCCGTGGAAGTTAGTCGTTAAACTGGCAATCGTAATCAAACGCACTCGGTTCCTACAAGTTGTTCATGTCAACGAGCCAAGACTCAGCAGTTAAGTCCGTTTTTCGCGCGGTCGATGTCACCAAAGTTTACGAGATGGGTGAGGTCAAGGTCCATGCGCTGCGCGGGGTTTCGGTGGACTTGTACGATCACGAGTTTGTGGTTTTGCTGGGTGCTTCGGGCAGTGGAAAATCCACGTTGCTGAATATTCTCGGAGGACTGGATGTTCCCACGACGGGCAGCGTGTTTTACCTCGACCAGGACCTGACTGCCAGTGATCCGGCAGAGTTAACATTTTACCGCCGCCAGCATGTGGGCTTCGTATTTCAGTTCTATAACCTGATTCCCAGTCTGACAGCCAAAGAAAACGTTGAACTGATTACCGAGATTGCCCGTTCTCCCATGGATCCGCTGGAAGCCCTGGAAATGGTTGAGTTAAAAGACCGGGCTAACCACTTTCCTGCTCAGTTGTCCGGTGGCGAACAACAGCGAGTCGCGATTGCCCGGGCGATTGCCAAACGCCCGGATGTCCTGTTGTGCGATGAACCCACCGGTGCTCTGGATGTCCACACTGGCATTATCGTGCTGGAAGCGATTGCCCGAATCAACCGCGAATTGGGAACGACGACGGCCGTGATCACGCATAACGCGGCGATCGCCAAGATGGCGGATCGAGTGATCTCGTTATCCGACGGAAGAATTTTGGGCGTCGAAACGAACTCAAGCAAAATCGCAGCCTCCGAACTGGAATGGTAATGCGCAAGCTGGATCGAAAACTGCTGCGCGACTTGAGCCAGATGAAGGGGCAGGCCTTGGCGATCATCGCTGTGATTGCCGCCGGCGTGGCCGTGTTTGTGATGTCGTTGTGCGCCTATTCCTCCCTTCAACATGGCAAGGAAACGTTTTATCGCGACCATCGGTTTGCCGATATTTTTGCATCAGTCCGGCGGTGCCCCAATTCGATGATCCCCCGCATCGAAGCCATCCCGGGTGTCGCGCGTGTGCAAACGAGACTGGTTTACAACGTCTTGATGAACGTACCGGAGATGGAAGAACCGGCTACCGCTCGGCTGATTTCGGTTCCCGACTACGGCAAATCCAGGTTGAATCAGGTCTACATCCGTCGCGGGCGAATGGTCGAGCCTGGACGGACTGGGGAAGTCGTTGTCTCCGAAATGTTTGCCGAAGCTCACCAATTCAACCCGGGCGATTCTGTTCAAGCGATCATTAACGGCCGGCTACAGACGTTGAAGATCGTGGGGATCGCGTTGTCGCCCGAATACGTGATGCAAATTGAAGGCGGCAGTCTGCTACCGGACAAGAAACGGTTTGGTATCTTCTGGATGGGACGCCAGCAGCTGGAGTCGGCCTTTGATATGTCCGGTGCATTCAACAGCGTCACGTTGCGGTTGAGCTATAACGGCAATGGCGACGAAGTGATCACGGCGTTAGACAACTTGCTGGAACGATATGGCAGTATCGGCGCCTATGATCGCTCACAGCAGTTGTCTCACCAATACGTGACCGATGAGTTGACTCAATTGAAAACGATGGCCACCCTGGCACCGGCAATTTTCCTGTCGGTGGCTGCGTTTCTGTTAAACATTGTGATTTCTCGAATCATCAGCCAGCAGCGGGAACAGATCGCGGCTTTAAAAGCGTTTGGGTACAGCAATTATGAGGTCGGGTTTCACTATTTGAACCTGGTCATGATCGTGTCGCTGGCCGGGATGATTGCTGGTACGTTGTTTGGCATCTGGATGGCCGGGAACCTGACTGAAATGTACCAGGAGTTTTACAAATTCCCGGTGCTCGATTTGCAGGTCAACAAACCCGCGATCCTGTGGGCGTTATTGCTGACCACGGGGGCCGCGGTCGTGGGGACCTGGTTTGCCGTCCGCAAAGCAATCTCGTTGCCTCCGGCTGAAGCCATGCGTCCGGAGCCACCACCGACCTACCGGCCGACCTTGTTCGAACGCATCTTTCCTGCCCATTGGATTGCTCCTGAATTTCGGATGATCATCCGCAATCTGGCTCGCAAACCGATCAAGTCGACGATCTCGGTGATTGGAATCGCGATGTCGGTGGCCGTCTTGATTCTGGGTAGTTTTTCGTTGGACGCGTTGAACTACTTGATCAATTTTCAGTTTCGGATTGCTCAGCGGCAGGACCTGACGGTCAGCTTTGTCGAACCCGCGACGGCGTCGGTGGTTCACGAGGTCGCCAACCTGGATGGAGTTCTGGACAGCGAAACGATGCGCGGCGTTGCCGCTCGATTACGATTTCAACATCGATCACGGCGGGTGGGCATCAGCGGGCTGGAACCTGATCCCCACCTGTTTCGTTTGCTCAACGATCAAGCGATTCCGGTCCGCGTTCCCGAACATGGAATCATGCTCAACAGCAAATTGGCGGAACTGCTAGGTGTGACGCTGGGCGACGACATTACCGTCGAGGTACTGGAAGACAAACGGCCGATTCGCCAGGTTGAGGTCACGGCGATCGTCAATGAGTTCGGTGGGATCAATGCCTACATGCGGAAAAGTCGACTTCATGAGTTGCTACGTGAATCCGAAGTTGCTTCCGGTGCGTTTTTGAAGGTTGATTCCAATCAGATCAATGATGTCTTTCACGAGCTTGAGACTCGTCCGGGAGTCGCCAGTGTCACGATCAAGGATGCCGCGATTGATAGTTTTCGCGAGACCATCGCCGAAAACATGTTAACGATGCGATCGTTCAATATTCTGTTTGCCGTCGTGATCGCGATTGGCGTGGTCTACAACAGCGCGCGGATTTCACTTTCGGAACAAAGTCGTGACTTGGCGACGATGAGAGTGATCGGATTTTCGCAACGCGAAGTTGCCACGGTGCTGCTGGGAGAAATCACGCTGTTTACTTTGCTTGCTATCCCGGCCGGTTGTCTGATCGGCTACGTTCTGGCGGCGGCGTTGATTATGGGACTGGACACGGAAAACTATCGAATTCCATTGGTCATCGATAACGGCACGTATGCATTCGCTGCCCTGGTGGTGTCTGCGGCGACATTGGTGTCAGCCATCATCGTACAACGTCGGGTCGCTCGGCTCGATTTGATTTCTGTTTTGAAAACCCGCGAATAAGCAGATACATGAGAATATCCATTCAGTCCATCATTTGGACGCTGGTCTTGATCGCCATCGTCGTTGCCAGCATCCTGGCGTTTACCCCGAAACCGGTGGATGTCGAGATTGCCGTCGTGGAACAGGGCGTCCTGGAAAACTTCGTCCGCGAGGATGGCAAGACCAGGATCCGGGAAAAGTACGTCATCTCAGCTCCGGTTGCTGGACGGTTGGCGCGGATCGAATACAAACCAGGTGACGGGCTGGGCGAAAAAGGTGCGGTGGTCGCCGTCATTCTGCCGGCGGAACCGGCATTGCTGGATGCCCGAGCGAAGGCCCAGGCTCAAGCCCGAGTTGAGCAGGCGCAGGCGGCGTTGGAACGTGCCAAGGCTCAGCAGGAACAAGTCAATGCCAGTTTTGGCTTGAGCGAGGCGGACTATCAACGAGCCAAGCAGCTGATTCAGAACAAGGCCATTTCGGCGTCTGAGTTTGATCGGGCCAAAGCCAGTTTTCTGGCTGACAGCCAAGCCATTCGCACGTCCAGTTTTGACGCTCGGATTGCCGAATTCGAATTGCAAATGGCAGAAGCCGCGTTGACTCAGTTTTCCGAAGACAACGTTCAGCCGTTTGAAGTCACGACACCAATTTCAGGTAGCGTGTTACGAATTTTTCAAGAGAGCGCCACGGTCGTCAATGTTGGGACCCCGCTGATCGAGGTCGGCGATCCGCACAACCTGGAGATTGAGATTGACGTGTTGTCGACTGACGCCGTCAAGATCCGTCCGTTGGCAGAAATGACGATCGAGCACTGGGGCGGCGAGAGTCCTTTGATGGCATCGGTCCGCGTCGTTGAACCGGCCGCGTTCACCAAAGTCTCCTCGTTGGGGGTGGAAGAACAGCGCGTCAATGTGATTGCGGACTTCAGCGAATCCGAGGGACGAATTGAGTCCCTTGGCGACGGTTACCGAGTCGAAGCCAAAATCAAGATCGACGAGGTCCCCGATGCGGTGAAGGTGCCCAATAGTGCTTTGTTTCGACACGAGCGGCAGTGGCACGTGTTCAAAGTGGTAGACAACGCTGCTGTGTTGCAGCCCGTATCGATTGGGTTGCAAAGCGAGACCGACACCGAAATTCTGGAGGGTTTGGAACCGGGGAATCGAGTGATTTTGTATCCCAGCGATGAAATTGACGATGGAACCCCGGTCGCTGGAGTGGACTGAGTTTGTCAGTAACAGCCCGAATCGCGTGCAGTGAAAGAGCGAGAGTAAGAGTTGATCTCCAATGTTGGATCGAGTGTTCCTTTGGATGCGAGTTTTGGAGTTGCGCGTTGGTTTCTTGTGCTCAGCGAGAGGTTTGTCATTCGCGCGATTCGTAGTCTAGGGATCCATCACCAATAAACATCTCGTCAATCTTGTTGATCCTGAAAGTCCTGTCAAACTTCCAAGTGATTCTTGCGCACGCTGTCGATTTTGGGCGCGGCCATACGAAGGACAGGATTGACAAGATTAACATGATCAACAAGATGCGTTTTGCAGAAAACGAGTCAATCGCCGAATCTCAAGTTCCTCTCTCGTCGTCAGTCAATGCTCATTAACCACGGTAGTGGCGACAGCAATTAGCCCACGGCGTGAGCCGTGGGACAAAAGGTCAAGAAGTTCCCAGCCCCGGCAGGGGCGACAGCGAACGGGAAACTGGGTTAGGATAGTATGCTCGCTGCCACCCCTGCCGGGGCTATTCTGCGGTCTGGCATCTATTCTCCTACGGCTTGCGCCGTCGGCTAATCGCTGCCGTCCCTCCGGGACTATTTGGTACTGCGCCTAAGAAAGAGGCCAAAAGGTTTGGCCGACAAACCGGTGATCTGCGGATGATCATTTAAGGGCAAATATGAAATGCAGTTTTTTCTGATTCAATATGTTCGGTAAGCTAAAGAAATTTCTTGCGCACAGGACCATCGATCGAGAATGGAACGAGAAGCGAATAATGGTCTTATACGCGATGGCGGATGGGGATGATGTGTTTGCCATCGTGGAATTGCCTGAGTCGTCGATTCCGGATGTCTTTTCGCCCCAGTCAACAATTTCGTTCGTCGATCAGGAGTTTGTCGTTGTTTCAACGAAGCCTGAGACACGTGCTGAAGCAATAGAAACAGGTAAGTTGGAAATTTTCGTGCAAGAATCCGGGTAGCGCCATGCATCGATTTGCAGGATGGTTTAGGACAACGGAATGAGTCGG
>CAZJEK010000323.1:0-6890 GCA_964545005.1 uncultured Pirellulaceae bacterium
TCCCGCCGCAATGTACCCAGCGAGTTGCGGTCAGTATCGATTGCCAGCAGCTTGACGGCTGGAATCGCGTCCATTGAATTGTATCGGGAAACCAGTCGTTCTTTGACTTTTTGCACTACTCGGTTGCCGCAGGATCCCACTCCAATGATCAGTGTCGGTCGCACTTGAGCCGAAGCTGCATCGCATGTCGGAGGGTCGAGGATTTTGATTTCGGCTGCCCGAAATGGCATCGATTGGTCGGAGATCAACGCCGTCACATCGTGACCGTGCGTGTTGCCGGGCAAGTTCAAAGTCCGGGAATCGGTCTCGCCGTTTTCGCGTCCAAGGGTTTGGCGTCGGACGGCTTTCTTGACAGCTCGTCGCTGATTGCACAACTCCTCAGCCAGTTCGCGACAAGAGCTAAACCTGACCGAGGGTTCCTTGGACATCGCTTTGGCGATGATCGCCTGATCGGATTTGGGCAATGACCGCAGATTGGGCTTGCCATGCATATGCTGCGCAGCCAATTGGGCCGGAGTGGTGCCCGGAAAGGGGCGAATTCCGGTGATCATTTCCTGGTAGACAATCGCCAACGAATATTGATCGCTGGTTGGCCCTGGTTGGCCATCAAACAGCTCCGGCGCGGCGTAGGCCGGCGTCATACCCGACATCAGCGACTGGGAAGCCTGGTGCAGATCCTTGATCAATCCGAAGTCGGCAACTTTGACGTGGCTGCCAACCAGCAACAGGTTTTCTGGCTTGATGTCGAGATGTTGCAAGCCATGTTCATTGCTCAAGTAGTCCAACGCCTCAGACGCATTCCGCATGTATTGCAACATCTCGTCGCGGGGAATGCCTGGTTCACCGGCCTCGACGCATTGGTTGAATCGATCGGCCAGACTTTGATCGGCCAGTTCACTGACAACGATCAGCTGACCTTCATGGACATCAATTCGTTCCAGCGACAGCAGAAACGGATGCCGCAACTCTTTCACTCTATCCAGCGCCTTCAGTTCCGCCTGGGCACGCCGTCCATCATGAAATCCAAAGACGATCTTGATCGCTTTTCGTAACCCGCCCGGCGCGATGGCCGACCAGACTTCGCCAAAGCCGCCAGAACCAATTCGTTCCTGCAACTTGTAGCCAAGGATTTCTTTGTCAGTATCGAGGGGAGTTTGCAACACGTTGCTTGCCCTCCAGGGGAGGCTGCTCTAGGTAAGTGACAACACTTTCGACTTATTCAATAACTTCCGGGTCGGAAGGAGCGTCGGTGGGAGTTTTTGTTTTAACAATCGAGGCAATGGATGAATCGGTATCGGTGTCCGTTGCGATCAACGACGCCTTTTCGTCTCGCGTGTACTTGCTGATCGGAGAAGGGCGGCCGTAGTAAAAGCCTTGTCCCAACTGAAAGCCCATTTGCACCAGGATGTCGTGGCATTCACGGGTTTCAACCCCCTCGGCCAAGGTCATGATTCCCAGGTTGTTGACGAGGTTTGCAAACAAAGCTACCAGTTCCTGACGCTTGGCAGGTGCGTGTTCGATGTTCTTGGTCAACTTCATGTCGAACTTGAGGTAATCTGGTCGGACTTCGCCCAGTTCAACCAGTCGCGCTCGGCCGACTCCAAAATCATCGAACGCCAGTTTGATTTCCAGGTCGCTCAGCACCGCACACAGTTCTCGCATCATGGTCATGTTGGTCGAGGCACCTTCATGAATCTCCAACGTGATGCTCTGCTCGGGAGCTGACTCGCGCAACGTGCGGAGCGAATCGTAAAACTCTGGTCGATCCAGTTCGCTGGGATGCGTGTTGACGAACAAGTTGACGTCGGGACCAAAGGCCATGCCAATTTCGACGCCGCGTTGACGAAAGGCTTCTGACAATTGAGCCTCCAGATTCAGCTGTGAGGCAGCGTGAAACATTTCCTGCGGGGTCTGCAAACCAAACAGTCGGCTGCGCCCCAGAACTTCGTAGCCAATTCGAGATTGATCCTCGAGCACGACCAGCGGTTGGAAGTGAGGGTACAGACCACCATCACTGATCAGTCGTTCAAACTGAATCATGGCCAGGGCCTGATCGCAGACATCTTCCTGAATGGTATTGTGATGATTGGATTCGGCGGTTGGCCGTTGCTGACGCCCGACGCGGAACACCAGGGCAGCAAAATGCACCAGGTCGTTTTCCTTCAATTCCACTTCATCGAACAGCTGTTTACCGTTGACGAAAGTTCCATTGGTGCTGCCCAGCTCACGCAACACCAGAGTTCCCTCCGAGGACTGCGTGATGACGGCGTGGTTCTTGGAAATGCAACCCAGTGGCAGGTGTAGTTCCGATTCACTACTTCGACCAATCGTGAACGGATACTTGTTCACTGGGTACTGCCGGTTAGGCTGGCTCTCGTCGATTTGACCCGACAAAAACCATTGGCAAACCGAACCGTCCTGGTGCGACAGGAAGGGAGATTGTGGGGACGGGGATCTGAGATCACTCATGATAGGTACAGTGCGAAGTAGATCGGGAGCTGAGACGATTCGTTCCAGCGTGTTAGTGGTGGCGCGGAAAAATGCCAACTTGTTGTAGCTTTCAGTTATCAGCCGGGCCGGTGATTATTGGCGAAAATGGGTCCGTGTAACGAAACCCTTCCGGATGTGACGGCTCTATTGGCTGAGCGAATCTCTCTCGATCTGCCGTTTACAGTGAATGAGCCAGTCTCGGGTGGGCAAATCTGGATCCTCCCCGACCATGACTACGGAATCCTCAAACCGTGACCTACTTTTGTGCATTGCGCAGGCGGGCTGAACGTTTGCGCCGAGCCACCTGAAACTGATGATCTTTGAAGTCAAATGTTGGAAACACATAACTCTTCTCTAGGAAGCAGCCTGTTAGCGACGATTCTGGCCGACGAGTCTTATCGGCCTTCCGAACCAACATCGCTGCAGGAAACTGGACTCCCCGTTTCGCTGATCGAATCCCTGTTGATCAAGCGATTGGCAGTGGTTGGTTTGAGCAGCGGTCGCCAATTGGCCAACGACTTGTGCCTGCCGTTCAATGTGCTGGAATCGATGTTCCAGCAACTGCGGTCACGACAGATGATCGTGCATCAGGGCTCAGCGCCGCTGAACGACTATAACTACGCACTCACCGAACAAGGGCGTGATCGCGCTGCCGTGGCTCGGCAAGCCTGCTCGTACGTGGGACCCGCACCCGTGCCGTTGATTGACTATGTATTGAGTGCTGAAGCCCAGACGATTCGCGCTGAATCACCCAAACGCGTTGATCTGCGGAACGCCTTTCGGGATATCTCGATCAACGAGTCGTTATTCGAAAGCCTCGGGCCAGCGATCAACTCGGGGGCCGGGCTGTTTCTTTACGGAGAACCGGGCAACGGAAAATCGACGCTGGCCCAACGAATTACCCAGTGTTTTGGAAATGAGATCTGGGTTCCGCACGCTATTTTTGAAGATGGACAAATCATCAAGTTTTTTGATGCTGCCTACCATCAGCAAGCCCAGGACGATTCCGACTCACTGATCCACGATGCGGGTTACGACAAGCGATGGGTCAAGATTAAACGTCCGACGGTTGTTGTCGGCGGCGAACTGACGATGGATTCGCTGGAAATCCGCCACGATCCCAATAGCAATGTGAGCGAAGCTTCGCTGCAGATGAAAAGCAACTGTGGCTGCCTGTTGGTCGATGACTTTGGCCGGCAGCGAATTGAACCTCAGGAGCTGTTGAATCGCTGGATCGTTCCATTGGAAAGCCGGGTTGATTTTCTGACTCTGTCTTCAGGGAAAAAAATTCAAGTGCCGTTTGAACAGCTGATCATCTTTTCGACCAACTTGGAGCCTTCCGATCTGGTGGATGAAGCCTTCCTGCGGCGAATTCCCTACAAGATCGAAATCGAAGATCCCAGCCACAAGGAATTCCACATCCTGTTCCAGATTTACTGTGACAAATTGGAGTGTGAATACCGGCCGGAGGTGGTGGACTACCTGATTAAAACGCACTTTGTCGGAGCCAACCGGCGGCTGCGCCGGTGTCATCCACGAGACCTGTTGAACCAGATCAATAACTTCTGTGTGTACAACGAGTTGCCGCTGGAAATGCGGCCGGAATATTTCGACCGCGTCGTTCGCAGCTATTTCACGATGGTCCTGAACAACGATCCCAGTCGACCCAAAACCATGGCCAAGGGCGTCGGTTAAGATCGGAATCGAATTTGAGATTCTGAAATTCGGAATGGGTGCAATTCGCCTCGCTCACTTCGCCCGAGGATTTTGCCAGCGCTGTCATGCACCAATTTTAAACGCACCGGGTGATGCCTACTTCTAGAGCGACACTGGATTTAGCTTTGTTCTGGGCCGAAGGCCCCATCGTTTGCCTAGCCCAGCCTGCAGGGCTGGGTACAGGTATCAAGATGCCTGTTAGGGCCGAAGGCCTGGCCATTTGCATCGGCCTAGCTTCGCGGACCGGACTCAACTATCTGAGGTTTCGGTCCCGGATAATACGGCGTTTTGTTTTCCTGCTTTGGCGGGACCGACGATTCATCGGCCGATTTAACCCAGGGCCTGCTTTCTTCTCGCCAGCGAGAAGAGCGCTACCCTGGGCTAGGCAAATGGCTTGGCCTTCGGCCCGTTTGGCAACGCTGCAACAGATAGCGACTTTCAACTGCGTGGCAAACCGAAAGTTAAAAAGCGAAGCCCGAAAAACTCGATCAAATCGACCAACTCTTGCTCCAAGCACGAGCGGAAACCGAGTTGAACCCATTTAAAATCTAATTTCTTATATTTGATATTCGGAATTTATTCCTGCTTCTTTTCCAACTCAGCCTGGATCGCGTCCCGCAACACTTCCAGTTCCAACTTGGCCTGGGAGTGTTCGATCAGCCCACCGGCAACGACTTCCAGATCACGCGTCATCAGGTCAAGTTGCCGTTTCAGGGAATCGATTTTGAGGATCGTTGACGACGCATCGGCCAGGGAGGCGAGTTGTTTTTCGGCGACTGACAGTTGGACTTGGAGGGGCTGGATTTTCTGGCGTAATTCGGCTTGTTGTTTGGCATTTCCCGAAGCTTTTCCCTGATTGATTGTTTCTAACTCCAGCATGGCTTTTTCTAGTTTCAACTTGGCGAGATCGAGTTGGTACCTGGTTTCAGCCAGATCCCGCTGCGATACGTAGTCCTGTTTGCGCAATCGCTCGGACATCGCCAGGTCTTGCTCTCGATGTTTGACAGCCAACTCTGCTGCTCGAATTTGGATCTGAGCATCCTGTCTGGCCAATTGAAGCTCAAGGTCATTTTGCTTTTCCTTGTCATCATCGCTGGCAACGTCCAGCATTTTTGTTTGCGTTGCGATGTCCAGTTTCAAGTCCAGGATTCGTTCGCTCAAGTTGCTCGCGATACTGGATCGGGCTCCAGCATCGAGGAACCGAAATTCAATCGGGAGTTGCTCGGTCAGTTTTTCAATCTCCCGGCTGATGGCTTTCATTTCTTCATTGATCAAATCGCGACTCTTGCGATACTCGTCAGTCAGACTCTGTTCCAGCTGAATTTTCCAGGCCAGCGATTGGAGATTAATTTCCGAGGTCTTCTCCGAAAAAACGGAGGGAGGATGATTCCTGGCCTCCTCCAGCGACTGAGCTGACGCAGTTGCGACCGACAGGGCAGCGACCAGCAAAGCGATTGGAAACGAGAAATTGATCAATGGTCTCATGGTATTCAAATGCACGGGAGTTCCCCTAAAGTTCGATGTTGGTTGAAGTCAGGATGTCACGACGAGTGAGCTCTTCTCGCAGGATCCAGAATTGTTGTTGCTCACGCAACTGCTGCAGTTGTCTTGTCTCGCGTCGCAGCTGAGCAATGTCGCGACGCATTTGATCCAATCGTTCCAGTTCCTGGGCGAACGGGTCTTGATCCAATTCGACCGTGGGATCGGAGTTGGTTGAGTACGGGTTGTCGGGTGAATTGGCTGGTGCCGAATCCCGGCGTGCCGTGGCGGTAGGGGGGGCGACGCCGGTTGGTGATTCCGATTGCGGCCACCAGACCAACGCGCCCAGTAAAAAGGCGGTGCCGGTCAGGGCGATTGCGGTCAGTCGATTTTTGACCTGCTGGCGGCGTTTCCGATATTCCACAGCGCGTCGGTTGGCAACATGCGGGTCGAACCGGACGTTTTCCGGTTGGTCGATCATCGACTGCACGATCTGCGGCAAGTCGTCTGCTGGTGGATCGGGTTTCATGGATGTCCTCCCGGACACAGGAGTTGTTTCAGTTTGGTTCGGGCTCGGTGCAAACGCACGTGTACCGTTTCGGGTTTGGAGTCGGTCAGTTGAGCGACTTCTTCGCCGGACAACTGTTCCAGGTAAAACAGCACAACGGCCGTTCGTTCATCTGGGGTCAGTTTTGCCAAGGCTTGTTTCAGTTCGTCATCGATACCGTCGATTTGAGTTGGCGGATCGGTGTAGTGGTCGGCTTGCCCCAGCAGTGCCAGTTTTTCCAGTTTGCGTTGCCAGGTTGCCAGAGCGCGGAAGTGATTCCGACAACGGTTGATCGCAATCCGTTTCAACCAGCCTTCCAGTGAGCCTTGCCCCCGATAGCTGTCCGCTTTGTTCCAAATCTGCAACAGGACTTCCTGCATCACATCGTCCATATCGGCGTGCCAGGCGGTCAATCGTCCGATTAATCGTGCCAGCATTGGGCCGTGAATCGTCAACAGGGTTTGCATGCCTTGCGGATCACCGGCGGCAATCAAACGCATCGCTCTCACGCCTGTTTCATCTTCACAGCTGGCTTGTCCCGCGGCTGGGACTCCCGGATTCGTTTCAGATTCGGGTTGGATCACCAGCTCGCTCATCGCCACGTTGCAAAATTGGACTAACCAATCACTAGACACCTGCCGCCAGGGGTGACCTTACA
>CAZJEK010000324.1:0-6856 GCA_964545005.1 uncultured Pirellulaceae bacterium
TATGTCAAGCAAAAAATGTTCAAGCTGAAAGAAGCCGTCACGGTCTTTCGTGATGAATCGAAATCGCAGGTGTTGTGCGAAATCAAGGCTGATCGCGTGATCGACTGGTCGGCGGCCTATCACTTTACCGATGCCAGTGGTGAACGGTTCGGCAGCGTGCGCCGCAAAGGCATGCGGTCATTGTGGAAAGCTCACTATGAGGTGATGGACGAAAATGGTCAGCATGTTTCGACCATTCAAGAAGAAAATCCGATGGCCAAGTTGTTTGATGGTTTATTGGGAGAAGTTCCAGTACTGAGGATTTTGACGGGATATATGTTCCACCCCAAGTATCTGTTGACCTCGACGGCTGATCAGTCTCCCAAGATGCGGTTAACCAAACAGGCGGCATTCCTGGAAGGCAAGTATCAACTTGATCGGATGTACGATTACGACGATGTCGATGAATTGCGTGGCTTGATGGCGTTCATGATGATGACGCTGCTGGAACGTCGCCGTGGCTAGCCGTGCGACTTGCGGTTCAACCAGTCGACGACCGCGTCGTTGAAGGCCTGCGGCGACTCCAGCGGAGCCAGGTGTCCGGCATGGTTCAGGCAGACGAATTCGGAATCGGGTATGTAGCTTGAGTCCTGTTCCATTTCCTCCGCTGGAACAATTTCATCAAACTCCCCCGCAACCAGCAGCGTGGGCGCGGTGATGCGTTCCAGCCACTGCCTGGCGTTTTCCCGCTGAGCCATGCCCAGTTGACCAGCCGCAATTGAATCAGGATCCGTTTCGACGATCACCTGGCGAATTAACTTTCGCTCTTCATCTCGAGGGTTGATTTCGTTGGATGCGTCGGGCGCAGCAAACAGTTTAGGAACCAACGATTCGGCGACTGGTCCTGCGCCGGACCGGAGTACTTCCCGCGCGGCCAGTTGCCGTCCGCGGCGAATCGTTTCGGTGTCATCGCTGGCGCGAGTATTGCATGCTACCAGCGCCGCCAGTCGCTGCGGATGTCGTCGCGCAAATTCCCAGCCGATATAACCCCCCATCGAAAGGCCACAGAACACGACCGGTTCGTCGATTCCGATTGCATCCAGCAGCGCAGCCAACCAATCGGCCAGCGTCGGCATGGTCAGGGGAGGAACCGCGGCTTCCGTTTTCGGCCACGAAGGTTGGCTGTTGCCGAAGCCCGGCAAGTCCGGGCAGATGACGTGAAACTGTTGGCTTAATGGTTCGAACTGGGCGTTCCACATCTGGTGGTCCAGTGGAAAGCCGTGTGCCAGCAGGATCGGTCGGCCGGCACCGCCTTGGGTGACATGGGCGTTTTGGCCAAGGACATCGATGGTTTGGGGGTTCATGGGTAGTTAGGCTGGAGGCTGGAGGCTGGAGGCTGGAGACTTGAGATTTGCTGGCTCTACCATTTTGCATGTCGTGTTTTCGGCAAAGAGGTGACAGCGGTTTGCAGGTCGGAGTAAATGGCCGGTCACTTGGCCCACGACCTGACTGCAAAGAAACGCAAAGACACGAAGTCGCAAAGACGCAAAGATTTTAAATAGACACGAACGACAAGTGGTTGTGCAGGACAATCCTTGGTGAAAAACCGGATGAAGTTAAGGAATCGAACGACACTTTGCGACTTTGCATCCCTGCGACTTTGCGTTAATCCAATGCAACCTAATCCCTGATTTCGAAAAACATACATTCCGGTAGAGTCAGGAGATTTGAGATTTGAGATTTGAGATTTGAGATTTGCTGACTCTACCATTTTGCATGTAGTCTTTTCGGCAAAGAGGTGACAGCGGTTTGCAGGTCGGAGTAAATGGCCGGTCACTTGGCCCACGACCTGACTGCAAAGAAACGCAAAGACACGAAGTCGCAAAGTCGCAAAGATTTTCAAATCGCCAATCGCCACAACCAATGCATTGTCAAAACAATCGACACCAGCACCGGCAGCCAGTACAGATAAGGCAATTCGATCGCGCGGCGACGCCAAAGTAACATCCCGATCTGCAATAGGTTCCAGGGAATTTGAATGGCGATGAACGGATACACCACGAAACTGGCGGCATTAAAATTCCACGCTTGCTCCAACTGCCCGTGGCTGATTGAGATGAACGCGCGTGTCATCCCACAACCAGGGCAGTCCAGCCCGTACAGGTATTTTGTCATGCACGAGGGTGGCAGTGGTCGACTGGCCCCGGGTAGAAAAACGGCCGTTTGTCCCTCGGTACGCATCAGCATCGACAATGCAACCACGATCACGCCGATGGCCAGAAAAAAACAGTGCAGGAACAGATGACTGCGAACCGTCGCCGGATGCCAGCCGAAAGCCTCGCTGGAAATCGAGGAAGCCAAGTCGGCGGTCAGGGCGACGTCATCTTGTCCGGATTCCAAGGTCACTGGTCACGCCAGAATCGAGGGGAAAACAGTACCAGGATTGGGAAGATTTCCAGCCGCCCCAGCATCATCAACAGGATAAACAGTGACTTGGAAAGTCCCGAAAAGTTGGCGTAATTTTGCGTGGGTCCGACAACCCCCAGTCCCGGTCCAATATTATTCAGCGTCGCAGCGACGGCACTGGCCGAATCAATCAACTTGTGTTCTGCTCCAGCCGTCCAGGTCGAGTCGGGTTCGAGCCCGACGACGAAGATGAACCCAAACCCGAACAACAGAAAGATCAGGCTGAAGTAAACCAGGATCGTGTGCCGCAAGGTTTGGTCATCGATAGTTTTGCCGTCCATTTTCAACAAGCGGACTTCTTTGGGACTGTAGGCCGCATCAATTTCCATGCCCAGAATTTTAACGAACAAGACATGGCGGATGACTTTCATGCCTCCCCCGGTGCTGCCCGAGCAACCGCCGACGAACATTAACGCGAACAGCCAGCCACGATGAAAGGGATGCCAGGTATCAAAGTCGGCGGTTCCGAATCCGGTCGTGGTCATGATTGAAACGACCTGGAACAGTCCATTTCGGAAACCGGATTCCCAGCTTTCGAAGTCTGCCAGGTTGACCCCGAATCCAAAAATCAACATCAACACGGTGGATATCAGAATCATCGTGATGTAGGTTTTGAACTCGGTATCGCGGAGCATCTGCAGCGGCTTGCCAAGGACTGCAAAGAACAGCAGCGTAAAGTTGGCACCGGCCAGGATCATGAACAGGATCACGACATATTCGATCGCTCTACCGTGGCTGCCCTCGTTCATAAAGTGGCCCAGACTGGCGTTGTAGGTACTGAAGCCGCCGGTCGCCATCGTTCCAAACGCGTGGCACAAGGCATCGAATACCGACATGCCCAGGAATAACAGGATCAGCGCCAACACGACGTTCAAGCCGATGTACACGCCGCCAAACAGCCATGCGGCATGACGCATGCGGGCGGTCGCGCTTTCGTGAGTCGGCCCGGGCATTTCCGTCCGCATCAATGCCTTGCCCGCTGAGTTCTGTCCCAGCAATACTACGAACAGCACGATGATCCCCAAACCACCGAGAAAGTGCGTGCTGGATCTCCAGAACAGGATGCAGTGCGGAACGAGGTGCGGATCCTCAAGGTCACACAAGACGGTGGCACCTGTGGTGCTGAATCCTGACTGGGCTTCAAACATGGCATCCAGTAAACCCATCGTGACCCATTTCAACCGGAACCGTGACGCGCGGTCAGCGGGCGCCATTTGCTCATCTCCAGGCCCGATTAGCCAGTCGGCAAACTGGGGCTGTTGTTGAAGCTGCCGGAACACCTGGGGCGCCTGCTGGTCGGCTGTCTGGGCGATCAACTGGCTTTGCGAAATCCCGCGTGCATTTTGCCAGGCATTGGCCACCGCGGCGAGAACCTGGTATTCCGGCTCGGGGACCTCCACACGATCCCAGCTGTTCCAGAATTTCCAACGTGGTGCAGCCACGTAAACGACTGACTCCTGTTGGGCAACTCGAATCGAAGGTCCCCGCGCCGTGCCGCTGAAGACGTAGGGCAATGCCCCCAGGATGGTCGCCAGGACCCAGCTTAATCCGACCACGGCTAACGCTTCCTTGCGGTAGATCTTACCCTCAGCACCTCGCCCCCAATACAACATCGACGCGCCAATCGTCCAGCAGATCACCGAGCTGTAGATCAGGCCCTGCATCCCGGAATACTCCAGCCGATCCAGCGTTACCAGGGTGTGCGTATGCGTGCCCAGTTTGGGGTCAGCCCAGATCAAACTGAACAGCATGCAAGCGCCGATCAGCATGACCAGGATGCCAAGCAATTTTGACAACAGGCGGTAATTCATTCGCTCAAACCTGCTCCGGAGAACTCAAGCGAGCAAGTTCCTGTGTCGCCCGGGAATTGGCCCAAAGAGCTCCCACCAGAATTGAGATGGGGAAGGCAAACACGAACACCAAGGTCATCGATTTTTGCTCGGGAGTGGCAGCAATCGTGTTCTGCAGATAGTTCACAAACAGGATCGCGGCAATAAAACAGGCATGAGCCAGCGGAGAAAAAGGCGCAACCCAGATGGCAACGGCGCCAATGATCAGGTTGATTGCCGAAACGACGATCACCACGGTCCAGAACATTCCGATCGGCATCCGGCCGAACGGACCGATTTCGTCGGCCGCCTCAGGAGCTTCGCTGCGCAGGTATTCCAGGAACTCTGGAAACATCTGACCAATCAGGAACGTGGCCGTAAACAGGACAATCATGTGCAAGATGTAACCTGACCCGACAGTCAGGAAACTTCTCAGCATCATCAGCGGTGGAATCGATCCGTGGTGGTCTGACATCGATCAGGGCAGGGGAGAAACGTGCATTCACAAACAGCTGCTAGTCTACTACGGGCTGCTGGAAAAGAACATGCATCAGCCTGATCCGTTGATTCTTCAACTTGAACTTCAACTTCGGCTCAAGCCTGACCAAACCGCTGAATCGATCGGCGATTGAGCTCGAAAGCACGGGCATTCTTGCCAGGCAACCGCGATCATTCCTGCCGCACGAATTTGATCTTCGTCTTTAACCCCGCCAGGTTGGGTGGCACCATCCGGATCCCACCGTCTTCCAACAGTTCGATTTCATGGTCGGTCTCCTGCCCATACAGCTGACACCGGACCACGGCAAGTTGCTGCTGTTCGTTGTACTCGATCAGTTCCCAGCTGCCAGTTTTGGTAGAGTCGACGGAGCCCATTCGGGTTTTCGTCTCCAATTGACCGGAGTGAAAAAAGCGGATGGTCATTTTAGGTTCCTCCGCGACAGCACTCTCATCCGAATCGACGACGCCATCGAGCAGATCTTTGCCGACTGCCATCTGCCAGTCGCCGGCAATCCGTGAGTAATGGGCTGGTCGGCATCCTGTGACAGCAAGCAGCGCCAGCATGGACAACGCTGCCGAGACAGTAAAAAAACGATGGTTGGAAACGGGCATCTTTGAAATGCTGTAAAAGTTTGCGGATTAGTGAGATTTTGATAATCGGCGAAACTGTGCCGGCCGATAACGAACACAGCGTAATTATCACATCTTAACACCTGCCATGGGGGCGATCTGATGAATCGCTGGTTTTTGCCAACTCTCCTGTTAACTGCCGTCCTGATGTCTGTCGGCTGTTGCGGCCCAATGGGTTGTGGCGTCGGCTGCAACACGCCATCCTGCAACGACTGTGAAGGTGCCTACTACGGCGACCGAATCATCCCAGCCCGCCCGCTGGACGGTTTGCGTCAACTAAGAAAACAAATGGTCTGCGGTTCTGGTTGCGGTGGCGTTTACGTTGGCGAATGGATCAGCACGCCTCCTGATTGTGAAGATCCTTGCTGTGGAGACCAATGGATTGGTGGTGCCACCAAGGCTAGATTTGGTTGCTGGCAGCCGGGCTTCCTGCTGCGTAACCTGTACGGTTCGAGGTTCTGCACCGACGAGCAATCGTCGACGCCTTGTGGCTGTGGTGAAACCACCTGTGGCGGGGACTGCGGGTTCGTGGAAACGCTTTCTCCCAGCATGGGGATTTCCAGCGACTGCGGCTGTGCTGGCACCAGCGCATCGTCCACCGTTGGATCAGTCGTCCATCGATCGGTTCCAGCCACTGACAACATCACTCGCTCAGCCCGTCAGACGATGAGCCAGGCCGGACGGTTGCGGTAGAGAATTCGAATCTCAGATCTCAGATCGCAAATTTCAGATTTGAAAGAAATTTGACAGATTTCAGCTCGAATCAACCTGGAGGCCAGTTGAGTTGCCGGCCGCCGAGAATGTGGAAATGCAAATGGTTGACCGACTGGCCACCGTCTGATCCGCAATTGGCGACGACTCGGTAGCCAGCGGTTTCCAAATCCAATTGCCGGGCGACTTTTCCGATCGCCAACAGCAGATAGCCAGCCAGCTCTCGATCTTCCTCTTGCAACGCCGCCACGTTGACGACTTCTTTCTTGGGGATCACCAGCACATGCACGGGAGCTTGTGGCGAGAGGTCGTGGAATGCCAGGCACCACTCATCTTCGTAAATGATGTTGGCGTTGATTTCGCCATCAATGATCTTTTTGAAGACAGTCTTTTCACTCATCAGTCGATTGCCCCACGTGAGAAAGTTCAATGGCTTCGTCGCTGACCATCACCAGGATCCCCTGGCGAATCGGCAATAGCAGCGAGCGGTCTTGATTGATCAAGCCTTCGTCGATTTCTGCTTCGACTTTTTGGCCGCCCCGATTGTACAGGGTGCCTTTTTTAATCGACTGGTTGACCGTTTCCAACCAACTGTGATCGGCCAGGTCCAGTTTTGAACCGGTGACGGGGCAGCGAATGACTCCCAACAGAAAGTTATCCATTTTGACTAAACGCTCCAGCTGACGGATAGGGTGAGGGCGACATGATAGCACATCCTGCGGGCCGGTGATTTGGGCATCGAA
>CAZJEK010000325.1:0-6842 GCA_964545005.1 uncultured Pirellulaceae bacterium
TCGCTGGACGGAGTTGAATCAAGCCGCTTCGCTGGGCGTTACGACGGGCAACATTAGTGAATTGACCCGGGTCGCAGAGGAAAATGCTGACAATTCAGCTGGCCTGTTCGCTTCCCTGTATGCCGCTCGGATTCAACTTCGCAATGGGGCTGCCCAGTTGGGAGAGGATCGTGAGGCTGGCCTGGAGTTGATTGAGCAGGCAAAGCGAAATCTGGTCGCAGTTGTTGAATCCAAAGACAAACTGAAAACCCCATTGTTAAGCCAAAAAGCATTGTTCTATCTCGGCTATGCCAATGAGAGTCTGGGCGATTTTGAAGCCGCCAAGTCAAATTACGATCAATTGATTGAATCGTTTCCTGAGTCGCCGATGCGTGCTGACGCCGAGCGTGGGCTCAAGCGTTGTACTCCCGAGTTCGCATCGCTGTACAAGGCATTTGAAAAATACGAGGCGGATGTGATCGGTGACGCACCTGGGCCGAGTTTGACGGACCCTGATCGACCATCCAGTGCCATCAATGAATTTGATGGCGTCGATCTGCCCACCGGTCAAAACGCGCCCGGCGATAAACAAGACGCTGGCCAAGAATCGGGAGACGCTGAAAAAGAAGGCGAAATGAAATCCGGTGAAGGCGACCAACCGGCCGCGCCGCCTGCCGAAACAGCGAATGCTGATTCCAAAGCAGCGGAGTCCAGCGATCCGGAAAAAGCTGAAAGCGCTGAAGCAGCTAAACCTACTGAGGGCGAAGGTGAAGCCAAGCCCGAACAGCAACCGCCAGCCGAAGGCAACCAAGGCGAAAGCGAAACCGAAAAACCTGCTTCCAACGAAGAAAAAGCCGAAGGAGGGGCTCCTGAAGGTGAAACCTCGGAATCTGGCACGCAGGAGTCAGGTGAATCTACCGGAGATCCTGGCGTTGGCGAATCGGAGTCAGAGGGCGGGCAGTAATCGCTTTCCAAGCTTGGCGATTTTTTTCGACAAATCGCCACCGTGCTTGTTCAAGCACGGTCAACACTCTTCTAAAACTTGACGACGAATCATGCCGGTTCGCATCCCGCTGCTAAGACGGTTTTGGTTTCGATTGTTGTTACACCCAGCGTTGACACGTTGGTACGATCGGATCTCTGGCCAGTCTGAAAAGCTTGGGGATCGCGGCGAGCGCGAGGCAGAGCGATACTTTTTGCGTCAAGGTGCGATCGTCATTCAACGCGGTTTTCAGGATCAATTTGGTGAAATTGATTTGATCGTCGTCGAAGGCAAGCGAATTGTCTTCGTCGAGGTGAAAACCCGGGCAACGGACCGCTTTGGATCGCCGGCCGAAGCCGTGAACGACGACAAGCAACGTCGGATTACTCAAACCGCATACGCGTTTTTAAAGCGTCATCGTTTGACCGAAAATCCGATCCGATTCGACATCATCGCGATCGTCTGGCCGGACGATCGGGCGGCTCCTTCGTTAAAGCATTACCCCAATGCGTTTGAGGCCTGGGGTGAGTTTCAGCTGTATTGAATCGCGTTTGTGCTTTCGTTGGCGATCGCTTCCCGTTGATCCCGTTCATCGTGGCCCTTTCTGATGGTGCTATTTATTCAGTAGGTCTGAAATTGTCTGCGACAGATCCTCGTCGCGAGGTTGAAATCCATGGTGACACGGTCGGCTGCGGGACTCGTGCGAGGGTGCTGTTAGGGGGCGTGCTGATGGCTTACATTGGTCTTCAAGGAATTGATTCGACGGGACAACGATCGCTGAACAAGGGGCACCAATGTCGACTGTGCAAACCGAACAAGTCATGGTTGTGAAAACGGAGCTATTCCACTCGTTGGGGTGCTTCCAGGGGTTCTGCTCGGACACGGAGCGTTATTTGAAGACGCTTCTGGACCCTGCCAATACGCAGTATTTGCCTCGATCGGAGATGGAGCAAGATCCCGGATTCAAACAGTTGATTCCGTACTGCGTGTTCCAGCATATTGATGAAGACGGCGACGTTTTCGTGTTCCATTATCGACGTGGATCCGGCAGTGGTGAGTCGCGTTTGCGGCAGTTGCAAAGTGTCGGCGTCGGGGGGCATATCTCCAGTGTCGATCACAATGACCATTCGCCCTACGAAGTCGGGATGCAGCGTGAATTGGATGAAGAAATCGAAATCCGCACGACCTACCAGTCGAAATTGGCTGGATTGATCAATGATGATTCCAATGAAGTCGGCCAAGTCCATTTGGGGATTGTTCATCAGATCACTGTCGATTGCCCGGACATTCAACCACGTGAGATCGATCTCGCGGATACCGGTTTTACTCGTGCCGAAACGTTGCTGACCCAGTTGGGTGGATTTGAAACCTGGTCCCAAATCTGCCTGCAGAGTCTGTACGGCCAAGGTTAGTTTAGAAGTTGCACACTGTTGGAAACCCGACGCGTAAGCGAGGGGAAAACACGCATCGGTGTAGCCCTCGCTCACGCGTCGGTGCTCCATTTCCAAGGAAAAACCGAGATCGTGCGACTTCTAAAGTTGAGTGTCAGCTAACAAAAGTGGGACCGATCGAGTTTGCGCCGTCGATTATCCGTACACTCAATTTGGCACCTGCACTATAATAAATTGAAATCAATTTTATTCGATGTGGGCTGAAATCAACGTTGCTCAGCCGACGTCATTCCAACTGAAAGTATTTGAGCGATGAGAAAAAATTTCGCAGCAATTGCGCTGCTGATGTTACCGCTGGCGGTCGTTAGTGCACAAGATCCAGAAGGAAAAATTGACCTTCCTCAAGTGGTTGAAAAGCCAGATGCCAAAACCATGGTCGACAAAGCCAGTTGTTTGATCGGTTTCAATTTCTGGAGCAGTGCCAAACAACAGCCTCAAGCGGACATGCAACAGGTGTTGGCGGGCATGAAAGCGGCGATGGACGGTGAAGACAAAACCAGCTTCATCGCAGGCTATCAGATGATGGAACGGATCATGGAGCAGGGCGCAGAATTGGATTTGGCACAGATTAAAGAGGGAATGCGACGTGCCGAAGCCGGGGAAGAGGTCGGGATGACCGAAGAGGAAATCCAGATGCTGATGACGTCGTTTTCCAACATGTTGCAGGAGAAGATGGCTGCCAAGCTCAAAGCGGAATCGGACGCCAATCTGGCTGCCGGGGAAGCTTACATTAAACAGCAGGTTGCCGAAAACCCGTCGATGAAAAAGCTGGACAACGGATGTTATTACACGGTGCTTAAAGAAGGCACAGGTGCCACGCCGACCAAAGAGGATCGTGTGCGTGTGCATTACACCGGGCAGTTTATCGATGGTGAGGTGTTCGATTCTTCAGTCAACCCTCCATCAGGTCGACCTGCGGAACCGGCTGACTTCCCCGTCGCCGGCGTCGTGCCAGGTTTTTCCGAAACGTTGCAGAACATGAAGGTCGGCGGAAAATGGCGAGTCCTGATTCCTGGACCGCAAGCCTATGGTGCACGTGGCAAAGGTGAAATTGGTCCCAACGAAATGCTGGTTTTTGAAATCGAACTGCTGGAAATTCTGGGCGACTGATTGTCCCCGCAGATGCAGATTGTCCCCGCAGATGCAAGTATCAAAAAAGGCCCGACCATTTTTGGTCGGGCCTTTCTGTGTTTGTATTCACGGCCGGATCGGCCATGTTTCGTAGCTTGGGCCATTGGCCCGAGTCAACACCCGTTACGTAGCTTGGGCCATTGGCCCGAGTCAGCACCCAGTGTTCCCCAGCTTTGAGGATTCCTTAGGAAACACGGCCGAATCGGCCATGCTACCTACGTTCGAACCGGCCACTGTCGTGTGAACCTTAGGTGCTGAACGAGTTGCCGCAACCGCAGGTACGCTTGGCGTTGGGATTGTGGAATTGGAACCCACGTTGCTCGATCCCTTCGTAGTAATCGACCGTGGTTCCATCAAGATACAGGTCGCTTTTCTTGTCCACCACAACGTAAACACCGTGTTGTTCGGTTTTGTTGTCTTTTGCTTCATCAAAATCGGTGGCGATGTTCAGACCGTAATTAAAACCTGAACAACCTCCCCCGGTAATTGAGATGCGGAGAAACGCTTGATCTCCGTAATCTCCTTCGGCGATGAACTTTTGCACTTCCTGGGCAGCTTTTTCTGTAACCGTTACAGGCATCTTATCTAACTCTCCAACTGAGGTATATCAGGGAATTGGTTTGGTAATGTTGATCGACGCAATCGGGGCTCAACCCTTACGTCTCAACGCCAACGTGAGGTCCGCTTCGATTATATTTTTCGTCAATGCACCGATCCTGTCCAGTCAAATTTGTCACCAAACTGCCCAGGATTTTACCAGAAGTCACCCAGACGGAGGTTATCGAACCGAAAAAACGTTCATTGGCGTGGGTCGATTCAGGACAGATCATCGTTTCGCTGGAATTCTTCCGGAGAGTCAAGTTCCAATTTCAGCAACTCTTCGATCCAGATTCGAATGTCATTTTCGTAATCGGTCGCCATGTCATTCTTGACCAATTGTCGGTGGAAGGCGGCGGCACCGGAATCGACCAGGTTGGCATCTTCGGCGGAGGGGAACCGTTCTTCTGGATTGGGCGCGACCAATCGCGACAGAAACGCCATCAGCAGTTCGTTTTCGGCGACTTCCGGCGGGACAACACTGATCAACCGGTCTCGCAGGGTGCGTTTGGCATCGATCAGCGAATTCAGGTCGTTGATGCCGCCAAACACTGGACGCCCCGAAAGCATTTCAACCAATACAAATCCCAGCGAAGCGAGGTCACTGCGGGGTGTATTTGCTGTGCCCTCGATCACTTCCAGCGCAGCGTAGGCGGGAGTGCAGGCTCGTTTCTGGGGTGGATCGGAGAGATCAAACGCTGATCCGATATCAATGATCTTGGAATGCCCCGACCGTTTGAGCATGATGTTGCCAGGTTTGACATCGCCATGGACGATGTTTTGGCGATGCATCGCTGCCAAGGCTTCCAGACATTCACGAACGATCGCCACCGCAACGCCCGGTCGCAACTTGGTTTGTTCTGGCCCGGTCGTGATCAGCCGATCGCTAACGTAGTTCCACATCTGTTTGCTGGATCGTTGCTGAACCACCTTTAACATCGATGGCGACACCAGTTGCCGCAGGTCGAAACCTTCGACCCATTCCATGACCATCATCCGGATTCGTTCACGATCCAGAAAATTCTCCACAACCAACAGGTTTTCGTGCTGAATCTGAGCAACCTTGGCGGCTACTCGACCAATTCGTGCCATGTCAGAGTCATAGTGCAGTGGCGTTGCGTAGCGTTCGGGAGAGAAAACTTTGAGGGCCACCGGCAAGGTAAAACCGTCCGATCCACGTCGTTCGGTCAAGTAGACCACGCCCTGCCCTCCCGATCCCAATTTCTTCAACAAGCGAAGGTGGGTGGTCCAGGAATGCCTTTTTTCGCGCAGGATTTGATCGTACCGTTGGCACAATCGCTGGCAACGACGGTTAACCGGCCGGGTTCCTTGCGTCACTGTCGGATTCAGATCCGGATGTGAGGTTTGGAACCGCGTTTCGTCGTCGGGATCGTATGGAAGTTTGTTATCAGTCAAGCAGTCAGTCCAAAGCGAAAGTCATCAGTTGTGTTTGATGTCTCAATTTTATGATGTCGGCGGACACCTTTGGGCCATCCCAACAAGGTTAACTGATTATTTTGTCTTGCGCACCAATCTGCATTGCGAAAAATCCAAAAACGGAACTGACGTGCTATTTCTATCAGAAGGAAATTCGGAACTCTGGTCGCGGAAATCCAAGCGGTTTGTCAACTTGATTCAATAGTGCCTGCCCAGCCAGGAAACGCGGGAAATTCTGGCAAAACAAATCGACGGTCACCGGCACACGGCGCGGCGATTGCGCTCCGACGTGGGGAGAAATGATGACTTGATCCATGGCCCATAACGGCGACGTTTCCGGGAGTGGTTCCGGGTCAACCACGTCGATACCCGCACCTGCGAGCCGCTTGGATTCCAATGCCGCAATCAAGCTGTCTGTTCTGACGACGCTTCCCCGTCCGACGTTGACCAGATAGGCCCCGGTTTTCATGGTGGCAAATCGTTGATCATCAAACAGCTGTTCGTTGCTATCGGACAAGGGCAATGTAATGATCACGACATCGGCGTCGGGCAACAGCGAATCCAGCTGGTCGGGCGGTAAGACTTGCTGGACCACGTTCTCGCGGCAGATCGGTTCACAGGCCTCGGGAAAGTAATCGGTTCCAAAAATAGGGCCGCACAGAGGGGCGATGGTGCGGGCGATGCGATGTCCATTGCCACCCATGCCAACGATCAGCACCTGCTTCCCTTCCAGGTTATCGGTGCCGCGACGCGTGTAATCACGTTGCTGCTGAGCCTTGAAGAAGACGGGCATGCTGCGAATCAAGCCCATCAACAAGGCCATTGACTGCTCTGCCACCTGGGGCGCGAACAGCGCAGAACAACCGCTGACGAGAATTGACGATTCGATGACAGCTGGCGTCAGACAATGGTCCAATCCCGCGGCCGACGATTGAATCCACTGTAATCGGCCCTGGCCAACCACTCGCTCCCAGTCAACAGGAACCTTGGCGTGGCCGAAAAATATATCGGCTGACAACAGGTCTTCGGCAATCCGGTCCTGGTCGGAAACAATCAGCTGAAAGTTGCCTTCAATCGAAGCTCGAATGGTCTCGATTTCCTGATTGGTAATTGGAAAGCAGGTGACCAGATTGGGCAACGTCATTCGATTTTCAGAAAGAAACAGGACGGGAAACAGGGAGGTTGTCGAGCGATTAAACAACCGTTTGACATGCCTGCATTATCCCGATTGCCAGCGAATTGAAAACACCGGCGAGCGAGTTTAG
>CAZJEK010000326.1:0-6830 GCA_964545005.1 uncultured Pirellulaceae bacterium
CAGTGATCTCAAATCCTAAATTTCAAATCACAAATTTCAGATCACAAATCTCAAAATTCATGTACGCCGAATTGCATTGCAAAACCAATTACTCGTTCCTCACCGGTGCTGCTCATGCCGATGAACTGGTCGAGCGCGCGGTGCAGTTGGGTTACTCCGCCCTGGCGATCACCGATGAAAATACACTGGCCGGAGTCGTCCGCGCTTATGCGGCCGCTCGACAAACCGACTTGAAACTGATCATCGGCGCCGAACTGGTTTTTCGTGATTCGTTGCCGGCCGTTGTCTGGGCGACCAACCGCCAGGCCTACGCCAACCTGTCCAAGCTGATCACTGTCGGACGTCGCCGGGCCCCGAAAGGCGAATGCTGGTTGTCGTTTGACGATCTGGCCAATCATCATGACGGCTTATTACTTGGTGCCCTGCCCTATCTGCCGGGTGATCGCAGTCGGACCGATCACATCGACGCTCAGCATCCCAGCTTTCCCTGGCACGGTGATGGATTCTGGTTGGCCAACCGGCAGGCTGCCGAATCCTCCTGTGTGGTTACCGAACTGAGTCGTTATCGTGAACTGATGCCCGATCGGGCCTGCCTGTTAGCAGCGCTCTACCACGGTGTCGATGATCGGTATCGACTGGATCGACTGAACCGGCTGGCCGCGACCAGCCAGTTGCCAATGACAGCCGCAGGTGATGTGCTGTACCACGTTCCGGCCCGCTTGCCGCTGCACGATGTGTTGACGGCGACGCGTCACCACACAACCGTGGCTGCTGCTGGCGATTTGCTGTTGCCCAATGCCCAACGGCACTTGAAGACCATTGACCAGCGAGTCGCGGCCTATGCCAGTTATCCCGAAGCGATTGAAAATGCACTGGCTGTGGCCGACAGTTGTCAATTCCGGATGGACGATCTGCGTTATGAATACCCCGAAGAATTGGCGCCCGCAGGAATCAGCCCTTTTGAGTATTTGAAACAATTGACCTGGTCGGGAGCGCAGACTCGGTACCCTGCCAGAATACCTGACAAAGTCAATCAACAGCTACGACATGAGTTGGCTTTAATCGATGAGTTGCGCTATGAGGCATATTTTCTGACCGTTTGGGACCTGGTTCGCTTTGCCCGTGAACGTGGGATTCTGTGCCAGGGGCGTGGTTCGGCCGCCAACTCGGCTGTCTGCTACTGCCTCGGCGTCACGTCGGTCGATCCCGACACGACCGACTTACTGTTCGAACGATTCATCAGCAAGGAACGCGATGAGGCTCCGGATATTGATGTCGATTTTGAACATGAACGCCGGGAAGAGGTGCTGCAGTACTTGTACGACAAGTATGGTCGGGATCGAGCCGGACTCGCCGCCACGGTCGTGACTTATCGCAGTCGCAGCGCGATTCGCGACGTCGGCAAGGCGCTGGGGTTGTCACTGGATCGAGTCGATGCGTTGGCCAAGCAAGTCGATGGTTATGCCGTGGAATCCGATCTGGCTGGCAAGATGGACTCGGTTGGAATCGATCCAGCCTCGAAAGTCGGCAACCAGCTGCTGTTCCTGGTCAATGATCTGCTGGGCTTCCCCCGACATCTGTCGCAGCATGTCGGCGGAATGGTGATCACCCGCGGCAAGTTGGATGAACTGGTTCCGATCGAAAACGCGTCGATGGAAGATCGGACGGTGATTCAGTGGGACAAGGACGACCTGGAAGAGCTGGGGTTGTTGAAGGTCGATTGCCTGTGCCTGGGCATGTTGTCGGCAATCCGCAAGTGCTTTCATCTGGTTGAGCATCATTGGGGGCGGCATTGCACGTTATCGAATTTGCCCGCCGATGATCCACAAGTTTACGACATGATCTGTGACGCCGATACCGTCGGAGTGTTCCAGATCGAGAGCCGGGGCCAGATGAGCATGTTGCCGCGACTGCGACCCCGCTGTTGGTATGACCTGGTGATTGAAGTTGCGATCGTGAGGCCGGGTCCAATTCAAGGGAACATGGTGCATCCCTTTTTGCGCCGCCGCAACGGAGAGGAGCCGGTCGAATATCCCAACGACGAAATCAAGGCCGTGTTGCATCGCACGTTGGGGGTCCCGATTTTCCAGGAACAGGCCATGAAGCTGGCGGTTGTTGCGGCTGGATTTACTCCGGGTGAAGCCGATCAATTGCGCCGCGCGATGGGTAAATGGCGGAAGTCGGGGGTCATCGAAGCGTTCCGCGAAAAGCTGATGCGTGGCATGCAGCAACGTGGCTTGAACGAGGAATTCGCGGGCCAGGTGTTTCGGCAGATCAGTGGTTTTGGCGAATACGGTTTCCCCGAATCCCATGCGGCCAGTTTCGCCAAACTGGTCTACGTCAGTTGCTGGTTGAAGCGATACTACCCGGCCGCCTTCTGCGCAGCGATTATCAACAGTCAACCGATGGGGTTTTACCAGCCGGCTCAATTGGTCGCCGACGCGAAAAAACACGGCGTGCACGTGTTGCCCGTTGATGTTAACAGCAGCCAGTGGGATTGCACGATCGAAGACGCCTCCGCTGACGCCGATCCGCCAACAGCCAATCACGAAAACGCTCGACATTCACCCCTGGTTCCGGGCTCGCCGGAAGCCTGGCAGTATTCGTTGAGGTTGGGGTTGCGAATGATCTCGGGACTCAGGGCCGACGTCGCCGATACGATCGTGCGGGCGCGACGAAGGGGACGTTTCCAATCGGTTTCCGAGTTCGCCAAACGAACGCAATTGGGACAGGCCACGATTACGCAATTGAGTCGGGCGGATGCATTTTCGTCATTGAATCAAGATCGCCGGGCAGCGTTGTGGCAAGCATTGGGCCAGGAGAAACGGCCTTGCGACCAACCGCTGTTTGCGGCCTTGGAAGTCGAGGATGATGCCACCGATGGATTGCCTGCCCTGGCAATCGAAGATCAGGTCACTGAAGATTACCGAACGATTGGATTGTCGCTGCGGGCTCATCCGATGTCCTTTCACCGCACAGAACTGGAGTCATTGAACGTTGTTTGCTGTGGCGATCTGGAGCAGGCCGAGGACAATAAATTTCTGCGAGTCGCCGGGTTGGTGATTTTGCGGCAACGCCCTTCGACCGCTAAAGGTATCACGTTTGTGACGTTGGAGGATGAAACCGGGACTGCCAATCTGGTCGTCAAGCCAGACATTTGGGATCGGTTTTACCAGACCGTCAAGCGTTCGCAGGCTTGGCTGGTTTATGGTCGCTTGGAGAAACGCAGCGGTGTCGTTCACGTGATCGCCAATCGAATCGACAACATGTCCGAGCAATTGCAGCAGCTGCAAATTCGTAGCCGAAATTTCCGGTAGGGGCAAAATCATAGGGAAAAACCCCCCAGAGACGCAGAGAACGGGGGATTCCGTGATTTGAGTTGAACTTTGCGCGTGCTCTGTGAAGACCGCGTCGCTGCGGTTGGCTTTTTGCGTTGGATGGGAGGGTCGATTACAAACTCCCGCTGACGCACTACCATGAAAGGGACTGACAACTCTCCCTAAACACTGGTCCGATGCAAGCGTTTCAACAGTTTATCCAGATCGCCGAAGAATCAGGTTTTGACCCAGGGCTCGATTACCTGGAACAAGTCATTCGGCAACAGAAGAACTATCCAGCCCTATTCGAAGTATTGAAAATGAAAGCCCGCCGACGAGCAGGCTTGTCGGTGCTGTACGAACAAAATCCGGATCAGCTTGACCCGGCCCAACAGCGCGATCTCGAAGATGGATTGCTGGCAGCTTGCCGTGAAATTGGAACCCTGCTGGTCAACGCGGGGCAGCTGCAACAAGGTTGGATGTATTTGCAACCGGTTGGTGACCAGGAGCTGAATCAGAAGCTGATTCGTGCCGTCGAAGTGAATGATGACAACATCGAGGAAGTCATCGAAGTGGCAGTCAGCCAGGGCGCCGCTCCCGCTTACGGTTACGGATTGCTGCTGAAGTACTATGGCACTTGCAACGGTATTACAACGTTTGACACACAAGCGAATCTGTTTGATCGCAACACGCAACAGGCAATGGCCACGGTATTGGTTGATCATTTGTATCGCGAATTGATGGACAACCTGCACTATGCGATGCAGCAATCGGAGCAGGAACTGGAAACCCAGGGATCACTATTGGAGTTGTTGGAACGATATCCCCAGCTGACCGCTAACGGAGCTCATCACATCGACACCACCCACCTGGCATCGGTAATGCGAATCGCCCGCATTGTCGACAACGCGGAAACGATGGAGTTGGCCTACCAGTTAGCCGTCTATGGAAGTCGTTTGGATCCCGACTTTCAATACGCCGGCCAACCACCGTTTGAGGATACGTACGCCGACCACTTGCACTACTACGGCCCGTTGACTGGCCGGGAGGTTGATGCTGGGTTGGCGCATTTTCGCGGTAAGCTGGAAACGGTCGATGCTCAGCAGTACGGCCCGGTGGCGATCGAAACACTGGTTGAGTTAATGTACCGGGTGGGGCGCAATGATGCTGCGATCGATTTAATGCTGGATCAGTTGCTGGGACAACATCCGCCCCTGGGAATCGCCCCCGATCCGTTGACGATCGCCGATACCGCCGAGTTGCGAGAACGCTTGATGGAGCATTACCGCCAGCAACAGGATCTCGTCAGTTTTGCCGCCTGCTGGGTAAAAGGCCGCGAGTAGGATTTATAGAAATTGCAACTTTTGGAAATCCGACGCGAAAGTTTTTTTATTCACCCGATTCGTCGTCTCAGGGATCCAACACCAGGAAGCATCTCGTCAATCTTGTTGATCCTGAACATCCTGTCAAACTTCCAAGTGAATCTTGCGTAAGCTGTCCAGCTTGAGCGCGACCAAAAAAGGACAGGATGGACAAGATGAACATGATCAACAAGATGCGATTTGCAGGAAACGAGTCAATCGACAGTGCGGGATCCATCTCAAGCGAAAGCCACCACGAAAAAAGGCCCGGCTCATGCGAGCCGGGCCTTTCAATTTTTCAGGTTACCCTGGGCTTAGTTGCGACGGATCACAAAAGCCTTGGGGTCAACCACAGGTTGGCGATAAGCGCCATCGGTTGGAGCAGCTTCGACTGCGCCTTCGGTGGTAGCTTCTGGAACCGGAGCGATTTCAGGAGCCGTTTCCATGGTGCCTTCCTGGATTGCAGGAGCAGGTTGGATCATGTTGCCGTGGTAAGGCATCACGGTCGAACCGCAGCCGTTGCAGCCAGTCATGCAGCCCGAGTTGGGGCAAGCTGGTTGGCAGCCATCGTTGCAGCCGCAGTGGTTGCGAACCGTACGATCGCCACGCAGTCGAGCCATCAGGCCCAACTTTGATCCACCGCAACCACCGTCACAAGCAGTGCTGCCGCAATGGTTGCACATGCCTTTCAGACGTCCACCCAGGTTGCCCAGGATATGACGTCGGCCGCAGCCACAGGCTGGAGCGTTGTCGCAACCGCAAGCGACGACGGGTGCCGGTGCACAACCGCAGTCAGCAGCAGGTGCTCCGCAGCTTCCGCAGCTTGGCTTCAGGCGAGACAGCAGGCCCGAAACGCGACCACGCAGGCGGCCACCGGTCGCACAGGGATCATCGCAGCCAGTATCGCAACCGCAATCGTTGAAGTTCATCACAGGTGCAGGTGCACAACCGCAATCAGCAGCTGGAGCAACATCGCATCCGCAAGCACCGCCACCGATGCGTCCACGCAGGCGACCCAGCAGTCCACCGTCGAACAAACCGCCACCACAGCCGCAGCCGTCGTCACAAGTTGGTCCGCAGGTGTCCATGACAGGAGCTGCACAACCGCAATCAGCTGCAGGCATTTCGCAACCGCAACCGCGATTACCGAATCGACCTCGCAGTCGACCCAGCAGGTTTCCGTTTAACAGTCCACCAGAACCGCATCCGCAAGCGTCTTCAACGACGCCACATCCGCAACCAGCGTCGACCACAGGGGCCACGGCTGGAGCACATCCGGTGTCGCAACCGCAGCCCGCATCGCGAGCCAGCAGTCCGCCACCGCAACCGCCGCGGAACAATCGTCCGGGCAATCCGATATGGATGTTGATACTAATTCCTCGGGAGCAATCACCACAGGCAGGTGCCGGGGTGTCGCAGCAGGAAGAAACGGTTTGGCAGTCGCCACAGCCGCCTCGTCCGAGCATCCGACCCAACAGGTCGGCGTTGCTTTCGCTGCACATCATGGCTGCACTACAAAAGAGTGCAATTGCAGCAATTCTAGATTTCATCGAGACTCGTCTCCTTGAGCTTCAAACTCGAAACATTTTTCATCAAACCCGTCAACGCTATTGATCTCGCGGCCGCCTCATCAACTAGCGTTTGGAATGGATCCAGACGTTAACGGCAGTTTCCTGCGGAGGCCTGATTTGTGCGCAGAATGTTTCGAGTTTTGATTGACGATACCGTTGCCTTCCCGTCCTCTGGGAAGAAGTTTTCCAACGGTATCCAACTTTGTTTTGGTTGACCGAACCGAGGTTCAGTCGCGCTGGAAGTTGGGAACTTCCAGCGCAAGCGTCAGATTTGTCTTTGTCGAAATCGTCGTGTTGCCAGCACGAAATCAATCCGCCCTGATCAATTACTACTGGTGCGCAATATCGGCGTCCTGACGGTCCGGTAAACTTTGCCGTTCGTTTCGATCATCGCAGTTCGCTGATAGGAGTCCGCCTGGCGGCCCGAGACGTATTGCCTTTTCCGGCGGAGACGTGCATTCCAAGCCCGCGGGGTAATTTTAGAAGTTGCACACTTTTGGAAACCCGACGCGTAAGGGCCTGTTGATTTAACGGAAACCCGAAACGTAAGTGAGGAGAAGCCGCCCTTCGGGCGGCACTTG
>CAZJEK010000327.1:0-6751 GCA_964545005.1 uncultured Pirellulaceae bacterium
GTTGACGCGTAAGATTCGGATGGTCGGTGGCTAGCCCCAAAACCGCTAGAGACACTACTTACGCGAAACAGCGTTCGCCCCAGAGCACGACATTCAGCACGGGCCACTTCCAGAGGGCCAGGTGGTCAGGCAAGGCAATGACTTCCGATAACGCCGAACGTTGAAAAAAGTGGCGGGCAATCTCGCTGTTGCGAAGCTTGTCCTCTACCCAACGATTCCACTGATGCCCCAACCAGCTGACCAGCGGTGTGGGAAAACTCTGTTTGGGTCGCAATGCCAACATGGGAGGAACCAGCCGAGACGCCAACTTGCGGAGGACCCGTTTGGATCTCAAACTCCCTCGCTGAGCCAACTGAAACGAGCTCAGCCAGGGTTGGGCCTCCGCCGGTGACACGTCAATTTTCAGATGGTGGGGTAACCGAACGGCTTGTTCCACCAGCAGGTGATCGGCGTAGGGAACCCGAGCTTCCAGGCTGGCGGCCATCGTCGCATGATCCAGCCGACGCAACAGACTTTCCAGATTCAGATTCAGCAATACACCGGCGTATTTCTGAGCGGCATTGTCGGCCGCCACGCGATCAAATTGCTGTTGATAGTGCCATTCAATCTGCCGCTGCACGTCGTTGGGCAGCAGACCAGGTTGAAATAGCAATTGCTGCGCCGCTCCATCAATCAAACCATTTGTGATCAGGTAGTGTTGGGCAATGGAATGGAATCGATCGCGGCCGTACTGTTGCACGAGGCTGTCGCGAAACTGCCTCCGCGCGATCGATGGCAAGCCGCTGTCATCCAGGGATCGTTCGTAGTCACTGCCCGACCAATGTTGGACTGCATAACCACAAAAAGCTTCATCGGCCCCCTCGCCGCCGAGTGCAACGCCACAGCGAGTCTTCAGTTTCCGGGCGACGTGATAGATCACGGCATCGGTGGGCGTTGTCAATGGGCCCTCGGAACGCGCCACCAGATCTTGCCAGGTCTCCAGGTATTGTTCGGCTGAAATCGTCACGTCGGCGTAGTCGAAATCAAGATGCTCGGCACAGGCTCGCGCGTATTGAAAGTCGGAACCGACCTGCTGCCGACCATCCGTTTGAATACCACCACCGCAAACGCCAATCACCGATCGATTGAGCTGATGTCGAGTCATTGTGGCCAGTGTGTTGGAATCCACTCCGCCGCTCATCATCATCCCGACCTCAACGTCGGACTTCAGGTGCCTGGCAACAGAATCCTCGAGAGTCTGTTCAATCTGTCGAGACGCCTCATCGAGGTCGAGCCCGGAATCGGCGGTCGTAGGCAGTTGCCAGTAAAAACGTTGGGTACGTAAATCCTGACCGTAACAGATCATCTCGGCTGGTCGGAGGGTAAACACGTTGTCCAGCAACGTCTGGCAATCCAAGGTGCTGCGCAGCGTTTGCAAGTAGTGTGCGACGGCTCGGTAGTTGGGAGCCGACTTGAATCGGGGATGTCGCCTGATCGCCGCAATCGAACTGGCGAACACCAGGTCACCGTCAACCCAACTGTAGAACAATGGCTTGATGCCAAATCGGTCCCGCACCAGCCAGCACGCCGATGTTTTTAAATCCACCACGCCAAACGCGAACATACCGCGCAACCTTGAAACGCAATTGGGCCCCCAGGCAGCCCATGCCTCAGCCAACACCTCGGTATCACACTGCGTCCGTAACGCAATGCCCTCAGCTCGTAGTTGGGCGGCGATTTGATCGTCGTTGTAGAGTTCGCCGTTGTAGACCAGAGCGTACCGCTGGTCCGCAGAGATCCACGGTTGTTGGCCGTGCAAAGGGTCGCGGATGGCCAACCTGCGATGCGCTAACGTGATGTTGCGATGCCGATAGAATCCGGCACCATCAGGACCCCGGTCCACCATCGTATCTCTCATCGCCAGCACGTCACTACGGTCGAGAAGTTGATCGGAGCGAGTGGAGATGATACCCAGAATTCCACACATGACCCAATCCTGCCAGACAGTAACCTGAGCGTTCGTTTGAGAGAGGAAAACGAATTCGAACGCTGTTCAGATAACTTCTTTATTGGTTGGAGTGGATGTCGGATTCCAATTTGAGTTGATCGGTCGGCATAACCCGCACGAGGTTGGCGGGTTGCGGTTGCACAAGCCCGCAGCGAAAAATTAGAGGTTGCGCATTGTCGCCTTTCGTTCCGCGAAAAATTTCTCGTTCACCTGATTCTCAATCCCAGGGATCCAACACCAGGAAGCATCTCGTCAATCTTGTTGATCCTGAACATCCTGTCAAAATTCTCGGTGAATCTTGCGTACGCTGTGCTTGCTGAGCAGGGGTCGGGAAAAAGGGACAGGATGGACAAGATTAACACGATCAACAAGATGCGTTTTGGAGGAAACGAGGCAATCGACAATTCAACACGAGCGTTAACCAATTCAGTTGGACAAAAAATGTCAGCCTCGCCGCGAAAGTTTGTTCGACCCCCTCCCGCTCGCGGGAGGGTCGAGCCATAGCGAGGGGAGGGTTTCCAAGTCCCCTCTCCGGCCCTGATAGGCCGACTCTCCCAAGGGCCCAAGGGAGAGTGTCGGACCTTCTGCTTGCACTAATAGGACGCCTTCCTCTCCGCGAGAGTTAACGCGGGGTGATCAGATCCAGCGGTTTTTCGCGCTAGCCACCGACTATTCAAAGTCGACGCTTCAACTGGTTTTCGTCCGGGGCTAGCGCCCAATCGGCTGGACGAAAACGTCAATCTCTCCGCGAGAGCAGCTTGGCCGTTTCTTCGCCAACCAATCAAGCCACGGTATCGAGCACGTTGGCATCGGCCAGCGGAGGAATCTGTCCTTGCTTTTCCAGCTCAATCGCTTCGTCCTTGATCTGGGAAAAACTCTCTCTCAGCTCTTCCAGAAAACGCTGGGCTTGATCCAGTTCTTTTTGTTCCAGCTTGACCATTACGAACACCAGAATCTGCTCAATCCCAAACGCGATCGGGCACTGATCAGAGTCCAGTCCACTCAACAGGCCCAGCACATACTTGTTGGCCTCAATGGTACTTCGCAGGGCCAGGTTGGAGTCGCCTTCGGCATAGGCCTGTGACGCCAGTTTGACAGATTCGATCGCGCGATCGTACAACGCCAACAGGACCTCAATTCGGGTCCAGCCCTTGATCATGGTTTCAAGTACTTGTTCGTTTTGGTAGTACATGGTTACCTTTTCATTTAACCGCCCAGGGCTCCCAGCTGGGAAGCCAAAAAGCTACTTGTGTTTTGAAGATCGGCCAGAGTTCGTTCGAGGGCCGTGAATTGTTCAATCAAAAACTGTGTCTTCGCTTCGCTGATCGCATTGACGCGAGCGATCGAGTCATCAAGTGATTCGATCCGCAGATCGAAGTCCTCTTTGATGGTCGCCATGGTGCCGGTTTCGGCCTCCAGCAAATCACCGAAATACTGGTCAAGGCGAGCCGTGATCCCGCGCGAGACAGTAAGGTCACCTTCGGCACCTTCCACAACCTGGCTGCCGTCGAGCGTGATTCGAACCTGTAAATCGGCAGTGAATTCATTCTCAGAATCTCCGATCAATACGCGACCGGAACCGGTGGCTGCTTCGACGACGCCATCGACAATAAAATTGCCAACCACGTCCTGCCCCTGGTCTGATTCGGATCCACTAAAACCCAAGGTGGACAAAGCGGTGCCCGCCAGATCGGAAATCTCTGAGCTACGGCCATATCGTTGAGACGTGATCTCCAGCGCGCCTCCGTCTACCGAGACGGAAACTTCGGACCCTTTCAAGTCGGCGGAACCGTTGATTCGGGCTTCCAGTTGGGCCGCCAATTCCTGCTGGGTGTAGGTTCCTTCATCCAGCGTCAAGGTCTCGGATTGGAGACCGTCGATGGAGATTTGAAACTGATTATTGCTGCTGTCGATGACCACCGAACTGGCCAATGTGCTGGCAGCGGTGATCGAGGCACGTTCGGCCGCCTGGGTAATATCAACCGCAAATGATCCGCTTTTAGTTCGTGAGCTGCCCAGCAAAAACTCGATCCCTGACCGGCCGCTGGCCCCGGTTAACCCAAACAGGCGGGCGATATCTTCTCGTTCGACGCCGTCCACTTCTCCTTTCAGAGCCCGATTCAACTCGGATCGATTGACCGATAGTCGACCGGTTCCGTCAATGTCGATGCCGATCTGAGACATGCGGTTCAAGTTGCCGAGGCCAGGTACTGTTTCCGTAACCAGGGCCCCCAACGTGTTCTTCAAGTCGGAAACGTTTCGGTTTCCCAGCAATGGGCTGGCCTGGCTGGTCTCAGGATTAAACCGAGTGGTTTCGTCGATGTAATCAATCAGCGAATTGTACTGTTCGACAAAACTGTCAATGGCATCGGCGGCAGAGTCTGTGTCACGATTGACAACGATCGAGATCTCTTTGTCGGGATCAGCGGAAGTCAAATCCAACGTCACACCAGCGATCAGCCCTTCGACAGTGTTGGTGTCGTACTCGGCCACGATGGCGCCAGGACCAGATCCCAGCTGAACAGCTGCATTGGTGGCTTCCTGAATCGCCTGACCGGAAAAATCTGGACGCACCACGTCGCCGGAACCTGCGGCCAGGTTATTGGTGATGCTGATTTGATTCGCTTCCCCGGTATGCCTGGATGTCAACAGGATCCGGTGGGCAGAGTTGGCTTGATCGAAAACGATTGAAGCAGTCACATCGTCGGACTGCTGATTGATGGCTTCGACCAGTCCCGCAACGGAGTCATTCGAATCGTCAATCGTAATCGAGGTGACAGGGCGGTCGCCAACCTGAAAATCGATGGTGCCCTGAGAGATGGTCGTCGAATCGTCGTCAAACCCTTGCGAGCCAAGTTGATGGGCGCGGGCCAGCGAATTGATTCTGACCAGGTAAGTTCCTTCCACCGCATCGCTGTCGGTAGTTACGGTGGCGAGCGATTCGTCGCTGGAAGTCCCGATCGTTTTTTCGAACACCGAGTTGGACGATCGATTGAGTTGAGCCATCGAAGACCGCAGGCTCAGCAACCGAGCCTCGATTCCTTTGAACGCCGTCTGCTTCGTCAAAATCTCTGACTTGCGAACGTTTAGCCGATCCACCTGATTCTGCTGAATCGAAACCAGTCCTTCGATGATCGAAGTGGTGTCGAGCCCGCTGACGAGTCCGTCGATTGAAAACATGGTGCTGTACTCACAAAGTCAAGTTGGAACAGATAACTCTTGGTGGGTGAGTGGCGGGCAAACAGGTGGCAAAAAAAAGCGATGAAAGTTAGAAGGGGATTCAACTTTCATCGCTTGGGAATTGGCCTCCCAACCGGGAGGCCTGGTCACGACACCTCTCTAAGTCGAGGCCGATCGCTTATTGACTGCTGGTCAATTCAAGATTAACCCAGCAGCGACAGGATCAGCTGTGAACTCTGGTTGGCACTGGACAGAACCGATGTACCGGCCTGAACCAGAACCTGACTGTTGGTAAAGTTCGAGATCTCTTCGGCGAAGTCTGTGTCACGGATGACCGACTCGGCGTTGACCGTATTTTCCAACGTGGTTCGCATGTTGTTGGCGGTTGATTCCAGCGTGTTGCCCTGGAATGCACCCAGCGTACCCCGCAAGTTGGAGATTTCGTCGATCGCAGCGTCAATCACACCCAAAGCATCTTGAGCTTTCGAAGCTGACGTGACATCGATATCGTTCAGGCTGGTGAACTGGTTGTTTGAGACGCCAATCCCCAGGCCCGTTGCTTCGACAGAATCAATCGCAATCGAAACCGTTTGATTCTGGTTGGCACCAATCTGGAAGACCAGTGAATTGTTGGTCACCGTCACTTGACCTTGAGCACCGGTAACAGTGGCTGCTGCGTCAGTGGCACTTTCACCCAATGCCAGACGGACGCCTGTCGAGGCACCTGCGGTTCCGGTCAGAACTTCACCAGATCCGGAGGCGGCGTTTCCGCCAATCGTTCCAGCAACGTCGACGCCCGTGTCCGTCAATTCTGTCGTACCGAATCCGGAGCTGGTTGCAGCGGCTGCGGTATCGGAAACAACCTGAATCGTGGCGTCGGTACCGAAGTCAGTGGTGCGCAGTCGAGTCGAAGTTGCGGCTGATGGATCGTTTTCGGCAACAACGCCAGTCTGGCCGGTAAATTCGTTGATCCGCGATTGAACTTCAGCTCGGGTCAAACCAGCGTTCAGCGTAATACTGACACCGTTAACAACCAAAGTCTCTTCCGCAGCCAGGGTACCGGTTTGAGCAGTACCAGCAGTGACATTGGCTCGTTCGGCAGCAGTGGTAACTGCCACGGCGTAAGAGCCGGCCGATGTGCTGGAGGAGGCTTTCAAGAACGTCACGTCGGTGTCGGTCGTGGTACCATCGATACCAGACGAACCGTCGAGCAATTTCTTTTCGCCAAACTGAGTGTTGTTGGCGACACGATTGATCGTGTCCAGAGCGTTGGCGATTTCCGCCTGGTTGGCAGCCAACGCATCTTCATCGTTGACACCGGTGTTGGCCGAATCAATGGCCAGCGAGCGAACCTTCACCAACAGGCTGTTGATTTCGTTCAACGCACCTTCAGCAGTCTGTACCACGGCAACGGCTTTTTCGGTGTTGTCGATCGCGGAACGAAGTCCAGCGATTTGAGCGCGTTGCTTTTCAGAAATAACCAGGGCAGCAGGTCCGTCTGCACCGCGGTTGACTTTAAAGCCAGAGGACAAACGCTCGATCGACGTATTTAATTTTTGCGATGAGCGAGTCAGGTTGTGTTGG
>CAZJEK010000328.1:0-6702 GCA_964545005.1 uncultured Pirellulaceae bacterium
AACCCCATGACCAACCGTAGGTTTCCCCCAGCCAGCCGGCGACAATCGCCCCAAGTGCAGCTCCGACATTGATTCCCATGTAGAAAATCGTGTAGGCCGGATCGCGGCGGGGATCGGTCCGAGCATACAGCTGACCAACAATCACGGAAATGTTGGCCTTTAGAAAGCCGGAGCCAACAATAATAAATGACAAAGCCAACCAGAATACGTTAACGGCAAATCCTTCATGCCCGCCATCCCCTTCAAAGGCCATCAGCAGGTGTCCAAAGGTCAGCAGCACCGCCCCAAATAAAACGGCCTTCCGCTGACCCAAAAATCGATCGGCCAGATAACCACCAATCACCGGCGTGATGTAAACCAGTGAAGTGTAGGCACCGTAAATGACGCTGCTTTCCGATTCCGAAAACAGCCAGTGCTTGGTCAAGTAAAAGATCAACAGAGCCCGCATGCCGTAGTAGGAGAATCGCTCCCACATTTCAGCAAAGAACAACACGAACAGCCCCATCGGATGGCCGACGAACGTTCCCATGTCATCGGGTGTCAATAATTCGTTAGACCCCGCGGATGTTCGGTTTGAGCTCATTCAAAATACTCCTGCTGACTGGCTTCGTGCTGGCATCCATTTATCCTGCTGCTGCAGGCGTGGAACCGAAGTTAAGATCATAACGAGCCTGCGCGTCCGTTTCACCCCTGCAACACGGGAAAAACCTGCCTCAATTCGTAAATCTGGCAGTCTGTGCCGTTCAGCGATAAGATCTCGACCCGCAAGTCACAGGTTTGGATTCCGTCGGACTCCGATTTGATTAATGAAACAGAGAAAAACTATCACCGGCACGAAGGCCGGGGCCAATTGTCCGCCGCCATTGGATAGCGCTTCGCGTCGTCAAATTGGCTAACTGTCGGTTACGCCCATAGCCGCGCAGCCAAATCAAAAAACACCCGCCAACACAATGCTGACGGGTGCTTTTGATTGCAAAATCTCAAATCTCAAATCTAATTTCTGAACAACTGTCTCACACCGAAAGTGAAGAACAAGTTGGATGCGAAGTTCAACGCCTCTTCCTGAGGCTTATAGCGGAGAATCAAATAATCACCCGCCTTCACTAACAATCGCTGGCGGGGATCGTTGATCGCATCGTTCAAGTCAATCCGAATCGCCAACTGACGATCGCCCGGAACTTGACGCATCACAATCAGTTCGGTCGGCGGAACATTTTGAGCGGCACCACCGATCAGGCCGGTTCGCGTTCCGGTCGCGACACCGTTACCAGCTAATGAAACGGCCGCCAACACGTTTAGATCGTAGTCACGTGGCAGAGGAAATTCACCACCACCCAACAGGCCTCCCGTGTAATAAACATCGGTTTCGCGGGTGTCGACATAGACCACATCTCCGTCTCGCAGAATGATATCTTCTTCGCGGAACTGTGGCACTTCGCCAGGTTTGAGCCGCAATGAAATCTTGATTGTATCGGTCTCGTCAGCAATCTGCGGGATCTGGCCATAAGGGAACTTTTCCGGCGAATTGGTACGGTAAAACTCCTCCATCTGCTGATCGCGAGCAGCCGTTTTCAAACGGTCACCACGCAGGACTCGAATCTCCGGCTTCGCGTTGACACCCGGGACACCACCAGTCTGCAGCAACGCGTTGAGCACGTCATTTTTATAGGCTGGCATCTGCAGCACATAACCACGACTGGAAAAGTCGGAACGGTCGGTAACCTGATTCGACTGACCTCGACCGAGGAACTGCTGGCCCCGTTGCGAGAACGAGTTGTCCTGGCGAACCACAAACACGCGGTAAGTTCGTTCTCGTAAAATCGTGACGATGATTCGGCTGTTTTCCTGCAAGATTGGTTCGGGACCACCGCGGTACGCTCGTTGGATCAACGACTCGGCCTGTTGAATCGTGAGCCCCTGAACTGGAATTGGTTTGATCAGAGGCAAGGATAGTGTGCCGTCTTCGCGAACAGGGACGGGATAACCGATCGCTGGTGCGAGATCGCTATCGGGCCCCGGAATCTGGACTGGTGGCGCTTCCTCGACGTTCCCCAACACGCCTTCGATGAACACGGCCAACACATCGTCAGCGTCGAGTGTGTAAAACTGAGGCTTGGTCTGACGCAAACGCGCTGGATCCAACGGCACTTTCTGAGCCTGTGGTTCGGCCAGAAACTGAGCCGGCACGCGACTGGCAGGGATCGTATCAATCGGAGAAAACAAGGCCGTGCAACCGGTCATCGAAGTGCTGACCAGCATCGCAGTCAGAACCATCAAGCGGTACCACCGGCTCCGATTGAAAGAGGAGGTTTGTTGTGAAGTAACCATCGCTTGCGGACTCCAGGTATTAACTGTCAAAAACAGTGTCGAATGTTCGTATGAAAATCAGGCGTCGGGGATCAAGCCAAGGGGTTAGTTGTCGTAAACAGGCGCTGTTCCCATCGGCAATGGAGCTCCTGAGTTGGGGAGCCGAAAGTTCGTTGGGACCACGGGTGGTTCCACCGGAGCATCGAAAGGCTCACTGCTTTGAATCGGACTGATGACCGATGGCATCGGGTTGATGGGCGAAATTGGAACAGGACCGTTGGCAGCTTGAGCTTGGCTTGGCTGCTCGGTTTTCGCTCCGCCATTGATGACGTTCACATCAGCTGGCAATTTCGGCTCGGTCTTGGATTGCTTGACCGCGTCGTTGACCATCCGGGAAACCATGATGTCGTGATAGTCGCCAGCCTTGTCCTGCTTGGCGGCGGCGACCCCGGCTGGATAACCTTCAAACCAGGCGTTGACACATTTGGAACCATCGGTGGATTGAAATTCAAACGAACGATAGTCATCCGGTGGCAGGGCAGGGACATACCCGTCTCCGCCCTGGCAAACATCCTCGTAGCCGGCACAAAATCCGGCTTCAAAATGCTCGGCATACGGACGGTTGCAATTCCCGTAGCGAAGGTTGTACGCTCGACGTGCCCAGACGAAATCGCGATACGTCAATGCCGCCGTTTCATCAAACGTTCGAATGATGTGGCAGCCTGCACTGGGCAGAAACATCGCGGCAGCGGCAACAGCAAGTAGCAAACGCGTCGCCAACCTGGGAACAGACAGTTTCAATAACATGGGTTTTCCCCCTGAAAACCGGATCCGCTTGGGAATAACGGTGAAATGGAACAAGTGCGTGAAGGGACGCTCCACGACTCAACCTTCTCATCGCCCTTTAAGCTATGCGGAATTTAACGAAGATTCGTTTCGTAGCGGTTTTCGGGGAAAAATCTGTCGTAGCGGTCATGCCGCTGGGGCAACAGCAAGGCCGATTCGGCCGTGAATTTCGAGAAACAGGCCGTTTCCGCTCGCGGCAGGGTTTCAACTACCAGCCCCAAACGCAAGTTTTGAGGTTGCAGAGAGTTGCCTTTCGCAGAGAGGCTGACATCTTTGGTGCAGCTGAACTGGTTAATGCTTGTGAATTGTCGATTGACTCGTTTTCTGCAAAACGCATCCTGTTGATCATGTTAATCTTGTCCATCCTGTCCTTGTTTGGCCGCTCCCCCAAAATGGACAGTACACGCAAGATTCACCCGGAAGTTTGACAGGATGTTCAAGATCAACAAGGTTGACGAGATGCTTCCTGGTGCTGGATCCCTGAGACTACGAATCAGGCGAACAAAAAAATTTCGCGAAGCGACAGACGACGATCTGGAAGCTTTCAAATCATTGAGTTCGCCAATGAAAAACCGAACATTGGCTTATTTTCAGCGGAAATCGTGCAACTTACAAACTTGTGCGTCGGGCTTGCATTCTACGGACAGCCTTACGATTTACCCCGGTTTTCCTCGGCGGCGCTAGGCCGGAAATAGGCTGGCGACAATTCAAAGAGATCATCCCGTTGCCCTTGTTGATACCGTTTCCAGGCAAATCGCCCGACGCTGGAGGCCTTTAATTCCCAGCGATCTTCGGGAACGACGGTCACTTGAGGATACTTTTCCGCAATCTCGGAGAGCAGTGGCTTGAGCCCATTACCGGTCACGATCGCCTGACTGTCCAACTGGTCCAGCCATTGCTGCCGCGTTTTTATCTGGCTGTTTTCAGTCCCAGCTTCGATTGCCTTGGCAGTTTCGCCGACCGGCTGCACTTCCCACTCAGAGGACTGCTGATAGGTGCCGGCAAACAGCTGCTGACGTTGAGCGTTAGTAACGACTGAAACCGGCGATTGGGTTCCCGCCGAATCCGTTTCGTCCAATCCCGCGAACGTTTGGGCCGCGAGTGCTGCCAAGGTGTTGACCGCGACCAGATCGGCCCCGCTGGCGTAAGCCAATGCCTTGGCCGCGACCACGGCAACCCGCAGGCCGGTGAACATTCCCGGTCCGTTATCGAGGCAAATCAGGTCCAAATCGGCAAATTTCAGCCGATTGTCGGACATCAGCTGCTGCAACATCGGAGCCAGCATCACCGAGGCTCCGGGGGGAAAAATCCGACTGGCCTGTTGGCCCCGTTTGGATCGTTTTTGGGAATAGCCTGGAGGCAATTGGTCCTGATGGCCAGCCGGCAGGCCCGTCGCCGCCGCTGTCCGATGCTGATAGTCGGTCCGAGAATCAGTTTCCGCCAACAGGTTTAGCCCATCCAGCAGGGCCAATGAAACAAAATTAGCAGATGTGTTGATCGCAAGGGTTGGCATGTCCGTCCTGCTGGAAAAATGGAAAATTGATTGCCCGGTGCAATGGCGGTTGTGTCGATTGCATGCCAATAAGGATGGTCGTAAACTATTGCGATACTTTAACTTAACCAGCAAAAGGCGTTTTTGTGAAGCGGGCAATCATCAGTGACATTCATGGCAACTACGAGGCCCTCACCGCTGTTTTTGGACGTATTGGTGACCTGAACGTTGACGACATCATCTGCCTGGGCGATGTAATCGGATATGGCCCCGATCCCCTGCGCTGCCTCGATGCGGTGATCGAACGCTGCAGTTTGACGATTCTGGGAAATCACGATCAGGCCGCCATTTTTGACCCCGAGGGATTCAATCCCGTCGCCTCAAAAGCCATTTATTGGACCCGCGAACAACTGGAAAAAGACACGGACTTGCAAAAGTCAGACGCCCGCTGGGATTTCCTCGGTGAATTGCCGCGCCGCCACGACGCCGGAGAGTACCTGTTTGTGCACGGTTCACCACGTGACCCGACCAACGAGTACGTCTTCCCGGAAACGGTTTACGAACGCGATGTGATGGAACTGCTGATGAGCCGCTTTGATCAGTACTGTTTTCAGGGACATACGCATATCCCCGGCCTGTTTCTGGAATCAGCCAAATTTCTGACGCCGGAAGATCGAGATCAGTTTTTCCGCTTGGACTCGCAGAAGTGCATGATTAACGTCGGCAGCGTGGGTCAGCCCCGAGATGGGAACCCGAAAGCCTGCTTCGTGCTGCTGGACACCGACGAAAAAACCGTCGAATACCATCGCGTTGAATACGACGCGGAGAAAACTCGCGATAAAATATATGCGATCCCGGATCTGGAAAATATGCTGGGGGATCGTCTGTTGAACGGCAGGTGATGCCCGCTTCGATAAGGACACTTCGTTGGCCCGACGCGCAATTTTAAGTGATATTCACGGCAACCTGGAAGCGTTGAATGCCGTGTTAGCTGACATTGAAACCCAAAACGTGGATGAGATTTTCTGCTTGGGCGATGTCATCGGCTACGGTCCCGATCCCAGACTCTGCATCGACCGTTGCCGCGAGTTCGACATGACGCTGCTGGGCAACCATGACAACGGAGCCCTGTTCGATCCCGACGGCTTCAGTAGCGGCGCTGAACGGGCCATCTTCTGGACACGCAGTCAATTGGAAGACAACTCCGTGGAGGATTCCCGCAGTCGTTGGGATTTCATCGCTCGCCTACCACGGACCTATCGGGACGGTGACCTGATGTTCGTCCACGGCTCCCCCCGTAGTCCGTTAAACGAATATGTTTTTCCCGAAGACGTTTACAATCAACGCAAAATCGAGCGGATCTTTGGATTCATCCAGAAATATTGCTTCCAGGGGCATACGCACGTTCCGGGCGTATTTACCGAAAACTTCCGCTTCTACCTGCCTGGCGAAATCAGCAATACGTATACCCTGGGTGACCAGAAACTGATGATCAATGTCGGCAGCGTCGGTCAACCTCGCGATGGCGACCCCCGATCCAGCTACGCGATTCTGGATGGATTGGATCTTGAATTTCGCCGCGTCGAATACGACCCCACGGAAACGCGACGCAAGATCCAGGAAATCCCTGAACTCGACGACTTCCTCGGCGATCGATTGTTTGAGGGTCGGTGAGAGATCTCAAATCTCAAAGCTCAAAGCTCCTGACTCTAGCGGAATGTATGTGTTTCGAAATCAGAAGTGAGGTTGCATTGGATTAACGCAAAGTCGCCGCGACGCAAAGTCGCAAAGTGTGATTCGATCGCTTCACTATCTCATTGCGGTTGGCTTTATTTTGGGCCGAAGGCCCCATCGTTTGCCTAGCCCAGCCTGCAGGGCTGGGGCAAGTATCAAGATACCTGTTAGGGCCGAAGGCCTGGTCATTTGCATCGCCCTGGCATTGCGGACCGAACTTAATCATCTGAGGTTTCGGTCCCGGATCGAATCGCGTTTTGATTCCTTTCTTGGCGGGACCGACGATTCATTGGCCGATTTAACCCAGGGCCTGCTTTCTTCTC
>CAZJEK010000329.1:0-6635 GCA_964545005.1 uncultured Pirellulaceae bacterium
CGTCTAAACTTGCTCGGTTGGCCTCAACTGCGATCACGGCCGGATCGGCCATGCTACAGTCGCGGGTCGACAGCCCATTCTAAGGCTCCATTACCCTGGCTGAGCCTATTTCCGTTCCCGGTTCGTGGAAACCGCGTCGGGCGTACCCCAAACCAATCAACGGTGCCGGTCGGTTAACCAGGCTGCCGTCGGCAACCGACGTAAGCTTCAAAACTTGTTTGCCGCCGGACTCAATCGTCGCACCGGCTTGAACGTTAGCGTCTTCGAGTTCAAGTTTCACAAACAACCAATTGACTCGGCCCATCGCGTCCAGTCGAGCGACCGTTTCCTGGCCCAGGTAGCAACCTTTGGTAAATGAAATCGCGGTTGCATCGCGTTGCAACTCTTGCGGCAAATTGGCCTCATCGACATCAACCACTGACCAGGGTGTGCCGGCGGCAATACGAATCGCCTGCAGCAATTCGTCAGACCCTGGCAGAACCCCCGCGGCGTTCAGCTGTTCAACCGTCTGATCATGGTGAGCCCGTTCGACGATCACCAGCAAGGCTGGGCCCGCGAATTCCGCTCGCGCCAGGATCATCGGCTGTGGACTGGAAATCTCACGGACTCCACCTGGTTCGGGCAACCAGTCACCGGCAAACGCGACCACGGCTGCGGATGGCGAATCCGATAGCGGCAGCAGCAGGCAGGAATCGTCTGCGGACCGATCGGTTAACGTCACCTCTTCGCGAATCAGGTACCGGTCAAGATGCTCCATCAACTTCGCACCCAGCTGGCCATGACACGTAACAAGCAGTCGGTCTTGAAGGACCAAAACATGCGTGAACGCGATGACTTTGCCTTTTTCATTCAGGACAAACGCTTCAGTGACTTGACCCGATTGAGCCAGTTTCAAATCGGCGGTGCAGAAGCTGTTAAGGAAGGATATTCGATCTGCCCCCGCCAGTTCGATGATTGTCCACTGCGGCAGTTCAAAGAATCGGGGCTGGTTGTTTGCTTCGCTTGGCGACATTTTTCAAACCTGACTAGGGTTAACTGCTACGCGGAACGTTGGCAACGGTGCGCGTCTCGAATCATCAATGCATTGTCAAAGGGACGGACGACTCGCAACAGTTCTTCCACCGTTTCGAAGTAACCCAGTCCCAAGCCTTCCACTGCGGACTGGGAAAGTTGGCTACGCAGGTATACCGGCCGCTGGCGAAGAATTTCTGCCAGGGCACGATAGGAATCAGGGACGTCTTTAAGGGACACCTGGTCATCGAACACGCCAGCGCAGACTTTCTTGATGGCTCGATCGGGGGGAAGTTGCAAAGACGACCAGACCAGAATCGGGCCATCTGCGGGCAGGTATTGATCGGCAAAAACGACGGCTTTGGTGAAATCTTCCCAGGTCTGTTTTTCCGATTCGATGGTGGCCAGGACCGCGTCGGTTGTCCCCGAGTAAGGAAACTCCCACAGTTTGTTTGTCGCTGTTCGGGCAGCGACGACCGCCTGATCACGGACACCACAGACAACTTCGCGAATCTCATCGCCGGGTCCGCAAACCAGTTGAACGACCAGGAACGATCCCAGCATGTCGTTGGCCAGTTGAATTTCGTCGCCTCGTGCTTTGCGAGAATCTTCCTGTTCGGCATAACGCTGGTGCGCATCCGATCCACTGAACGCTGGATAAACGCAATCGGCCAACGCGGATTCACCCGGCAAGGGTGACCCGACGGGCAGCACAAAATCGGCTTCGACCAACGTCCGATTGACGTACACTGGTTGCCCAGCGGTATTGGCCGCCAGGTAAGCCTGGCCGGCCGCGTTGTCAAAATCGTGAATCTGAAAGTTGACCGTGTGCAAACCGAATTCGACCGGAATCAGCGCCGGTGGGCCGTCTGCTTCCTGGTCCGAACTTACCAGGGTCCCAGCGGGCAAACCCAACAATTTGGCGGTGCGGGGAGCAACCACGATCGTGATGTCCGGCAAGGCAATGTCTGATTCGTTAAACAACTCCAGCAATGCTTCGATGACTTCGCGCGGGTGCGGCAAATCCTGTTGCAGTACGATTCCGACCGTGTCACCAGCAAATACTGATTGCTGCAAAGGTGGATGCAGAATCGGATCCGATAATGCGACCTTGAGTGCCGGTCCCAGTTCGATCGATTGGCTGGAACCGGCCGTACGTTGCGGAATCAAAAACGCATCGGACAGTTGCGGGGCGTCGTTGAGCAAATTCACGGTCACGACTTACAACAGGTTCCTGAGCACCGTTTGCAGAATGCCGCCATTGCGATAGTAGTCCATTTCAACCGCCGTATCGATTCGAACTGCGGCATCGAACGTCAGTGTTGTGCCATCCGTTTTGGTGGCGGTCACCTGGATCGTCGAACGAGGCTGAAGGTCATCGCTTAATGACGGGATGTCGAAGGTTTCCGAACCGTCCAGTCCCAATGACTTCCAACTGTTGCCATCGGTGAATTCCAGCGGCAAGATTCCCATGCCGACCAGGTTGCTACGGTGAATTCGTTCGTAACTGGCCGCAATGACGGCGTGAACGCCCAGCATCATCGTGCCTTTGGCGGCCCAGTCGCGTGAGCTACCGGTACCGTATTCGGTCCCTGCCAGGACCACCAACGGAACGCTGTCGGCCTGGTATTTCATCGAGGCATCGTAGATCGACATCTGTTCGCCGGTAGGCAGGTAGGTTGTGATGCCGCCTTCGGTTCCCGGTGCCAGCTGGTTGCGAATCCGAATGTTGCCAAACGTGCCGCGAACCATCACGCGGTCGTTACCGCGGCGCGAGCCGAAACTGTTGAAGTCTCGTTTTTCAACGCCGTGCTCGATGAGGTACTTTCCAGCCGGTCCATCAGCCGCAATTGCACCGGCGGGCGAAATGTGGTCCGTAGTGACTGAATCGCCCAACAGCGCCAAACATCGGGCACCCTGAATCGGTTCGATCGGTTTGACATCGGGCGTCATCGTTGCCAAAAACGGTGGTTCCTGGATATAGGTGCTTTCTGGCGACCATTCGTACAGTGCGCCTTCACCGGTTTCAATCCGGTTCCACATCTCATTGGAATCGAAAGCGTTGGCATACTGTTTCTGGAACATTTCGGCGGTAACGTTTTCCGCCATCACCTGTTTGACTTCCTCCTGGTCCGGCCAGATATCTTTCAAGAAAACATCCTCGCCGGCTTCGTTTTGCCCGATCGGTTCGGTGGTCAAGTCAATGTCCGTGGTGCCGGCCAAGGCGTAAGCAACAACCAGCGGCGGGCTGGCCAGATAGTTGGCTTTGGTCAACGGATTGACGCGTCCTTCGAAGTTGCGGTTTCCAGACAGGACGCTGGAAGCAACCAGTTCGCCAGTAGTGATCGCGTCAGCAACAGGTTCCGGCAGCGGACCACTGTTTCCGATGCATGACGTGCAGCCGTAGCCGACGGTATGGAATCCGAGTGCTTGCAAGTCATCAGTCAGCCCGGATTTGTCCAGGTAGTCCGTCACCACGCGCGAACCGGGCGCGAGGCTGGTTTTGACATGCGACGCCACCGTCAAGCCCTTTTGCACCGCGTTGCGAGCCAGCAGCCCGGCAGCAATCATCACCGACGGGTTGCTGGTATTGGTGCAACTGGTGATCGCAGCAATGACGACCGCACCGTGGGTAATTTGAGCCGAGTGGCCATTGTTCAGGACCGTTCCCTGATTCTGCAATTGCTCCGAGGTCAAGCCGAAACCGGAATGACCGACCGGTGCCGATAGCGAATCGTTAAACGATTGTTTCATGTTCGACAGCAGGATGCGGTCCTGGGGACGCTTGGGGCCGGCCAGCGAGGGTTCGACGGTCGACATGTCCAACGACAGGGTTTCGGTGAAGTTCGGCGTCTTGTCGGAGTCCAGTCGGAATAGTCCCTGCTCTTTGGTATACGCTTCCACCAACGCAACTTCCTCGTCGGTTCGCCCAGTTCGCTTGAGGTAGTCCAGCGTTACGTCGTCGATCGGGAAGAAACCCATCGTGGCACCGTATTCGGGAGCCATATTCGCGATGGTTGCGCGGTCGGCCAGGGACATTTGCGAGACGCCGTCGCCATAGAATTCGACGAACTTGCCGACCACACCAGCGGCACGCAACTGTTGCGTTACGGTCAGTACCAGGTCAGTCGCGGTTGCGCCAGCGGACAATTTTCCAGTCAGCTCAAAACCAACGACTTCCGGCAGCAGCATGTAAATCGGTTGGCCCAGCATCGCCGCTTCGGCTTCAATCCCACCGACGCCCCAGCCAAGAACGCCCAGCCCATTGATCATTGTGGTGTGGCTATCGGTTCCGACCAGCGTATCGGGTAGGGCAACGGGGCCTTGCTCGTCTTCTCGAACAAACACACACTTGGCCAGGTATTCAAGATTGACCTGGTGAACGATGCCTACGTTGGGAGGCACTACGCGAAAATTGTCAAACGCTTTCTGGCCCCAACGGAGAAACTCATAGCGTTCCCGGTTGCGTTTGAATTCCAATTCCACGTTTAATGCTAACGCGTCCAAGCTGCCGAAGCGATCGACTTGGACGGAGTGGTCAATTACCAGATCGACGGGGATCAGTGGGTTGATTTTTTCTGGATCACCACCGAGCCGTCCCATCGCCGAGCGCATGGCTGCCAGGTCGACGACAGCCGGAACTCCGGTAAAGTCCTGCAGCACCACGCGAGACGGTTTGTAGGGGATTTCCACTTTGGCTGGGGACTTGGCATCCCATCCCGCCAAGGCTTTGACGTCGTCTTCGGTTACCGTGGACCCATCACAATTTCGGAGCACTGATTCCAGCAGCACGCGAATCGAGTACGGCAACGAATCGATATCGCCCAATCCCTGTTCCTGGAGCTTGGAAAGCCGGTAAATGCCGATTTCCTGACCGTTGACGTTGAACGTATCGCGAGCGTTAAAGGAATTAAACGAAGAACTCATTCAAGTGCCTGTTCAAGTTAAATTTACAGTGTTTTCCAAGCGACTATTGTCCCGGTGCCGCGATTTTCTGTCAACTCGGCATGCTACTTTCGGCCCAGCACCACGGCTGCCAGTTGGCCGGTCGATGAATAGCTGGATTTGAGTACGTGGTTTAACGGGGCTTGGGCGGTGTACTCTTTCAATTGGGTGTTGACGTTGATCGGGCAATCTTCAGCGATTTGCTGACAATTGATCGTCGCAGGCAGGACGTTGTGTTGAATCGATTGGATGCCGGCGATCAGTTCGACGCACGACGTTCCCGGTCCCAGATTGCCGAAGTTACTCTTATGGGCCACCACCGACACATCGCCGAGCGTATCGGCGATGGCACTCGCTTCCCGAGCATCACCCGCGATGCTGCCATTACCATTGGCATTAACGACGTCGATCTCCGAGCCGGATATTTCTGACGATACAATGGCACGGTTGATGTGATACCCCAACGTGTCTGCGAAACCGGCTGTTGCCGGATCGTGGTAGCCTCGTGACCAACCGGTTAGTCGGGCCAGCACGTTTGCCCCGCGGGCGGACGCATGTTCGGCCGATTCCAGCACGATTGCGCCGGCCCCTTCACCGACCACCATCCCGTCCCGTTGTTGATCGAACGGACGCGATGCCTGTTCCGGTGCATCAATCCGTTTGCTGAGCATTTCGGTGCCACGATACAGCGTCGCCGTCAGTGCCATCTGGGAACCTGTTCCACCGGCAACGACCAGGTCGCAGGCACCGCGGCGAATCAAATCGGCGGCCTCAATCAGCGCCAGCAACCCCGACGCTTCGCCCTGGCAAATCGAATTGCTGGGACCGCGGGCATCCAGCGCAATCGAAATATGGGAAGCCGCCATGTTGGGCAGATATTTGAGCATCCACAACGGCTGAATCTCTCGCATCGCGAACTCGCCCCATCGCTGGTGCTGGTAGTCGGAATCGACCGTGCACTTGCGAAACACATCCGCGACTTCGGCTGGATCAGCGAAAAAGGTTTCGGTTCCAAATACGGTTCCCAACCGGTCTGAATCGGTTTGGGTCAGGTCCACATTCGCCTGTTCGACGGCCATCATCGCCGCGGCACAGCCAAACTGAATCGGCCGGCACATGATTTTTAATGCCTTACGCGGTTTGACATATTCCTTGGGTTCGAAATCGCGAACGGCAGCGGCGATTCGGTGCGGCGTATCGATTTGTTCAAACCGAGCTCGCAATCCCACACCGCTGTTTCCTGACACCAGCGATTGCCAGAATTGGTCAGCCCCGATCCCGATTGGCGATACGACACCGATTCCCGTGATGACTACGTCGCAACTTGAATTCATTCAGTTGGTTAACAGATTGGTCGCTTCGCGTACGCCAGCAGCAGCCGGCCCGATGCAGAAAACGTTGGAGGAAGGAGTGCGTCGACCGGTTTCAGCTACCGAAACCTGTCACTGTTTCGTTGGATACCGTTGGTCGAGCAAACCATCATTATGACGGGTCAAAGTCATAAATTCGATAGGTCTTGTCGAGTTTCGTGCCACCCCGCTCCAATGTGCCGCGAGACAGCTTGTTGGATTCCAGCACCCACGAGAACTCAGCCTCCTGAATCCCCCAGGCCTTGATATCCGGGACCAGCCGTTGCAGTAATACCAGCCCTAATCCCCAGCGTTGGTATTCGGGGACAA
>CAZJEK010000330.1:0-6621 GCA_964545005.1 uncultured Pirellulaceae bacterium
AATCGGTGTCCCTGGGCCATGAAGGCCAAGGGGTGAAAATGTGGATAGCAATGGACTACGAGGCCAGCATGTTTTGGAACTGCATGACTTCGTAGGCCGCTCGATGCGGATAGCGACGCTGACGCTCTTTGGCGATGTGCGTGTAGGCCGAAAGCATCGACCATGCCGTCCGCGGCCTAAACTCCTCAAAGGAAGGATGTCTCCATTCGTCCAATAGGGGACGCAGCATTCGAGTACCGACCAGCTTTTTGTCCCAGGCACGAAGCAATATGGACTCCGCGCGATTGTCGGGCATTGGCTGGTGCTGGAGTTTTTCGATTCGCTCAGCTTCTAATCGCCGATAGTCGACCAGTTTGACGATCGCGTCGGCAATGCCCTCACGATAACGATCCTCGCCGTGACGAGTATGCCGCTTGGATATCACGATATCCGATGAGAAGCTCAAGTTGTCGCAACAAAACGTGCGGTTCCCGATACAGAACCCTATGGGAAACGTCTTGTCATTGGAGTTGCGAACTCCAACCGAAAGCGAAACGCCGTCGGCTAGATCCGAAGTCAGATCCAAAACGCCGAAGAAACGCTTGTTACGCTGGGAAACCGAAAATCGGCAAGACTTAATCTCAAAGCCGCTCGCCTCCAACGTGTTTTCAACGCATTCGAGAACGTCGTAGTGCCGAATCGGGTACCACGTCTCGGTTGCCGGAGGTGCTGGAATCAACTCCAGATCACCTTTGGTCACCAGTTTGGCGCCACAATGGTTAATCAATACGCCATTGGACATCTTTGCTCCTGAATGAAACCAGAAATAGGAAAGAACTGGTTGCACGGTAGCGCGAATCTACGAAAAGCGCGAGCAAATTGTCAGGATTTCGGATGCGATGGAACCTGGAAAAAGCGTGGTTTTTGATTGATTGCGCGATTGCGATGGAGCATTATCGACAAGACTTGACTAGTTTCGGTCAAGGCTATTCAGATTCAATGGAGGATTGCGATGCAATTTTCAGTTGAAGAAGCGAACTGTTCTGTCTGCCGATCTATTCTGGATGTTCGTGAAGTGCTCTCTCCAATGATTTTGGAGCTCTCCTGCGTAAAATGTGGGTACAGTTGCAAAATCGCCGTCTGCATCGAGTTTAGAGGGTTCAAAAGAGACTGCGTTTCAGACATTGCCGGTGATATCACAAGCGAGTATGGCCAAATTCTCGACCGCATATTCGGTCAAGAAATTGAGCAGGACTCAAGCTAACGGATGCTTCGCTACAACAAGCCGCAAAACCTGCGGCTTGTTATTTGTCAATGGATTTTAGTTGTCTCTTGCATTTACCAAGATATTATTTATCTACCCGACATAACGTCCTTTCGGGATGGCATTTGTTCCAACGCAATTGATTCAATCCAATAAACCTTCCATCGGCTTCCAAACGAAACCCGTTGGCCTGACAACGATTACGGCCAACCTTTCGGTTCCGAAGTTAATCGAGCGAAGCGGTTTTGAAATAAAACGACGATTTGTCGAGTTCTTTGCTGCTCAGATCAGGAACCGTAATACTCGCGTGGCCTACTTTCGAGCGATCCGGCGATTCTGCAGTTGGTGTGAAGACCGAAGCCTGGAGATGGACTCGATTGAGCCAACGGTGATTGCGTTTTACGTTGAAGAAATGCTCGATGGCTATTCCAAGCCAACCGTCAAGCAACACTTGGCTGCGATTCGAATGCTGTTCGACTTCTTTGTTACCGGTGGAATCATGAAGATGAACCCGGCGTCGTCTGTAAAGGGTCCGAAACACGTCGTTACCAAGGGTAAGACACCGGTCCTTCAACCGGAGGATGCCCGACAATTACTGGACTCAATTCCCACGGATCAGATCGCTGGACTGCGAGACAAAGCCCTGATCGCTTTGATGCTGTACACGTTTGCTCGCATCGGTGCTGTCGTGGCCATGAACGTGGACGACCTCTTTCAAAACGGTCGTCGCTGGTGGGTTCGCCTCAAAGAAAAAGGGGGAAGGCTGCACGAAATGCCGCTCAATCACCATGCAGAAGAAGCCGTACTCGCCTATGTCGATGCAAGCGGGCTCTGGGGGCGTAGTGAAACTCCCCTGTTTCGGACTCTCAACCGCAAACGCAACCTAACCGAAAACAGGATGTATCGCCAAGACGCTTGGGCCATGGTCAAACGAAAAGCTCGAAAAGCTGGTTTGGGTGATCGATTCGGCAACCACACCATGAGGGCCACTGGAATTACAGCGTACATGAAAGCCGGAGGAACTCTGGAACGAGCTCAACAAATGGCCGCCCATGCCTCAAGCCGAACAACCAACATGTATAACCGGTCGGATGACTCAGTCACGCTCGACGAGGTTGAAAGAATCCTGATTTAGCGGGTCCAGGTCTCCGGGAGAAATCAACTTTGCGGTATGAAGAACCCGGAGCACCAGGATTCCGTCTTCAATGGGCCGGTAAAAAACTTGGTACCTGCGTCGGATCGTCAAGTGTCTTAATTTCCGTTCCCTAAGCGGTTCGTACATCTTCCCCATCTCGGGGAAATCCGCGACTTGAAACAATGTCCGCTCGATCTCGTTTACAAGTCCATCGGCCGCTGGGCGATTGTGCCCATGTATCGTGATGTAGCACCAAATCTGTTCCAGGTCATTGTCAGCCTGCCGCGAAAATCGCACCACCTTTTTCACGGATTCAGATGTTTTAACCTCTGCCGTCCCCGCAACTTCGTCCTTTCGGCGTTCCATTCGACAACCCGGCCAGCAGCGATATCAGCTTCTGCTTCATCCAGCGCCTCACGAATCTTTCTATCCAAAACCTGCTGCAAAAAAGGAAAATCATTTGGACGCACGAGATAGACCGGCGACGGACCGAAGTCATTGTCGAGCCGGATCGGCCCATCCGGATATTGCTCTAAAGCAGTTTGAATTTCAGGGGTGATTTTCAAATTCATGCTCGTATTTTATCACTCTTCAAGAACCAGCGCCAGCAAAAAAGCCCCGCAATAGAAACTGCGAGGCAAGCCGCTCTTCCGGCCAGAGGCCGTGCTATTGGCAGACACGAATGATCTTGTTCGCGACCGACTCAGCGACAATCCGATTCAGGCTGTCTTCTTCCAAGTCAATCTTGAACAACCCATCTGGATCGGTAACACATAGTCTGGGTGGGAAACCATTTTTGGAAAGCCAACCGAGCAGGTCTTCGGCATGAACTTGAGCGTCCTGCCAATTTCCGATCGAAAAGGCCTTCACCATCAGCTTCCATGTTTCGTTCGGATCCATTCAACCTCCTATACAAAGGAAGTCGTCGGGCCCCAGACCTTCTCGCTCCGCCATCAGCGGCAGCAAGTATTTCACGCAACCGTCTCCAAATGCGTCGCCTTCGACGTCGTAATCAGCACCGCATTCGTGGCAGTAAACGGTTAACGTCACATCGTCGAAATCGATTATTTCCAGTTGGCCGCTGCATTCGCGGCACTGGCCATCTTCCAGATCAACATACATCAGACTCCCCTATTCAAAGAACGGAACCGCCGAGGCGGGGCAATTCGACTTGAATTGACAGACGAAGAATGCCAGGGATTCAGGCGGAGCGCAAGCAATCCGGTGAGGATACCGGATCGTTTTCTTGCGCTCTTCGTCGGATTGGGGCACGATGACTTGCGGAATGGTAGATCGAGTCCGCAATTTCGAACAAAGCACTGACCAGGAATTACTGGAACTCCTTTTGCGATCCAACAATAGAGCTGCGGAGATCATCCGCAATGTGCCGCTCTCTCGGCTAGACCAAGCACATCGCAACGAATTGCGGCTGACTCCTAAAGCCTACGAGCGTCTGCTCGCCAGTATTGAGTTAGGACGGCGAATTCACGAAGCAAAAATCTCGTACGAAACTCCGAAGAAGATCCGCAGCACCGTCGACGCGATCAATTTCTGCCGTTCGCATTTCGCGAGACTAATTTCGGATTGCCTGCAGGAGCAATTTCACATCATTTCGATGAACACCAAGAACGGAGTCATCGGCACGCATCTCATTTCTACTGGAACAATCGATGCTGCGATAGTTCATCCGCGCGAAGTATTCAGGGCAGCGATCAAAGACTCCGCATCGTCCATCATCCTGTCCCACAATCATCCTTCGGGAGATCCCACCCCCAGCCGCGAGGATATCGCCGTCACAAAACGGTTAACCGAAGTCGGCGAAACGATCGGGATCGACGTGCTCGACCACATCGTCATGGCTAAGGAAAATTGCATCAGCATTCGGGAGTTTGAGGGTTAATTTCTCAAGCAGACGTGCAAATCCTTCGCGATTCTGTTCGGTCTCGTAAGTTCAACGCCCGTTGTCGTCTTTCTTTTCATCCATCAGTTCACCAATCGCTTTGTCGATATCAGGCTTCGACTTTTCAAACTCAATTCCAGGCATAATAGCTAGTGCTTTAATGTAGGAATTTAGGTATTCCATTGACCTAATAAATCTAAATACGTCTTTGGCGATCGGTTCGTCAAATGACTCATACTTCTTTTTGGGGTCCGCACCACGACCTGTTCTTGGTTGCTTGTCTTTTGCCCGTTCAGATTCATCGAAGAATTCACTTAGATCATCGATGCCGACTTGGGTGCTTTGGTCATAAGGGGGAATCTCGTCAATGTGAAATCCATCGCGGTGATTAAGGGTTAGCGTGTATTTCCATTGGTATTCGATTGCATCGACGTCGATTTTCTTAAACATCACCAAGGTGCTCCTTCACTTGCTTGAAGATTTCTTCGTCCTCCATATCTGGATTAAGTCGAATCCAAACATTGCAGAGCCAGTCGACTCCGCTCGGCATTACCCATTCCACGGGTACGTCCAAACAGAGCGCGATTCGAATTGCCGTTGCGAATCGGAGTGATTTCGAAGTTGATCGGGTAATCACCGAAATGTGTTTCTCGATGCATTCCGTCAACTCAATACGAGTCTTTGGGAACTTGCCGGTTTTCTTGTTCTCCTTGAGAGTTTCAATCACAAGTTGCCGCATGTGAGCTACTGCGACTCTTGCGCTTTCTGCGTCGAAGTGCTCGTGTTCAATTAGCTCGAAAAAATTTGTTGGGGCAGGCATCAAAATATGCACCGGTGAGAGCAGGTAGACAGATATCCTTCTATCCGAATGAAGAGAAAGTTGTAACTAAACAACACAACAATCGTGAAGTTGGGAATCGAAACCAGACTCTTCATTCTAGTTCAGGTATCAAAAATAGAAAACGCCGTTAATTGAAACCTTGTTTCGTTGAGAATCAGCCATGCAATTGAGGCGAGAAACAAAAAGCACGATCTACGCGGCACTGGCCAAGTTCCAACAAAATGCTGAAGACTGGGAATTGCACCACCTCGTGCGGATCCTCCAGGTGTGGGCGGAACGATTCAATCTCGAGTTTAAACTCGAAATTCCAGCAATTTCACTATGTGTCGATTGGTTGCCTGCCTTTTGCTACGGGCATTTTCGAAGTGGACGGAACGGTTTCGGGTTGATCAACGAAATCGCTATCAACCGAAAGTATTTGGTTGATCAAGGAGCGTGGGAGGTCTTGGGAACGCTGCTGCACGAGATGCTTCATGCATGGCAGGAGACATACGGTAAACCAGGGAAGAACAACTACCACAACAAAGAGTTCCGCGATAAAGCGCATTCGATTGGATTGGTGATCGACTCTCGCGGGACGCAGCAATATTTACCCGACTCTCCATTCTTCAAGATCCTTGAACGCGAACAGGTCGCCTTTCCCGCGATCAAAGCTCCGCTGATGCCGGCAAAGAAAAAAGTGGGGTCAAGCAAACTTAAAAAGTGGTCTTGCTGTTGCACCCCTCCAGTAAATGTTCGGGTTGCAATTAAGGATTTCAATGCCAAGTGCTTGAGTTGCAATGCGAATTTCCAACTGCAAAGGCAATAGGAAACTGCAGTGTTTTGTTGGGGTTTGAAGGCAGAGCGACAACTGCAATGTAATTGACAGTGACGAGTCACATCGACTTGAGCTGTTGCAAAGATTCTGAATCGGTACCGAAATTTATCTGAGGTAGCCATGACGACGACAAGACTAGTTAATTTTCTGATCATTCTTTGTTTTTGGTCAGGTGTCTCTTTTGCGATTCCCGATTTCGCGTTTTCTTATCGCCAGAATAGCCGCCCTTCAATTGGAAGGGCCCCAACGCTCCAAGAGCAAACGATTATCGTTGCAGTTGACTGGTCCCAGTCAATGGACCAGATGGATCCTCCGCACCAAGTGGCAGCTTCGATCAACCATTTTATCGATGTCTCTCGATTATCCACCGGCCGGATCAAGCTGGTCTTCGTTTTTTTTCACGGACAGACTGTCGAAGTTATTTCAGGCCCCGACGGATTGGCCGCAGTTGGCTCAGAAGATATGCGTCGTCGGTGCCACGAGTATCTTTCTAAACCCTGTAGCGGAGCCACACCGCTGGACGGCGCTTTGGAAGCGGTCAACAAGGTTTTGGCGAACAGTGTCTCCAAAAATAAAACACTGATCATTATTTCCGATGGTGAACCGACAACATCGTTGCGGCCGGAGATTTTCTGTCCGGTATAAGAAGCAATCGTAAAAGAAGAGTCGTATCTGGAGAAATATG
>CAZJEK010000331.1:0-6602 GCA_964545005.1 uncultured Pirellulaceae bacterium
CCCGGGTCTATTCGGACCGGTAGTCGGTTCGGCCGACATTACCGCCTTTCGCTCCGCGAAAGTTATGTAGCATGGCCGATTCGGCCGTGACCGCAGAAAAAACTCGGCATTGGGCGAAACCCCTGCGGACTCGGGCCAATGGCCCAAGCTACTTTTGGCGACCACAAAAAATGTCAGCCTCTCCGCGAAAGTTATGCGCCGACACCCTCCCGCTCGCGGGAGGGTCGAGCCATAGCGAGGGGAGGGTTTACGAAACCCCTCTCCGGCCCTGATAGGCCGACTTTCCCTTGGGAGAGTGTCTGCCTCCAGCACGCTTCAAGCAAATGTCAGGCTCTCCGCGAATGGTTAACGACACCCTCCCGCTCGCGACCGGGTCGATCGCCAAATCTCCGTGGCCACTGTGCCTCGGTGGTTTTTCCCAGTTCCTCCGGCCCTGATCTGCTTAAAACTCTCCATCGTGTCCATCGCAAGGCTCCCGGCGTCGTTGCCTGACCCGCCCCTGGTACTCTAAGATAGAGTCTCGATCGAGCAAGACTTCAATGAGGAAACGATGGACGTTCAGAATTCCGAACAATTGATTGGCAAAAAATGTGTCCCTTGCGAGGGTGGCGTTGATCCCTGCCCGTTGCCGTTTGTCAAAGAGCAATTGGAAAAACTGCCCGGCTGGTACCTGACTCACGAAAACCAGCGTATTCGCAAGGACTGGGAAATGAAAAACTTCGTCGAAGGCTTGGCGTTTTTCGAGAAAGTCGGCGAGCTAGCAGAGGCCGAAGCCCATCATCCAGACCTGCACCTGGTCGGCTATAAAAACGTATCCATTGAAATCTGGACGCACGCGATTGGCGGACTGAGCGAAAACGACTTCATCCTGGCCGCCAAGATCGACCAACTGTAAGCTGAGCTTCCCGGGTGACTTATGAGATTTCGGATTGGGTATGGCGGTCCCAAAGAGTACCGTCACGGTCGGTATTTTCCTGGTGGCCGCGTCAACAACGGTGGCATGACGGAATTCGAACGGCTGGTTCACCTGATCGCCAGCATGCAGGTGCTGTTTGGTTCGCGTCGCGGGGGTTTGCTGGTGCCGGTTCTGCTGATCGGGTTGGCCTTCGGGGGCTGGATGCTGTACCGCAATTACTACTCTCCCGAGAGTCAACTCGAACGCGCTCACGCGCTGTACGATTCTTCATCGACCAAGGAACAAATCGAAGCAATCAAGCAGTACAAACTGTTGCTGGCCAAGAGTGATCCGATCGAACCGGCCAGGAAATGGTTGCTCGCTGACCGTGATACGTTGTACCGGCGGATCATCCAGCACGAGTTCAAATTCGCCGAAGACGAAGATGCAGCCTACGAGTGGATCGTTCAGGCGTGGCAGGAAGGGTTGGTGAACCTGAGTTTCAAGGACAAGGCGGTGAAGGAATTCTGGGAGCGATCGATCGCCAGCATGAAAAAGAATTCCAGCAAGGACAAGAATCGAATTCCGGTGGGGGCGTCGAACTCTGACAGCAAATACGGCGACTTGCCCGGCATTGACTAGTGCCGCGTCAAGTATTGATTTTGGGGTTGGCACTTCAATTTAGCGATTGGTTTTTCGAGCAAGATTGACTCGCCAACCCCAATTTTTAAGTTAGACGCTGCACTAGGCGGTGTCGTTGGAGACCACACTCGCGTTGCTTCTCAAACCAGCGTTCCAACCGACGTTTAGCCGCAACACCGACGACTTTTCGAGCTAAGTCCCTATCGATTGCCGGGCCAATCATCGTTCCGAGTACCATTGAACTGCCAGCGATCGCTATTGCTGAAAATACTCTTCCAGAATCGATTCGATGTCCGCTTCAACAATCAGCTGCTTTCTCAGCAATCCATTTTCATCGATCAAATACACGTCGTCACTCACATCGGTTGCCCACCGCTTAGCTGGGTCCCCGACGTCCTCGTCGTGAGCAATTGTCCAGCAAATCAATCCCTCGCCCATTCGTTCTTCAATCGCCGATCGCGGGGCGCCACTGATCATAACAACCTGAAGTCGCCGGGGGATGTATTGCTGCTGGATGGCACGAATCCGATTCAAGTTTTTCGGGTCTAGCTGCCCGCCACCAGACATGATCAACAACACCGGATTGCCGCGGAGCTTTTCCAAAGAAAAGTGATGACCGTACATATCCTCACCAGCGATTTCAGGTACGACTTGGTCGTTGCTTAAAAACCTTTGAAACCGAAGTCGATTTGCCTGTTCATTGAGGGTCGGAAAATCAATGCCTGGATTCAAGCGAACACGATTTCCGTCTAGAAAATACTGTGATTCAGCCGTCTTCACATCCGCGTAATCTCTTTCCAAGCGTTGCAGGCACTCGTTGAGTTCCCGCTTGGCTTGCACCCGGTCGAGATTTGAAAGCAGCTGGTACAACCATTTGAAATACGGCTGCTCCGACATGGATAGATCAACGATTTGCAACGATTCGGTTTGGTCAGGTTCCTCCTTCTCCAAACAAACCTTCCAGTTCGCATCTTCCATCACCGTGCGAAACCTGATCGCACGAGCAATCGATCGGGCGCGAACAAAACAGGCGACGGCCTGGATTGTACGGTTCGAACTTTGTTGCTCGATCGAGCGAAAAAATCTAATCCAATTTTCGTCGCCCAACGCTTCGCCTAACTCCAACAATTCAAGGTCGATCAGTTCGAGATCCAGGTAGTGTTCCAGTAACAGATCGAACATTTGCTGAACTTGCTTTGAATCAGACTGCCATTCGCCTCGTTGGCTACTGATGGCGAGAAACAACGCTCTAGCGGCCTTGGGTTGCCCGCGATACTTCTGTTCAAAGTCAAGCAACCGTTGCAGGCGATCGGTTCCGTTTCCCGAATTTCGAGCAAGTTCGATCTCGGCCCATTCGCCCAACATGTCGGCCTGCTGTTTGGCTGTCAGGTTTCGACTATCGTTTGAGTCTCCTGGTTTCGTCGAGCCGGTTTGGAAATCCGTGGGACGTAATACCCAATCAACGCCGTCCAGATCGACGGTCGATTCCACCAAGCGGAAGGCTTCCAGATTGGGTTGAACTCGCACACGATTGAAGGCGGGACTTGTTGGGAGTATCCGGCTTTGAGACCGGTAGACCACCTCGCCGATTCGATGCCGCATCATGGAATGGATGCTTAACCCTCTTTCGTTTTCGGAAACCTGTTTCGGCACTTCCAGTTCGTACTTTCCTTGTTGATCAGAAAAGGCACGGTCCAGTCGGTTTCCCGAATTTACATCGGGCAGGAAACAGCTGGCTTCAACGGCCACGCCGGGAGCAGGTCGTCCATCTTCAAATCGCACCGCCCCAGAGATCTTGATGGTCGGAACAGCCTGTAACAACAAGGGTTGCGTCTGCCCCTGACTGTCGATCGAAACAGTTTGTGGCGGAATGATCGGCAAGTTGGGTGCTGACTTCAGTGGCTGTGAATGAATCGATGTCGCTGCTTCAACACAACCGACAACGTACTGACCGGGCTGCCGCGGTGGAAATTGAAACCTTCCTTCGTCATCGCTTTTGACGGCTGTGGATGGCATCGTAGGTCGACTGCCGACGGAGGAATTGCTTGACCCAACTTCAGATAACTGAACAACGGCACCGGCAACTGGCCGTCCCTCCAAATCGATAGCTTGACCCTGGATGACGGCGCCAGCTTGCAAAGGGATGTCTCCCAATTCGGATTGATCTGAGAATACAAGCTTGGAAACTGGGCAATGACTTGGAGACTGGATGGTCAATCGGTGCGCCCCGACTTTTGAGACCCACAGTGTGAACTTGCCGTCGGAAGTTTGATTAGCCGTCCCGGCAAAGCTGACGCCAATGCCATCTGCGGAGTTTACCCTGAAAACGGCGAACGAGGAATTCTCGAACGGCTGTCTGGTTGACGCGTCAACCACCCGCCCGGTTATTTTCCTGCCTCTTTCCAAAACGAAATCTTCGAGCGAACGATCGGCAGCTGAGACAAAACTACCGATGGTCGCGGCAGCAAATCCACTGCGTGTAATATTTCCTGTTAGCAGTACCTGATTCCCATTCCAATCTGGCACGCTAATCTTGAACTCGCCTTGCGAATCTGACAGCGCGGTTTGGTTCTCCAGCAGTATTCTGGTTGCACGTGGATAATTGGGGGGATCATAGTCAATCAAACGATATTCAATCGTCGCGCCGGCAACCGGATTCCCGGTTTCGTCAACGATTCGGCCTGTCAACTGATCATTTGTTTCAACCGCTGCGTTGCCTGCCGATTCCGGCTCTTGGTCCGAGACAGCGGAACTCGGTTGCTCGACCGCGGCCACCGACTGCACCGGTCGAGCGATAACCAGCGCGATCAACAGACTGGCAAACGCCAAGCCGGCAACAATGAACCGTGGTCGTGAATGATTGCTCCGCGCGATCGCCGGATTGAGTAAACTGCGGACTCTCCGTTCCAGCGGCGGGCTGGCCATGGTCACCGCGAGCGGGCAGGATATTTCGCAAGTCGCTCCTTGCGCCAACTCCAGCAAAGTTTCCGCATACCTGGTCGGAGAAAAACCGCTGAGCAAAACGGTATCGTCAGCGGCCAGTTCCTGCTCCAGCCGTAGCTGAGCTGCTAACCACCGTAGCGGGATCATCCACCAATACACGCTGACTGTGATTGCAGCCAGACACTGCCAGGTAACATCACGCTGACTCAAATGAGCCCCCTCGTGGGCCAGGACCATTTGCTGCCGCTCAGAATCCCAGTGATGAAATTCGACCGGCAACAGGATCACAGACTTCCAGACTCCCACCACCATCGGGAATCTCAGTTGGGAATTAATCCTGACGGCAGTACGGTTATCGAAAACAGATTTCATCGGCGACAAACTCGCGGGCGCTGCGGTTGCCTTGATTCTCAATCGCCAGGTCAACCACCAGAATCCGGCCAGGCGCGACAGGCAAAAGACGGTGCCCACGCACCAGAGGCCAGCCAATGCCCATCCGATCACGAACAATGGATTGACGGACCATGCTGGTTGTCGGTCAAGGGATTCCTGTGGTAGAGGAGTCGGCGTGCCCTCCATCAGATTGCTTGATTCTGTCGTTGCCTTTCCGGGGCCGTGACTGGCTTCTTCACGCGGGCCATCCATTTCGACCAGCGAGGACGAATCGTTCGCAGGAGAGTCGTCGGCTGGATGAACGGGCTGAAATGCGGACGGGGTTTCCGGCCAGAGAATTGCTTCCCTGCCCGTAGATGTTTCGGTAACAGTTTCCGAAATGGTTCTTGTTGCCGATGCGTTTCGAAGTGAGAGCCGAACGAGCCCGGTAGCTGGAAACAACAGTAGAGCCAATGGCAGGACCAAGCTTGCCACCAGCGCTGCGCGAATCACGGCTACGCGGGCTTGCGAACTGACACCGATCTTGCGTTGCAGGATCAGCGCAATGGAGCCCAGGATGGAGATCAACAGGACTCCGGCCAGCCAACTGAACAGTTCCAATTGAGCTGTTGTCGATTGAAAATTCCATTCGTTCATCATTCCCGCTCCTGTTCGGCTTGCTGGATCAGCTGTTTGATTCGTTTCAGTTCCTGGTCGGACAACTCCGCCGAGCGTTCGTCCAGCAGGGTGGCAAAGACTTCGACCGGTGAGCCCCCGAAAAAGGTATCTACGAGACGTTTCAGCATCTTCCGCTGAGTCGTTTCTTTACGCTCGGCGGAGCGGTAGAGGTAACGTTTGCCATCCCGACGGAATTTAAGCCAGCCTTTTTCGACCAGCAGTCCCAGCATAGCGCGGACGGCCGAATAGCTGGGCGGAGAATCCAATTGCGATCGAACATCGCTGACAGACGCTTCGCCCAACCGGATCACGGTCTCGACCAGTTGCCGTTCACGCTTGCCTAATTCCAAGGGCGTCTTTTTTCGCTTGGCCATCGCTTGTCTCCATCGCCGCAACCAATGTGTTAACTCACTAGCACATGCTAACCTACCAGCACTTGGTGAGCGATGTCAAGCGGGAATGTGATTTTCCCGAGACTCGGCGAGATTTGAAAAGAGAAAATCTCAAATCTCCAGGCTCTAACGTTTTGTAGCCGTTGGAAAAGAATATGTCGCCCTGTAAGCCCCGGATGGGGCCGTCGAAATGGAACAACCAATGACCGTTGAATCAACGAAAGACGTTAAATCGCCAAAACCGCGTTGTCACTCGTCCAAGTAACGTTCATCAAATTCAATGCCATGCTTCCTTAATAACATTTTAAACTCCCCGTGAAACGTTCGCTTGCGGTGATGCTCTTCCTGGTCGGCGATGTACTTTTTAACTGCGTCAAGATTCGACTGGCTCACCGAAAACGCGCCGTATTTTGATTGCCAGCCAAATCTCGGCTGCTTGAGGAAGTCTCTGAGCCAACTGGACGAATTCGTTTTTAGGTCTCGGACCAAGTCCGCGACTGAAACGGATTGGTGCATTCTGACCAGCAGATGGACGTGGTCTTGGACACCTCCGATTGCCATCAACTTGCACCGTCGTTTATTTACCATGCCCCCGAAAAACGATGATAAATCCGACCAGCAGTTGTGTTTCAAAAACCGAGAACGATTCCTGGTGCTCCAAACCAGGTGGAAGTTAAGGT
>CAZJEK010000332.1:0-6555 GCA_964545005.1 uncultured Pirellulaceae bacterium
CAGGGGGCGAAACTGCGAGTCAGTTTTGATCGCGCATTGCGCCGATCGCGCGAGCTGGGATAGCCGCCAAATCGGCCATGCTACATATCTTTCGCGGAGAGGCCAACATTTTTTGTCCAGCCGATTTGGGCGCTAGCCCCGGACGAAAGCCAGTTGACGCGTAAGCTTCGGAAGGTCGGTGGCTAGCGCAAAACCGCTGGAGGAGACACTCTCCCTTGGGCCCTCGGAGAGTCGGCCTGTCTGGGCCGGAGAGGGGTTGCGTAAACCCTCCCCTCGCTGTGGCTCGACCCTCCCGCGAGCGGGAGGGTGTCGATGCTACGCAACTATCGCGGAGCGAAAGGCGACTATCAATTTGTGCCCGTCGGCTCAGCGGACACCCCTGCAGCGGGCTGATTCGCACGGTTTGCCAACTGCAAGAACTCCTGAGTGATCGAGTCTACCTGGTTCCAATCCGTGTACTCGTGATTCTTCGAGGTATCCGTCGAGCCACCTCGCTTGGCTGAAATCCGCTTCATCACCCATCGAGTAATCCAACCGTAGTCGCGGTAGTTGACGGCTCCTGCGATGCTCGTCATCACCGCCGGCTGCCAACCTGAGTGAGCAACGAAGGTTTCCATTAACGCCCGGGCTTCAGCTTGTTCATGCGGATTACTGGCGGCCGCCATGCTGACCGAAAAGAACATCGAATGCGTTTTCGCCAATGCATCATGATGAGATTGGATGAAGTTCGCCACTTGCTTGGAGTATTTGGAGACGTAGATCGGGCAACCAATCACGACCGCGTCGAAGTCTTCGACTCGAATCGAGGGGGTCAAGTCATCGATGCCAACCAGCTTGGTAAACCAACCTTGTTGTTCCGCGATGTCGGCCATGTAGCCGGCAATTTTGGCTGTCTGGCCATACTTTGAGTGAAACACGAACAGGATTCTCATCGTACCGACTCCTTGCTGGCGTTTGAATGAAGGATACAGCGGCAGCAGCGTGCAACTGGAATACCAATCGTCGAAGGTATCCAAAAGATACTCTCCCTTGGAGAGTCGGCCTGGCAGGGCCGGAGAGGGGATGGTAGACCTGGTAGCCCCTCCGCTCGCTATGGCTCGCCCCTCCCGCGGGAAGGTGTTGATTACAAAAATCTTGCTGGCTGAAGGCCTAATTTTTCATTCCAGGCGCGAACCTGGTTGCGGTCGGGCTTGTCCGGTTTGACAGGCAATTTTGCCATTCTGCTTCAGCATTGAGCCAACCATGCGCCTCAAGTTTCAAACTCGACGAAACTCATGCAGCCTGACAGTTGGCCTGCGCGCACTGTGGTTGGGAGATCGAGCCGCGATATAGGCTCGCGCCACGGCATTCTGCTTTCGATGCAATCCAGCGGCTTCTGTCGTCCGCGGATGAACCGCTTCGCCGTAAGTTAGTACAGCTTCCTTGCGGACATGACTCTGCTCAGCCTTTCCAGGGCGGCGGAAGGACATGTCATCTGGCCGATGTCGGGCGCTTGAGAGTTCTGTTTTTGACAATGAATTTTCAGGAGTTTCCTCATGACCATGGTTCAATCAACCAGAAACCAATCCGTTCTTCAGTCCCTCGACCGGCTTCGCAATGTAGGCATTTCGGCTCATATCGATTCCGGCAAAACCACGCTCACCGAACGCATGTTATTTTACTGCGGTCGGATTCATCGTATCCGCGAAGTTCGCGGCGGCGATGGCGGCGCGAGCATGGACTACGACCCGATTGAAAAACGCCGTGGCATCACGATTGCGTCGGCGGTCACGCGAGTTGACTGGCAATCACACGCCATCAACATCATTGACACGCCAGGCCACGTTGACTTCACCGTCGAAGTCGAACGTAGTTTACGCGTGCTCGATGGAGCCGTGTTGGTCGTCTGCGCCTCGCGTGGTGTCCAGAGCCAATCGTTTACCGTCGAACGGCAGATGCAGCGCTATGGAGTGCCGCGTATCGCGTTGGTCAACAAACTGGACCGAGTCGGGGCCGACTTCGAGCGTGTCGTTGGAGAAATCCGAGATCGGCTCAAAGCCAATCCGATTCCAATCCAGTTGCCGATGGGAGCTGAGTCCGATTTTGCCGGCGTGATTGACTTGCTGACCATGCAAGCGGTTACGTTCGATGGCGAACTCGGCGAAGACGTGGTGCGGCAACCGATTCCGGATTCGTGGCAAGCGGCGGCGGATGCGGCACGCTTGAGGATGCTCGACCAGCTCGCCATGTTGGACGATCGGTTGCTGGAGCAACTGCTCCGCGACGAATCGCCTTCTGTGGCGGATTTGAAACGTGTCCTCCGCGCGGCCACGCTGAACCGACTTGCCGTTCCAGTGTTGGCCGGCAGTGCGTATCGCAACCAGGGCGTTCAGCCAGTTCTCGATGCCATCATCGATTACCTGCCGAATCCTGCTGAGCGAACCGTCACGGCCCAACGACTGGACCGACCGAGCGAAACGGACAGTGACTCACACGTCACGTTGTCTGGCGACAAGAAGGCACCGCTGGTCGCGATGGCGTTTAAAACCGTCGTCGACAAATTCGGGACGTTGACGTTTGTACGCGTATACCAGGGCACCCTGGTTCGCGGCCAGGCGTACGTCAATGTGAGGTCGGGGCAACGGGTTCGATTCGGTCGACTGGTCCGCGTGCACGCGCAGCATTGGACGGATCTGGAGCAGGCAACCGCCGGCGATATCGTCGGGGTGGCGGGATTAGATTGCCATTCCGGTGACACGTTCGCGGACGAGTCGTTCCAGGTTTTGCTGGAATCGTTCGCCGTCGCTGAGCCGGTTATGCAGTTGACGATCCAGCCGGTCAATCGCGACCACGCCAACCGTCTGGCCGCGGCCCTGGATCGTCTTCGGCGGCAAGATCCCACGTTCCGAGTCAGCAGTGATTCGGAAACGGGGGCCACGCTGATTGCCGGCATGGGACCGCTGCAATTGCAGGTCTATGTGGAACGAATTGAAACGGAATTTGATTGTCCGTGCGAGACGGGTATGCCCGAAGTGGCTTACCAGGAACGCCCGAGCAGCGCCGTGGATTTCGACCATCGCTATCGTCGGCAGACTGGCGGCCCCGGGCAGTTTGCTCAGATTCGAGGGCAGTTGAAGCCGTCGATTGATCAGGGATCGGAACCGCTGGTTTTCGAGAATCTGGTAACCGGGGGCCGAATCGATCGCAAGTATCTGCCTGCGATCGAACAGGGTCTGAGGGAAGCGTTCAAGTCCGGTCCGTTAGCCGGTTACCCCGTTGTTGGAGCGATTGTAACGATTATCGATGGCGAACAACACGCCAACGACTCATCCGAAATCGCATTCCACAAGTGTGCTCGGCAGGCGATACGAGAAATCGTTTTCCCGCGTGCCGATTTCCACCTCTGGGAACCAATGATGGAACTCGAAATCGAAGTTCCGGATTCGATGCAAGGTGCAGTGACATCGCATCTGGCTCGGATTCGCGGGCTGGTAACCGGCTTGGACATGGTCGATGGCGACTGCCTGATTGGAGCCCAGGCTCCATTGGCAGCGCTGTTTGATTTCGCCGATCAGCTCAGGTCGATTACCCAAGGTACCGGCACATTCAGCATGGCACCGGTGGGTTATCGTCAATTAACCCAGGAACTGGAACAGACGGTCATGGATCGTCGCCAGCGAGATTAGGCTCTGGACTTAAATCAATTCGACGGGACAGAGCCTAGGGTTGGGCGGGCAGGGTAACCTGCCCGCTTTTTTTAGAGTTGCACACTTTTGGGAACCCGACGCGTAAGTTAACAAGTTGCCCATTGTCGCCGTTCGCTCCGCGAAAGTTATGTAGCATGGCCGATTCGGCCGTGACCGCAGAAAAAACTCGGCATTGAGCGAAACCCCTGCGGACTCGGGCCAATGGCCCAAGCTACTTTTGGCGACCACAAAAAATGTCAGCCTCTCCGCGAAAGTAGCATGGCCGATTCGGCCGAGACCGCAGCGGAATACTCAAAGTTGGGTAAAAGCCTTGCCGACTCGGGCCAATGGCCCAAGCTACTTCATCGGAAACTTTTAACGGAAATAGTTCAACTTCAAAACGCGTAGTCGTGGAGGATACAATCCAGCCACAGACTCGTTATGATGAGTCGAATCTTGATGACTTTTTAACTGATTGAGTTTATTGTGAAGCCCCTGGAAGACACCGACCAGCTGACACCGCAAGCAATTCTGCGCCCCGGGTTTGTCCACGTGGTGCTGTTCTGGTTGAAGCCGGATCTAAGCGACCAGCAGATTGCCGAATTTGAAACCGGTTTGAATCAATACCTGCAGGACAGTGATTTCGCATCCACCGGGTTTGTTGGTATTCCTGCCAATACACCACGGGAGGTTGTCGACAGCAGTTATGACTATTGCCTGATTGTTTCATTTGAAAATGCCGAACAACATCAGGCTTACCAGGACGAACCGGCTCACGACACGTTTCGAGAGATTGCTGGAAGACTTGCTGAGCGAGTCCAGATTTACGATTCGCTGACCACCAAAAAGTAATAGCACGAAGCCGAAAAATAGCAAAAAATTGAATCAGTGTACTTTTCATCATTAGACATTTGTATATCTTATGAGAAACCTCACAGGAGATACTCATGCTGCAAGAAAAATTGACGAAACGCCAACAGGCGATTTTCGACTTCATTCGTAACACCATTGATAACAGTGGATTCGGGCCGACGATTCGCGAAATCGCCGACGAGATGGGCTACCGTTCTCCCAATGGCGTGATGTGCCACTTGCGGGCGTTGCAGAAAAAGGGATTGATCAACCGAACCAGCAACAAGTCACGTTCAATTGTGCTGACTGACGAGGCATCCGAAGAGGTCAATGGATTTCCATTGGCCGGACGCGTTGCTGCCGGCGCTCTGATGGAAGCCGTCGAACAACAGGAACGCGTGGACATCGCCAAGCTCTGGCCAACCAAAGGAACGTACCTGCTGGAAGTCGACGGCGATTCGATGATCGATGCTCAGATTGCCCCTGGAGACTACGTGGTCGTCAAACGCCGCCACTCGGCTTCCAAAGGCGACATCGTCGTTGCCCGGACGAGCGACGGTGAAGCGACGCTTAAGTATTGGTTTCCTGAAAAAAATCGGGTTCGCTTGCAACCAGCCAACAAACGCTTGAAACCGATTTATTCCAAAGATGCAAAAGTCATTGGTGTCGTGGTCGGCGTGGTCCGGAAAATGGGATAGCAGGGCAGGGCTATTGATCGCCCGAAATGCCTGCTTAGCAGAATCATAAAGAAAATACCGCAGAGGCGCAGAGAACGGAGAGCTTGCAGGTCTGAAGTGACCGCAGTGCTTCCTCTGCGCTTCCTCAGCGATTTCTGCAACTCTGCGGTTAACTCTTCGCGTTGGTTGCCGCCTTTCGCAGCAACTTTTGCGGCGGAATGAGTTCCCCCCGCCTGGTCCGTGTGATACGTGCTTTGCTATTTCGCTCAGTCCAACAACAATCCAGCCGCTCCCTGACTTGGCCGGCTGGAAAACATGGTGGGCTCGATCCCGGTTCGCTGAACGTACTGGCTGCCCATGGTTGCCATCACTTGCTCTAACCGCTCGGTTTCAACCAGGCTCACCGTGCAGCCGCCGAATCCCCCTCCCGTGATCCTCGAACCCCAGATTCCTCCGGAACCGCCAATCTCACGAGCAATCTCTACCAGACAATCGACTTCCGAACAGCTGACCTGATAATCAACCCGCAACGACTCGTGGCTGGCATACATCCGCTGGCCAACTTCCTTGATCTTACCGGCAATCATCAGCTCGCCAACTTCCCGCGTTCGCTTGATTTCGGAAACCACATGGCGTGCCAGCCGAAACAACAGGTCATCATCGGCTAACTGCGACAAGTCTTTCTCATCAACGTCTCGCCACGAAGATTTCCCCAACCGCATCAAAGCGGATTGGCATTGATCACGGCGAGCCGCATACTCGCTGTCGCCCAGCGAGTGAGAAACATTGCTGTTGACAATTAATATCGAATAAGTCGGTTGATCAAACGGGACTTGAGTGACTGACAAATTTAGGCAATCGATCATCATGAAATGGTTCGCTTGACCAAACACACTGCTGAACTGGTCCATCATTCCGCAAGGCACACCGGCGAAGCGATGTTCGGCGCGCTGACAGAGCAACGCTTTTTGAGTTGGATCCAGTGACCTTCCGGTCAACATTTCCACCAAGGTTGCGGTGGCCACCTCGATCGCCGCACTACTGGACAAGCCGCCTCCCAACGGAACCGACGACGTAAACAAAGCGTCAAAGCCGGGGACTTCCCAACCTTGCACGATTAATTCCGCCAGTACCCCGATCGGATACCGTGCCCAACTGGGGATTGCGTCCAAATCCTGCGTACTGGGGGGCGATTGCAACCAGGGCCGAAAATCAAATTCAGCCATCTGCTCCTGCTGCAGACTTCGCAACACCCACCGCTTGGAGCCATTGGTCTGACCAACCGCAACAGCGGACTGATTGATCGCCATCGGCAACACCCATCCATCGTTGTAGTCGATGTGCTCACCGATCAGATTAAC
>CAZJEK010000333.1:0-372 GCA_964545005.1 uncultured Pirellulaceae bacterium
ACACGCTAATTTCTCGATGTCCCGTCGCGATCACGGCCGGATCGGCCATGCTACGGGGTCGATCACGGCCGGATCGGCCATGCTACGTTGCTCATACTTCGTCGTTGCGCGGACCGGGCGTGATGGGAATCCGAGGTTCCTTGGCCAGTGAAAACGCCAGCTGCTCGTACCATTGGTCGTGCTGGTGAACCAGGCTCTGAATTTTTTTCCAGATTTCGACCGGTGGTCCAAAGCCACTCCAGTCGATCTTCAACACTCGCACCCCGCGACGTCGCATTTCAGTCAACAGTTTCTGGTAATTGTCGTAAAGTTCCTGCAGGTAATCCAACGGAACGCCTTCTTCCTGTGAACGCCCACGGGTATGCATCCGGT
>CAZJEK010000333.1:382-6551 GCA_964545005.1 uncultured Pirellulaceae bacterium
GTCGTAGCATTCTTCTGGGGAAACATCCAGGTACACGAAGATATCAGGCGGCATCACGTCGCGGCTCATGTTGCGATAGACGTCGACATACAACTGGTATTCTTCAGGGGTCATGAAACCGCGTTCCATGGCCGTGGTCGCAAACACTGTATCACCATAAATTGGCCGGTCCTGCACGACCACCATTCCCTGTGGGCCCCAGGCCAGTTCCACTGCCAGACGATGTTGCTCGTATCGTTGGCACAGCATGAACATCTGCATCGCGAAGCCACCACCTCGATTCTGGCCCGTTTGCAGGTCTTCGTAATAGCGCTCCAGGAAGTGATTGAACTTCGGATGGTGAGTCGGTTCTTCCATCACCCGCGTGTTGTGCCCGGCCGCCATCGCAGCCGACGCAATCGCGTGGCAGGCATTGGTTTTTCCGGCGCCGATGTTGGCGTCGATAGCGATGAACAAACCTGACCGTTGCTGGGCTTCGTCGATCGGCACAGGAACTCCTTTGTGTGCGGGGAAATGCCAGCCTAACAGCGGTGGCGGGATGGAAAGCCGTTAACCTACCGCTGCTAGCACGAAATCGCAACCGTTGATTTTGGCTCGCCGGATCGCTTCTCGGTGACGGTTGTTAAACGGCAGCGATCATAAGGATTTTTGAGGGTTTGGTTTATTGGGGACTGGAAACTCGCACAGCGTCGCCTGCGGTTCGGCGCGAGTTATGTAGCATGGCCGATTCGGCCGTGATCGCAAAAGAAAACTCGGCGTTGGGTGAAACCGTGCGGACTCGGTTCAATGGCCCAAGCTACCTCTCGTGATCGTGTCCCGCGGTTTGGCGCCAGCCGCCGACCTTTCGAATATACGCTTCAACTGGCTTACGTCCGGGGCTAGCGCCAATCGGCTGGAAAAATGTTTTCAGCCTCTCCATGACAGTGGCCAAACTAAGACTTTTCAATCGTTCCACGGCGTTGGGGCGTCGATGGATTTGTAGACCGTTCTTTCAATCTCAAATCCCAACCGGTGGTACAGCCGAATGGCGGCTTCGTTTTTGGCGGTTACTTCCAGCGTGACGACCTCGGAACCGGCACGCTGAAATCCAGCCAGTGCGTTCTTGACAATGATCGAACCCAACCCGAGCCCGCGATAGGCTGAGTCAACGCCGATGTTCTGAATCAGGCCGACCGTTGAGTTCTCTGAGATGCCCTGGACGGTTCCAATGTATTCGGCGCCGCCGGTTTCCTGATCCCGGCGAACAAGTAGCCACGTCGATTCAGGCACGAAGCCGCGACGATTGGTAATCTCACGCATCAATCGATGGCAACCTTCGGCATTTCCCAAACAGGGAAACACATTGGCGTCCAGTTCGTTGGCAAAGCTGCGATACTTGGCCTGGCCGTGAGCGGCCAATAGCGATGGTCGCCAGCCGAGCAACTCGAACCCTGCTGGCGGTGTCAACTCCGCAGGCGTGAACTTTGCATCGCGGAGGTCAACCTGCATCCGATAACGCTTAAAAAAGACGAGCATGGATCCACTGTTTGATCTTGTCCAGGACTTCCGGGTTCATCGTCTCGTCGATTGCCACGTATTCAGCAGGCAGTCCCGTTTTAGCTTGTTGAAACAGGTGGTTGAGGCCAGGCATCACGATGACTTCACTGCCCGACACACCAGACTTGGCCAGTGCTTTTTTCATCGGTGGCTCGTTGGTATCCACCAATACCTGGAGATCTTTTTCGCCAAACAGCGCCAAGGTTGGGACTTTCAGGTTTTCCAACTCCTGGATCGGATTGTATTCGAGGAAAAATCGAAACCAGGGGCTGACCATCGGTCGAATCGAGGCAACTCCTGCCTTGGCCTGGTCCTGTTGATCTTCGGGCAACGTTAAAACCCATTGGTCAAAGGCAGCCTTCAACTTGGGCATCGGCGGGTCATCGGCTTCCAAGCGAGCCAATGTTGAAAACAGCCGTTGATTCAGATCCTGTGATTGCTGGATGTCGTTTTCGCCGGCCCCCATCCTCCGGGCGATGGCCGCCGACTGGGTTTGAATAATGGTCGTGCCGGGAACCGCGGGACCGGCCAACAATACGAGGAAGCTGACATTGCCATTTCGGTTGGCGACCATGGGGCCGATCAAACCGCCTTCGCTGTGACCGATCAAGCCGATTTTCTGGTTGTCAATTTCAGGTCGGCCAGCCAGGTAGTCGATGGCCGCTTCGGCGTCATTGGCAAACTCGCGTGTGGAGGCTGCACTAAAATCACCCAACGACTGACCGACGCCGCGATCGTCATACCGTAGCACTGCGATGCCGTTGCGAGACAGGTGGTCTGCCAACACCAGAAATGGTTTGTGTTCCATCAACGTTTCGTCGCGATCTTGTGGACCGGAACCTGAAACGAGAATCACCGCCGGGATGGGTTGCTCCGATTTGGGCAACGTCAAGGTCCCGGCCAGTTCGACGTTGTCGACCGAGTTTTTGAATTTGACGTCGATTGATTCATAGGGAAACGGCGCTGTTGGACGCTGCGGTCGGTTTTCCCATTTTGGCCCTTGTGGCGGTGGCGCCTGTCCATCGTCCTTTCGCCGTTTCAACGTCAAAGGCAACTTGGCGGGCCCTTGGCTCCAATTGCCTTCGGCCTCGGTACGCGATTCGTTTAATTTGCCAGAAAATCCGCCACCGACCAGTTTGATTTCAATCTTCAGCTGGTCGTCGGCAAAGCTGACTGAGTCCAGGTTGATCCTGGCGCCGCCTTGATCAACGCTGACCAAATGACCTGACCACTGATCCTGATCGTTTTTTGACAAGTGAAATTCAATTCGCAATTTCTGGCCCGCATTCAGGACACCATCCCAGATTTCACGTTGAGCGGCGTCTTGTGCTTGAACCAACGCCGTGCCAAGCGAAGTGGCTGCGAACAAGGCGAACATCGAAAGCCAACGAACCATTGCAATCACCTGGAAAATGGAAAGATCTCGGACCGGCATTGAAATTGACAATCAGCGAATGGGATAGTTTATCAGGCCATTCGCTAACTATCATTCATACCGGAATTTCCCGAACCGGTTTCAATTTTTTCCGGTTGCTCCACCGTTGTTTCGCGATCTCGCGCGACTTGTCCATCGACCGTCTGCCCGTCGTCCCAGGGAGACTGAGCTGGATTGGAAGGCGTAATCACCTGAAACTTGAAATGCTTTTTGAACCAGCCCGTCAACCAGCGTTTGTAAACTCGACGGCAGCCGGGAAACAACAAACTCAGCCCAACGGCATCGGTAATGAAGCCGGGAGTCAACAGCAATCCGGCAGCGAACAGGATCATCGCTCCATCAGAAATCAAATCCGACGACATCTGGCCCTGACTCATTTTCGTGCGCAGCTTTTGAAAAACTGCCAGCGAAGATCGGCGAGCCAGGTAAGCACCAATGATCCCGGACAGAATCACCAGCGCCACGGAAACCTGCCAGCCGATGTACTGGGACAATACCATCAGCAGCACCAAGTCTGCCAACGGCACGAAGATAAAGATCAGAATCAGTCGGCCGAGCACGGATCAAACTTCCAATTCGCCAGTTGAGTCAGAAAACTGATCGACTTTGGCGCCAGCTTTGTCCAGCATTGTGCGGTACAGGTTGGTCAATGGAGTACCACGTTTGTGCTCCAGCCAGCGACCGGTTTCCACCTGGCCGCCTCCGCTACCAAACATGGCAATCGGCAAATCATCGTGTGCGTGCGAGTTGCCATCGGCGATGCCACTGCCGTAGACGATCAAGCAGTTGTCCAGCAGCGTCGTTTCGCCTTCCTGAATGCTATCCAGTTTTTGCAGCCAACTGGACGCCAGCGAAACATGGTACCGATTGATCTTGGCGATCTTGTCCTGCTTTTCGCGATTGCGACCGTGGTGCGAAATGTTGTGATGCCCCTCTCGAACTTCGATATTTCGATAGCTACGATTGCTGCCTGCGTTGGCGTACATGAAGGTTGCGATTCTGGTTGAGTCGGTTTGAAATGCCAGCGCCATCATGTCCAGCAGCAACGTTACGTGTTCACCGTATTGCTGGGGGACGCCGACGGGCCGTGTGAAGTTGGAATAATCGTGTGAGGATTGTTCCAGCTTGTCCACGGATTTCAAGCGACGTTCAATATCGCGAACCGCGTACAGGTACTCATCCAGCTTGCGGCGGTCTTCAGCGCCCAACAGTTGGCTGAGCGTTTTCGCTTCACCGCGAGCAAAATCAAGCACACTTTTATTCTGCGTCTGGCGCTTGGAAAGGGCCTTCCGATTCTCAAACTCATCGTCACTGCCGAACAATCGTTGGAACACCGCGGCCGGATTGATTTCTTTCGCCAGCGGAGAGGTTTCGGTTCGCCAGGAAATATTGGACGTGTACAAACAGCTGTACCCCGTATCGCAACGGCCACCGGGCGAACTGGCTTCGGTCCCCAGTTCCAATGATTTCAATCGAGTCAAGTTTCCGATCTTTTCGGCCGCCAGCTGGTCGACGGAGATCCCGTTGCGGATGTCGGTACCGTGCGTTTTTTTGGGGTGAGCTCCTGTCAAAAATGCCGCGACGCTGCGAGCATGGTCTCCCCCACCGTCCCCCAGCGCTTTCGCACCGCGGAGCGACAATCCGGTCAACAGGTTCATTTTGTGACGCAGTGGAGCCAGAGACTCCAACGTGCGGGGCAGGTCAAACTCACCGCCGGGTTCCCCTTGCGGCAGCCAGTCCGGCATGTGCATTCCGTTGGGAACATACAGAAACGCCAGGCGAACCGGCGGTTGCGTGATCCCAGGCCGGTGCGTGACTCCTGCAATCAGCGGAGCCGGGACTGACATCGCTTCCAGCCAGGGTAAGGCGATCGCGGTGCCCATACCACGCAGGACTGTTCGGCGAGAGATTGTTGGCTGAGACATCAAGGTTGCTCCTGATTGGGTCCCCGCCGACGCACGAATGGATCGCTGGTAACGACTCCGTGGATCAGTGCGGAAAACCGGTATTCGTTGGCTTGCATGTGATCGATGATCTTGTCGATCGCACATTCATCGTAGTATTCCAAACCGCGTCCAAGTGCATAAATCAACATTTTCTCGATCAGGCAGCGGACAAACTGCTGCTCCATTTCGGTTTGAATCATGGCTTGCAATTCTAATGGCCCTGCGAAACGTGTGCCGTCTGGCAATTCACCATGGGCGTCGATCGGAGCGTTCTGCTCCAGTTCACGCCACTGTCCGACCGCGTCGTAGTTTTCCAGCGCAAAACCCAATTCATCCATCACCTTGTGGCAGACAGCACAGTTCGGGTCGGCGCGGTGTTGTTCCATCCGTTGCCGCAACGTCCCAGTCAGTTCCGACTGGTCTTCCAGCTTCATCGCTTCGGGGTCTGGGGGCGGAGGTTCTTCGCCGAGCAAATTCTCCATGATCCACTTTCCGCGTTTGACTGGCGAAGTCCGGGTCGGGTTGGAGGTCAGCGTCAAAATGGAAGCGTGACTCAACAGTCCCACTCGATTGGTGCGGTCGGCCGAAACGAGTTGAAACTGATCACCTTCAATCCCATCCACCCCGTAGTGTTTGGCCAATCGCTGGTTGAGGAAAGTGAAATCGGTATTCAGCAACTCCAGAACACTCGCATCTCGGCGAATCAATTCAGCGACGACCATCTTGGTTTCGGTCGCCATGTCCTGGCGAAGTTGCAGGTCGGTACCCGGGAACATTTCCGGATCTGGTTGAGCCGAATCAAGGTTGCGGAGTTGCAGCCACTGAGCGGCAAAGTTTTCAATCAGGGCGTGAGCTTTGGGATCGGCCACCATTCGCTCGACCTGACTCAGATAGACGTCGCGATCTTGCAGTTTGCCGGCGGCAGCCAATTGGAACAGCTTGTCGTCGGGCATCGAACTCCACAGGAAGTAGGACAAGCTGGTGGCCAACTCGAACCCGTTGAGCACCCGGGTTGCTCCAGCAGCAACTGGGGTTTCGATCTTGTACAAGAAGTATGGAGATACCAGCACGGCCTGCATTGCCAGGCGAATCGAAGCTTCGTAACTCTCTCCGGAGTCACGTGTCTGTTGGTACAGGACCATCAACCGGTCAAGTTCGCCATCGGTCACTCGCCGGCGATACGCGCGTGACATGAATTGACCCAGGATGGTTCTGGCGGCAGCCAGTTGTTGTTCGGCTGCGGGGCGTTTGC
>CAZJEK010000334.1:0-6549 GCA_964545005.1 uncultured Pirellulaceae bacterium
TCCAATGCAACCTCACCTCTGATTTCGAAATACATACATTCCGGTAGAGTCAGGAGATTTGAAATCTACTGACTCCAACGTTTGCATGTCATCACTTCCGCCAAGAGCAGCGGTTTGCAGTTCGCAGCTAGTGGTCGGTGAACTGGCCTGGTCAGTGGACTGCGGGGAAACGCAAAGACACGAAGTCGCAAAGACACAAAAACATGCCAAAAGAGCCAAGTAGCCAGACCGATGCAAATGAACAGGCCTTCGGCCCTAACAGGCATCTTGTTACTCGTCACCCAGCCCTGCAGGCTGGGCTGGTCAAACTAGAAGGCCTTCGGCCCAGAAAATCTGTCCCCTCAAAACACGTCCCGAATAATCCAGAACCCCAGGGCGAAAATTCCGGCGTCCACAACCATGTGTCCCATCCAGGGCACCAACAGTCGACCAGAACGTTCGTATTGCCAAGCCCACACGAATCCACCGATGGCGATACAGGCCGATGCGAACCAGGTCAGAAAATTCGACCAGCCCAGATAAAACCCCAGCAACAGTACGTGGTGAGTTGCGAATCCGACGCTGGAAACGAGGTTCGCGACGATCGGCGGAGCAAACAACATGGCTTGCGGGTACACAAACCAGCGCCAGTAATACTCTTCCAGAAACGAATGGAACAATGCGTAGAAACAGCCCAACAAAATAAATCGGCCGGTTGAATCCATCCCGATGGAGGCCACTTTTTCAGCCACTTTGTCGTGCAAGCTGGCCGACATCGGCTGGGGTTGAATCCAGACCACGAAAATGCCGATCAGCAGCACCACCACGGTCAAGCCAAAACCAATGGCTGCTGGAATGGTGGCGGCCTTGGGAACAGGATTGACATCGGCACTTGTCTCTTGCGCCTCCGATACATGACCACGCCGTAGCCAATTCAAACGCTGGCGGAAAAAGATCGCCACCCAGACCACCGGCAGCAGGAACTGAATCGCCTTGCCAACGCCGTAGGCTCCCTGCTGGATCCAGGAATCGGTTCCATGCAGGACTTGAAAGTACACCCACGTCACCAGGGTCGGTAACAGCAAAGCGAAGACCAGGATGGCAAACTGCCAGGGTTGTCGATTGGGTTTTTCCTTCATCCCTAAGGTTCTCACTTTCGATCGACTCGATTGCCAGGTGGCTGATTGCAGATTTTTTCAATCGTTGCCACCAAGCGTTCTAACTTGCCTGAGGAAGCCTGCAAAATCGAATGGTGCAACAACACCGTTTGCTCAGCCGCAACCTGAGCATTGACCAGCGGACCGGTTTTGCGACAGCGACGCGGAGGGCGGTTGACGAAGCCTCGAAAACCCTGACCGGCAGGTATCCACTCGGCGTTCAATGCAGCCACCAATTGATCTCGCGGCCAAACGGCATTATCCGGGTCAAGCAATAACGGGAACTTGTAGTAGGCAGGCAGCGAGTTGGGTTGAGCTTCAGGCACGATGATCCCGGGGATCGAACGCAGTTGGTCTCTCAGCCAGCTGGCCGCGTCAGCCCGTTGCTGCGTAAGCTGACTCAGGGTTGAGAATTGAGGCTGCAAAGCGGCCGCTTGCAGCTGTGACAGGGGAAACGCGTCGTTACCACGATTCGCAAAAATCTTGGCGCGTTGAAGAATGTCTTCTCGATTGGTCATTAAAGCGCCGCCGCGCCCAGCGGACAACAGTTTGCTGCCACCGAAACTCAGCGTCGCCACATCGGCCAAACCGCCCAACGGCTGTGAATCCAACTGACCACCAGGCACCTGACAAGCATCTTCAATCAAAACGACTCGCGGATTCGCCGACTTGATCGATTCGACCCATCTCGGCAAATCGACGATTTGTCCATGCAAGTGCGAGACGACGACAGCAGCCGTAAGTTCCGTAATGGCTGCATGGACATTATCAAGGTCAATGGTCCAACCATGCTCGACAACGTCCACCAACACCGGTTTGGCGCCAGTCGCTTCGATCGCGCGAAAATTTCCGGGAAAATCATAACCGGCCAGCACGACTTCATCGCCGGGCCGAACGCCTGCCCCCCTCAATGCCAATTCAACCGCGATGGTGCCGCTGCTGCACAGCTGCACGAGTTTGACTCCGAAGTAATCCGCAATTCGGCCCCTTAACCGTTCGGTAGAAACTCCTTCGTAGTCAGCCCAGGTCCCGTCTTCGACGGCGGCCATTACCGATTCGCGGACCGCAGCGGCATTGCGGTTGGTCGGAAAACTGTCGGGAGCGAATTCCGGATCCGCTCCATCAATCGCGAGTTTCGAATCGGTCACGGGCCTTCGGTAACATGAAGTACAACATTGGTTCGACAAGTCCGCTTATCATAGGCGGGTGAGAAGAAGTACCATAGCAGGTAGGGTCGCTTTGGTTAGGTGATCGCCTCGTCGACACGCTCCCTCCGGGAGGGTCGAGCCATAGTTTTGAAGTTGCACTTTTTTGGAAACCCGACGCGTAAGCGAAGGAAAAACACGCATTTTAAGTTGTGCTTTTTTTTGAAACCCGACGCGTAAGCGAGGGAAAAACACGCATCGGTGTAGCCCTCGCTCACGCGTCGGGTTTCCATTCCCAAGCAAAAGCTGCGATAGTGCAACTACATAGCCATGGCGAGGGGAAAACAGCCCTCTCCGGCCCTGACAGGCCGACTCTCCCAAAGGGAGAGTGTCTGTAATTGGCCAACTGACCAACAAGCGACTCGCTGCAACAGCACGGTCAAAATTACCCCTACAAACGAACTACGGAGCAGCCATGAACCCGATTCGATTCCTGATGGTCGGAGGTTTTCTGGGAGCAGGAAAAACAACCACCATTGGAAAACTGGCCGCCCACTATGTCGCCCAGGGTAAAAACGTCGCCCTGGTGACCAACGACCAGGCGTACGATCTGGTTGACACGCACACGTTGCGTGCCCAGGGATTCCAGGTTGGAGAAGTCCCCGGCGCCTGCTTTTGTTGCAAATTTGATGACTTGATCGATACCGTCAGCGAAATGTCGGAAGCGGAAACGCCAGACATTGTGATCGCCGAACCGGTCGGCAGTTGTACCGACCTGGTCGCAACCGTAATCGAACCAATGCGACAGCTGTTCGGCGATCGGTTTGAGATCGGCCCGCTGGTCGTTTTGCTGAAACCGAATCATGGTAAGAAAATCCTGGCCGACAATCAGGGCCGCGGCTTTTCGCCCAAAGCGGAATACATTTTCCTGAAGCAACTCGAAGAAGCCGATGCGATTGCGGTCAACAAGATTGATACGCTGTCCGCTGACGAGCAACAGGAGTTGCTCGAATTGGTCGGCCAACGCTTCCCGGATGTTGCTGTGTTTGGCATGTCGGCGCGCGATGAAATCGGGATGGACCAGATGCTCAACGCTTTGCAGCAGCCACCGCGAGCGCGTGAAAACATGATGGACGTTGATTACGTAATTTATGCCGAGGGTGAAGCTGAACTCGGTTGGCTCAATTGCCAGGTTGCGGCAACGAGTGACTCACGCTTTGATCTGGATGGGCTCGTGCTGGAAATTGTCAAACGAATCGGCGCAGCACTGGAAGCCCGTGGCGACGAGACCGCTCATCTGAAAGTCCTCGGGCAAACGATGCACGATACCGCGATTGCCAACCTGGTGGGTTCGGGCTTGGAGGCCGAGTTAAGCCTGGCCAGCGAGATCAAGCCCACCGCTGCGGACTTATTGGTTAACGCCCGTGTGGCAACCAGCCCCGAAACACTCGCCGCGATTGTCACCGAGGTTGCTGCCGCAGTGGAACAGGAAACCGGGGTGACGTTAACGGTCGGCAACATGCAGAGCTTTCGCCCCGGCAAGCCCGAACCGACTCATCGGGTCACCTAATCTTGGCCTGCGAAGTTTGGGGGCTTTGGTTTGTAGCATGGCCGATTCGGCCGTGTTCGAAGTGGAATATTGATCGTTGGGTGAATACTTGCGGACTCGGGCCAATGGCCCAAGCTACTTCCGCTAGCGGCTTTGGCCCTAACCAGCCACCGACCATTAAAAGTTGACAGCCCACTAGGCAAAGAAGTGTGAGCCTCTCCGGCCGAATCTTGCGAGGAGTGATTCTTTACTGCGGGCCGCGATTTGCTCGCGCCTCTGCACTCTTTTTCCCTAAAATCGTTAAAATCGGGGAACTTTCCAAACCTGAGCGATTTCAAAACGCCAAGTCGAAATCTTCGAACGCCAGAAATCTGGTTCCCACTCCCTCGCCTCAACCTCGATAGCTGCGTTTTTCCCGGGTTTTGTTCGTCAAATATGCTGTCGGACCGGTGTTTTTTGATTACTATCGATTTCGTTCATCATTTTTATCCATCCATTCGCCCACATTGCCAAACTGTCGGTCCATCGCCTGATTAACAGGTGATCACCAACGAGAGTCTCTGTGATTCCACAACCAAGAGGGTTTTAGAGCATGAGCCGGAACCGCCATACGTCGTCATTGCGAAAAGTCGGAAAATCGAAGCAACGTCGGCGAAAATCGAGCCAAACACGTGTTGAATACCAGGCCCTCGAGGACCGGAAGCTGTTGGCCGCCGACGTGTTCATGGATATTCCCACCGGGACCTTTGGCCGCAACGGTCCAGCGACTCCCAATCAACACGGCGCCGTTGGGCCAGAGCACATTGTGGAGGTCACCAATGGCCGGTTCCAGGTGTTTGATCGCACGACTGGGGCCGAATTGATCAACAAACCGATCAACGATTTCTGGCTTGATCCCGGAGCTGTGGATAACCCGGGTGCAGGCGCATCGGAAGAAGTTGTCGGCAATGTCCAGAACTCCAAAGTGATTTACGATGCCGACACCCGTCGCTGGTTTATTGCTTCGGAAGGCTCGGCCGATGTGATCGACGGAGTGCCAGGAGTTCAGGATGTACTGCTGTTGGCGGTTTCCCGTTCCTCCAATCCGACCCAGGACTGGGCCGGGGTTTCCGATGTTTACGATGTCGATGCTGACCCCGAGACTGCGCTCATCACCTATACCGGTGGAATTGGCGTGTTCGGTCTGACTGGCAGTGGCGTCCGATTGGGACTTGATGGTGAAAACGTTTACGTCGGTGGGCGTGGTGGCGGATATGTTACATTCAACAAGTTTGAAACGCTGGTCGTACCCAATCCGACCTCGGCAATACCGCTGTTTGGTGTAATTCGCGTTCCTTTTCATGGCGAACTGGGCCTACCGGACACTTTGACGCGTGTCTCCACCGATGTTTTCGGGACCTCGGGTGACGCCGTAGCGCTAACGGCAGACGGCGATGGCGGCAACACGCTGGTCCTGCAGACGATTGACCCGGCCGCACCAGCGATCACTGGCACATTCAACGTTGACGTCGACGATTACGCATCGCCGCTGCCTCGTGTTCGACAATTGTTTGATCCGGACATTGAGCTTTCCAACGGTTCCAGTTTGCTTAATGCGCAACGCGTTGGAGATGAGTTGTGGGCCGTGCACGGCGTCAATTCAAGTTTCGATACCGCTGGAATTCGCTGGTACCGAATCGATCTGAACACTCAGACACTGATGGAATCGGGCACCATCGAACATCCCGAACGCAACTACTACCACCCAACGATTGCGGTTACGTCCGACAACAATTTCGTCATCGGCTACACATCTTCGGGGCTCGATCAGTTCCCGACGATGACCGTTTCGATAGGCTATGAGAACAACGGTCAGATGATCGTTGAAGCTCCGATGGACCTCAAAGATGGCGAGTCCGGCTATTTCGACGGGCGGGGTAACCTGTGGGGTCGCCACAATGCAACCGTCGTTGATCCGGATGACCCGACGAAAGTATTTGCGTTTGGCCAATGGTCTGATGTTTCCGACAACGGCATCACGCAACTGGTCGGATTGGATCTGGTCGGTCACTCGGCCATTTTGAGCGGTGATGAAAATGACAACGAAATCGTCATCCGTAAATCGGCAACCGATCCGACTCAAATCGAAGTCGTGATCGATGGCACGGTAGTCCAATCCTACGAAGAAGAGATTTTGTACTCGATCCAGGTCGACGGTGGCGGTGGCGATGACACGTTTGTAATCGACACCTCCAACGGCGAAATGGATTTCCCGATGGGCGTTGAATTTATCGGGGACAGTGATGACCAGGTCGAAATGCGAACCGATCAGCACACGACCTATGACATCGCCATTGATGGTTCGGGCGTCGCCCAAGTCGGTAACGATTTCGCCGCCGTCTGCGATCCGGTTGAAGAAGATGTGCGAACCTTTGTCTTGAATTTCGAAGCAGGTTCTGCCTGGTTTGACGCGACCCCGTTTGATTTGCCGGGATACGAGGAGTTTGGTTACACCACCTTTGGTGAAGCCTACCGCGGCGAATTGCAGCGTTATTTCGACGAAACAATCGCGCCGTTGTTTGCCGGTTCATTCACGATCACGCTGGACATCAACGACGATGAAGTCGACTCGTTGGCTTCGGCGACGGCTCTCGGATTCGGTTTCGAAGATGTCGATGGCCAAATGCTGCGGGTCGCTTCTCCGTGGTCCATCATCACCGGCCGCGGCGACCGCAATGGT
>CAZJEK010000335.1:0-6541 GCA_964545005.1 uncultured Pirellulaceae bacterium
GGTTTGTGGGCGACCATGCCCAACCCGCAGATCGAGCCTTCTTCCATCTCCCATCCTACATCTTCGACCAGATCCAGCGTTGCCGGATCTCCGTTATCCAGATAGGCGTCGACCTGGCGTCGAATGTACTGGGTGCCGATCCGACAGGGAGCACACTGTCCGCAACTTTCGTTGGCGAAAAACTCAGACTGCCAGGCAGCCGCTTGAGCAATGTCGACGGTATCGTTCATGACCACCAACCCGGCACTTCCCAGCATCGATCCTGCGTCGGCCAGATGTTTATAGTCCAATGGCAAATCACGATACTTCATCGGCAAAAATCCTGACGAAGCCCCACCCGGGGAGAATCCAGCCGGTTGCCCATCGTAACCGCCAGCGGCCTCGACCAACTCGTCCAGCGTGACGCCTAACGGCAATTCGTAAACGCCGGGACGATTGATGTGACCCGAGATGCAATACAGCTTGGAGCCAGCTTCCATTTTTCCAAGTTCGCGAAACCAGTCACCACCTCGATCAAGGATGGCCGGCACACAAGCGATGGTTTCGACGTTGTGAATCAATGAAGGCTTACCCCGAAAGCCAACTTCTGTCGGGAACGGTGGCTTCAGTCGCGGCATCCCCCGTTTGCCTTCCAGTGATTCCAGCAACGCCGTTTCCTCGCCGCAAATGTAGGCGCCATGCCCGCGAACGACATGGACTTCCAACCCCTGTAGCTCGTCTTTGGCTTCGGCAATCGCTCGTTCCAATGAGCGAAACTCGTTGACATATTCGCCACGGATATAAATAAAGATCTGATTGGAATCAATGGTATGGGCGGCGATCGCCAATCCTTCCAACATCTTGTGGGGCCGTCGTAGCATCACCTCGCGATCCTTAAACGTGCCAGGCTCCGCTTCGTCAGCATTGCAGATCACGTAACGCTCGGTCTCCGCTTGATTCCGCACCGATGTCCATTTGAAATGGGCAGGAAAACCGGCCCCGCCGCGGCCCTGCAAACCGGCGGATTTTAGTTGTTCGATCACATCCTCGGGCTGCATCTGCCGAGCCTTCTCGAGCATCGAATAATCGAGACGGTCGCTGCCTCCCAAATTGATCGGTAACTCAGGATCATCTGGCAGGACTGTAGTCTGGTGTTTGGCGTAGGTGACCAATTCCATTTGCTCGTCCAGTATCGCCGGAGCGCGATCGCATTGGCCAATGCAACTGATTCGTTCGACCCCGCGTCCCTCTTGCTGCAGTTGTTCGGCCAGTTGATCAGCGCCGAACATTCGGCAGGTCAGTCCATTGCAAACGCGGGCTCGCGGTGGCTGCTGTTCTCGCTGATCAACCAGATGATAAAACGTTCCGGTGCCCCAAATATCCGCTTCTGGAACGCCGGTTTCTTGCGCGATGCGGCGAACGTTCTGCTCGGTCACCCCTCCGTGTTCCAGCATCTCCAAAATGGATTCGCGTTTCGCGTTAGGTTTTTGCATGATAATCCTGTGGGGAGCATTTCGCCGTCAGCCGGAATCGAAAGGTCCCCCATCGCCCCAAAATATACTGACACAACGATTGTATTTTAGACTTCGTCGACGAGATTTTCAGGCCGCTACAATAAAATCGCCGTCAGCATGGTTTCAACGTTATCTCGCTGCGTTCACAATCCCCGGGACTGACGCCACTGGTTTTCAGCTCATTTCATCCACATCCGCTGTAAATTTTTGCAGGATATAATTCTATTTTCCCAACCCTTCACCGCTGGCGACTAGCAATGCGATTGATCCGGCTCAATTTTATTCGGCCCCAAACCCGGCTGTTTTTGTACGCAATCATGCTTTTGCCGGCCTCACTGGCATCTGCCGAGGCACAGGATTGGCCTGAATTTCGCGGACCTGAGGGCCGCGGGATCGCAGAAGGTCACCAATTTCCCACCGATAACCTTCACCGCCACATCGCGTGGCAGGTGCCGATTCACGGCAAGGGGTGGTCTTCGCCGGTCGTTCAAGCTGGCCAGGTTTGGTTGACGACGGCCACCGAGGACGGCACGAAGATGTCAACCATTTGCGTGGATTTGAAGACCGGCAAGAAGCTGCTGGACCGGGTAATTCATGAAAATAAATCCCCCGACTTTTGTCATCCAACCAACAGTTATGCATCGTGCACACCGGTGGTCGAATCGGGACGAGTGTACCTTCACTTCGGGAAATACGGGACGACGTGCCTGGATACCCAAACGTTCGAGACACTTTGGCAGCGCACCGATTTCCCCTGTGACCATTTTCGAGGCCCCGCATCATCGCCGATTCTATCGGGCGACCTGCTGATCGTGGCGTTTGATGGCGCGGACCGGCAATACGTCGTCGGCTTGAACAAACGAACTGGGGAAACCGTTTGGAAAACAGATCGCAACATCGATTACGGGACTGACAACGGTGATTCCAAAAAGGCTTACGGTACCGGGACCGTGTTCTCGGTCAACGACCAACCGTTACTGGTGTTGCCTTCTGCAGTGGCCACAATCGCCTACCGACCGACAACCGGCGAAGAAGTCTGGAAGGTCTACCACGGCGGCATGAACGCATCGGCTCGTGTTCAACCAACGGCTGACGGAAACCTGTTGATCACCAATGGAATGGGCAAAATGGTGGCGGTCAAACCGGAGGGATCGGGTGACATTACCGACAGCGGAATTGCCTGGCGGCTATCGCGCGGCGTTGCTCGTAAGTCGACGCCCCTGGTCATCGGTGACCGGTTTTTCATGATCAACGATCAGGGGATTGCCTCCTGGTACGATGCTGCGACAGGCGAAGCGATCTGGCAACAGCGAGTTGGCGGCAGCTTTTCGGCGTCGCCAGTGTTCGATGGTAGCTCCATTTTTGTTTGCTCCGAGCAAGGCGAAGTGCTGGCGTTTGCACCAACCGATGAATTTCAACAACTGGGAACAAGTAAGCTGGGTGCTGGCTTCAAAGCCACCCCGGCGCTGACCGGGGCCCGAATGGTGCTGAGAAGTTTCGATCAATTGATCGCCGTTGAGGCAACGCCGAAGTAGATCGAAGTGGCCGCAGCGCGGTAACGAGAGCGATCACGTATCGATCAAAAGTCTCACGCGGAGCCGCGGAGACGCAGAGTTTGCGAGATTGCATTCATAGGGTGATCGAAAACAGGTACACTTTTCAACCATGATCCATCGATTCTCAATCCTCGACCTGGTTTTCTTGACCACCGCGATCGCGGGAGTTGCCGCCGCATTTCGGACGGACGTGTGGTTGGGGATTGAGCTGGCAAGTGTTCTTTCGACCGTGAGCATGGGGGGATTAGCCGTACTGATCTGGCCGACGGCTGCCCGACAAGTCGGTGCCGCAGTCGGTTTTACGGTCGCCTTAACTGCTGTGGCGGTTATCTACTGGCAACGGTTCGAAATAGTCGGTTACCCATTCAATATCGTCGATCCGATTAAAACGGTGCTGACCTACGGTTTCATTTGGGGCGCTTTCACCCTGGCGTTGGGAACCTTCCTAAGTCCGATAGCTGCAACCCAGTGGATTCGATCCCGTACCTTGTCTGGAAATCAACCCAACCAGAACTTACCCAAGCGATTTACAGCGGCTTGGTTGTTGCTAACTGGCTTCCTGTTTTTGGCTTTCCTCGCCGGCATCGACAACTCGAATATGTATTCGGAACGAGACTGGTTGCCGCTGCAATTCGTCGTCGGCTTGGCCTTGATCTGGCACTCGATCGGGACTTCAAAAATTGCCGTGAAATGGCTGCAGGATAATTGGCGTTCGACCGTCGAAGGTTCCATGGCCGACCTACGGCAAGAACGTGAAGCGACCTTCACCAGTTCTGAACAATAGAATTGTCGAGCCCGCCGCAAGATCAGAAAAACAACCGCTGAAACGCAGAGTTATAGAGAATGATTTAGCGTTAACTCTGTGTCCTCTGCGTCTCTGCGGTGCACAAGTCGTTGCAGGTCCCCCGAAACAAAAATGAATCTCAGCCACTAATCATTTCAACGTCCACCCCACCGGCTGAGTCCACGCCTGTTGCTTCTGCCCCTTGAGCGATGGATTCGGATGATCGGCGGAGGATGTAATCACGGCGCGAACGTATAGCTCATCCCCGGTCAGTTGATACTCTGGAGACGTCCCGGTTACCGTCGCCAGCACCTTGCCGACATCGGCCGAATAGATTCGCGTGGCCCGCATCGATTTCCCATCCTTGTCACGCTGAACCTCGGTCGTATCGTCGTAGTCTTTCGGCGTACCGATAAATGTCGTCTCAAAGGTCTGCCCGTCAACAGGCTTGATTTGAATCGCCAACCTCTGCTGATCCGAATCAAAGTCCACTTTTTCCAGGACCACGCCACTGGATGCATAGAAGTTGCCGGCGTTGATCTGAGCAATCAGCTCCGCAGGTTCCAGGGACTTGGCCCGAACGGTTATCCAACCGCGCCCCGGTTGGCTGCCCGGCCGTCCGTGGTAGTAGTGCGAATCGTCAGTCCCCAATCCCATCAACGGTGGCGACTTCAGTTTGGCAATTCGAATCGTATTGGCAATATCCCAGATTTTCTCGATCGAGGCATGTTTATCATCGCCAAGCTGGTTAACCCCTGGATGGCCGTTGTACACCTCAAAGAACTTTTCGTCGGTAACAAACGCCAAATCTTCGGCGGTGATGGCGTAACCAAAATTAGGATGGTTAAGGTGAACTAAAATCGGTTGGCCGATTTCGTTGGCTTGCTCGATCGCCGATCGCATGTTGGCGGCGATCGCTTCACGAATGGTTTTACCGCCGGCTGGACGGATCAACTCGCGCAAGTTTGTAGCGTTCATGTGAACCGGCAGCCCATTAACCGAATCGCTGATTTCTTCGCCGGTCATCAGCAAAAATTCTCCCGGTCTTTCAAACTTGCCGCGATACTCTGCCAGCCCTTTCAAACGCACCTGCAACTGCTTGTTGTCAGCCTCGCCGTCTTCACCAGCCAACGCAACCTCGCGGGTTTCAACCCATTGCTCACCCATCGCGTCACGATATTTTCCAAGCGCCGTTTTGCCGCCCCGTGCTTCAATTTTCTCAACCGGCATCCACCGCTCACCGCGACTGAGCACATTGTGGTCGGTCATCGCCAGAAACTGATAGTCTCGCTCAGCGTACCAGCGGGTAATCATTTCAGGAAAATCATTTCCGTCACTCCACAACGAGTGCGTGTGCAAATTTCCCTTGTACCAGTTCAATCCATCGTCACCACCAAATGACTGGGCTTGTACCGCCGGCGACATTGTGGCTAATAAAATCAAAGCGTAAATCAATCGGTTCATCAGTTTTTCGTCGTGTTCGATTTCGGAGATTCAGAACAGGCTATTTTAAGCCCAAGCCAAGTTGCTGTTTACAGTAGCGAATACTTCTTAACAATTCATTCATCTGGTACTCAGGCGAATTGGGTTGACCAGCCGGAATCGCTTTGCCACGACGCATCATTGCCAGGAATGACTCGAAATCAACGGCCCGACAATCGGCATACGCCTCCCAGAATTCGTTCTGTTTAAATGGAATTTCCCGATTGAATCCAGAGATGATCTCCAGCTGAAACGGGACGGCAGGACACCGTTTTGCGAACAACTGGCAATAGGCCTGCCAGTCGACTTGACCTTCGCCGACGGCATTCCAGGCCACAGTGGCCCCATTCGCGGAGGGCCACACGGTGGAGTCACGCATCCCGGATGTCACCGCCAATGAGCCCAACAGTTCGAGGTTGCGGAGGGGGCTTTCCAGGGTCCACGTGGCGTTGCCACTATCGATAGTGGCCCCCACAAAATGTGGCCCGGCTGACTTGATCAATTGAACCAGTTCACGCGCTTGCATGTCGCCAGCATGATTTTCGACGGCAATTTTTACATTGGCATCGACTGCCTGGGCCTCTACCGATTTCAGAACCTTGACTGTTTCGTCGATGTGACGCGCGATACCGCCCTCCGACTTGCGATCATCCGATCCTCCCAGGTAACACCGAAAAACGGGTGATCCCAACTCTCGGGCAATCCGGATTCCCAGTTCCAAATGTTGCTGGGCGGTCCCCCATTTTTTGATAAATCGTCTGGCCGTCGGGCAGATCCCGCCCGTGCCACAATGGATCACAATTCCCGCGTCGTCGGCCTGCTGTTTCAAACTCAGCAGATACTTGGCGTCGTGGTTTTCGTAAACATCCAAATCGGAAAACAGAATCGAATCCAGTTTCTGTTCGGCTGCAAACTCAATCAAACGTTTGGCTTTCCAGCCGTGAGCTCGAATCGAAAAATTGTCAAAGCCTAACGGAACCCGGCCGGGTTTGTCGCCTTCCTGCCCCAGGGAGAGATTGGGAATCAGGGCCGCGGTTGCCATGGCCATCCCGGAGCGGCACAGGAAACCTCGACGAGTGCAACTTGGATTGGATTTGACAGCGTCAGGCAATTGCCGCTGGACCGATCGATTCATGTTCCGAAACCCTGTTGTCGATTGATTGAAAACCGCCCCATCCCCATTTTGAAGGAGTAAACGGTTAGTTCAATTTAGCAGAATTTCGATG
>CAZJEK010000336.1:0-2253 GCA_964545005.1 uncultured Pirellulaceae bacterium
ACCAACAAGTTTGACAGGATGTTCAGGATCAACAGGATTGACGAGATGCTTCCTGATGCTGGATCCCTGAGACTACGAATCGGGCGAATGACTAAACTTTCGCGTAGCGAAAGACGATCATGTGCAACTTCTAAACTTGCGCTTCGGCTTGTATTAAAATAGTGCCCGCGAGAGGGGGCATGTTAACCCGAAGGTTGCAGATGAATGTGCTGATCGCCTGCGACAAGTTCAAGGGATCGTTGACCAGTTGTCAGGTCAACGAAATCATCCGACAGTCGTTGCTCAAAAATTTTCCCGAAAGCCACCTGACCATGCTGGTGGCTTCCGACGGCGGTGAAGGATTCATCGACGCGATTGGTCCGCTGCTGCCTTCATCGGGTGTTGAGGTTGTCGAGATGACCGCCGATACCCGAGACCCCCTCAATCGACCGATGGAAGGTCGCTATCTGCACGTCCCGCAATCGGTCACGTCGTATATTGAACTGGCCGAAGCATCGGGGCTGGGGCGGTTGAGTTCCGATGAATACAACCCTGCGGTGACTTCGACATGGGGCACCGGGATGCTGATTCGCGATGCGATTGGGCATGGAGCGAAGACGGTCGTTGTGGGGATTGGTGGCAGCGCGACGAACGATGGAGGCGCCGGTATCGCCTCAGCCCTGGGGTTTGAGTTTTACGACGGCAAGGGGCAGCGATTCATTCCAACGGGAACGGCTTTGGCGTCGGTGGCTGAAGTCCGATTGCCCCGTGACCCAGTTTGGTTGGAAAAGCTCAAGTCGACACGTTTTGTAACGGTCAACGATGTTGAGAACCCATTGTTCGGGAAAAACGGGGCGGCCCAGGTCTACGCCGCGCAAAAGGGAGCTGACTTTGACTTGATCCAACTTCTTGATCAGGCAATCCAACACTTCGGTGACATTGTGATTCGCGATCTGAAACTGTCGCCAACGTTGGTCAACGAACCCGGGACCGGAGCTGCCGGCGGAGTCGGGTTTGGAATGAAAGCTTTTTTTCAAGCCGAGTTTATCGCGGCCAGTGAGTTGATGTTGAGCCAACTGAGTGATTCCGAGGCGTTTGACTTTGTTTTTACCGGGGAAGGTAAACTTGACGATCAGTCTAAGTTTGGAAAATGGGTGTGCCAGTTGGCTCGGCATTGGCGCGACTCACCGACCAAAGTCATTGCCGCCTGCGGAATCAGTGATTTGAACGATGCTGATACTCGCAGCTTGGGTCTGGATCACGTGATACAATTGCACGAACCTGGTACCAGATCGGTGTCGGAATCGATTTCGAACGCCGCCGAATTGTTGGCAACGAAAATCGATTGCTGGTGCCAGCAACAAATTGGCAATCCAACTGCCCGAGAATGATCTGAGTTATATCAATCGTGACGTCAGGTTCAGAACGATTTTCAATCCATCCTCTGGGCGAACACGCGGCGCTGGTGAACTTTGAACAGCGAATTGATCCGGCAATCAACGCACGCGTCTACCAGCTGGAAGCTTGGCTGCTGCAGAAGGCGGATCATTTGATCGCCTTCACGGTCCCAGCCTATTGCTCGTTGGCCGTCGGTTTCGATCCCGCTCGATCGGGGCAACTTACGTCAGTCGAGATCCTGACCGAGCTGTTGGAGTCGTTGGTTTACGCGGAGGAAGCTGTAACCTCAGGGCAGGTCTGGACGATTCCGGTTTGCTATTGTTCTGAATGTGGGCCCGACCTGGCTGAGGTGGCCCGGCAAACGAAACTGAATATCGAGGTAGTCATTGAGCGCCACCATTGCCGCGAATATCGAGCCTATATGTTGGGTTTCCTGCCAGGATTCGCATACCTCGGAAAGCTGGATCGATCCATTGCCGTATCCCGTAAAACACAGCCGCGTTTCAACGTTCCGGCCGGCTCGGTGGGGCTGGCTGGCGAGCAGACCGGGGTCTACCCATTCACCTCTCCGGGAGGCTGGCAAATCATTGGCCGAACTCCGGAATCAATGACGCGTGAAGACGGCAATCCCTTCTTTCGCTTGAACCCCGGTGATCAGGTTCGTTTTCACCCGATTGACCACATGGAGTTCGAACGATTGTCGGCTGAAATGGGGCAGGCCGAGAAAGAAAACCAAATGCACGACTTCGAGGTCGTAGATCCTGATCAATATCCAATCGAGATTTTGGGCGCCGGAATGTGGACGACGATTCAAGACCTCGGGCGGATTGGGTATCAACGATACGGCGTTCCCGTCGCTGGCGCGATGGATCGCGT
>CAZJEK010000336.1:2263-6537 GCA_964545005.1 uncultured Pirellulaceae bacterium
GCCGTCAACGCCAACCGTTTGTTGGGAATGCCAGACGGGGCTGCGGTGTTGGAAATGACTTTGCAGGGCCCGGACATTCGGTTTGACGCGGACTGCCAGCTGGCGATGACCGGAGCGAAATTTCAGCCGCGTCTCAATGGAGCCGATATGGCGATGAATCAAGTGCACTCAATTTCCGCTGGAGATCATCTCCGAACAGGCTGGGCCCAACAGGGATGTCGGGGGTACCTGGCAATCGGCCGTGGTATTGGATCGGTCAATTGGCTGAATAGCGCCAGCTGCAGTGGGGTCAATCGGCAACAGTGGACTCCGCGTGCGAAAATTGAAACTGGCGATCGATTGGGGCCGGGAAAATTGCCCCAGCAGGCTCGGCAACGGTTGTTGCCTGGTTTCGAGATCACAGCAACGCCCACGATCCGGTTGGTTCCCGGCCCCGAGTTCGATTGGTTGGATGAAGCCAGGCAAGCTGGGCTGTTTCAGTCAGCCTGGACGATTTCGGCTGACGCCAACCGAATGGGATATCGGTTGCGGGAGTCTTTGGGGACAGTCGCCAGCGAAAGCTTGATTTCCTCCGCCGTTGTCCCGGGTACGATTCAACTAACACCTGATGGCAAGCTCATCATATTGATGCGTGATTGCCAGACGACAGGTGGATACCCGCGCATCGGGGTGGTGAAAGAGTACGACCTGAATCGGCTGGCCCAACTGCGGCCCGGCGACCGGCTGCGGTTTCGGATGGCAACCAGTTTTTTCCGAACTTCGCCCGGAACGTAATCCAAAAAACGGACAAAATCGTTACAACGTGCCAACAATTACAACCCGGGTGTCTGGTCTCGGACCGGGATCGTGCGCCCAGGTTTTCCATGTGGCATTCTTTCTCGCTTCCCGAATAAGCTCAGAGGGTTTTTCCATCTGAGCCTTAGGCCACGTTTGACGTGCCATTCCAGCGGGCGAATCGATTAGACTGATTGATTGCCTCAATCGCAATTTTATACAACCTGTTTAGGAGGTTTTTTATGCAAGCAATTCGCCGCATACCGGTGACAGCCGTGATCTGTATGGCCACGCTGATGACCAGTTCTGTGTTTGCTCAGTCAGAAGATGACAAACAGAAATTGGATTTTCCACCCGTTGAAAAAGTTACCGAAGGGTTCACCGAAGTCGAATCGCCTGATGGTGACAAACCGTTTTACAAGTTATGGAAAAATGACAAGACTGGGCAAATGTTGGCTCAGCTGCCCAAGGAGTTTGAAACGGGGCGTCAGTTTATTGCTCCTACGGTTGCCGGCGGAGAGGTGTTCGCTGGATTGCAGTCGGACGCGTTTTACGTCTACTGGAAGCAGTTTGGCAAACGGGTTGCCTTGATTCAGGAAAACCTGTCCATCAAAGGTTCCGACGACGAATCTAAAGCTTCGGTTAACCGGCTGTTTACTGACCGCGTGCTGTTGTCGCTGCCAATTTTGGCCAAGAGCAAATCGGGCGGTCCAATTATCGATTTGGATGAATTGCTGGTCGGCAACGCTCGTACGTTTCTGGGCGTTTCTCCGCAAAGTTCATTGGTTTCGATTACCAAAGCCAAGTCGTTTGCCAACAACGTTGAAGTCGCGTTTGAAGTGCCGATGTCCAATGGTACTTTGAAAACGTTGCACTATTCGATCAGCGAAATCAAGGGCTCGCCGGGATTCAAGCCTCGCAAGGCAGACGAACGAATCGGCTACTTCACGACGGCCTATGATGACTACGGTCAGTACGAAGGTGATGATACAGCGGTTCGCTACATCAACCGGTGGCATCTGGAAAAGCGAGACCCCAACTTAAAACTAAGCCCACCCAAAAACAAGATTCGCTTCTATATCGAACACACGACTCCCGTTCGTTATCGTCGTTGGGTTCGCAAGGGAATCCTCAGCTGGAACAAAGCGTTTGAGCAGGTCGGGATTGAGGGCGCGATCGAAGTGCTGCAACAGGACAAGCAGACGGGCGAGCACATGGATAAAGATCCGGAAGACGTTCGCTATAACTTTGTCCGCTGGTTGAACAACAATGTCAGCACCGCGATTGGTCCCAGTCGCGTTAACCCGTTGACTGGTGAGATCCTGGATGCTGATATCGTTCTGACGGACGGTTGGATTCGCGTTTTCGAAGATCAGTTCTCGGAATTGATGCCTCAAATCGCGATGGACGGCATGACCACTGAAACGTTGGCCTGGTTCGCCCAGCACCCCAACTGGGATCCGAGGGTTCGCATGGCGGAACCGTCTCAACGTGATTTCATTCGCCAGCAGCTGGCGTATCAAGCCAAGCTGGCAACCGAAAGTCAGCAACCATTGATGTCGCTGAAGACTCGCATGATGGGCGATGAACCGTTTGATGGGCTGGTCGATCGTCAGAGCCAAACTAACGGAAATTGTCTCGCAGCCGAAGGTCGTGGTTTCGATGTTTCGCTGATGCGGATGGGGCTGATGGCGGCCCGTGGTTGGGACGACGACAAAAAAGAAGGCGAAGACGAAAGCGAAGATGAAGACAAGGAACAAATGCTCGACGGCATGCCAGAATCCTTCATCGGACCGCTGCTGGCCGATCTGGTTGCCCACGAAGTTGGTCACACTCTTGGTCTGCGTCACAATTTCAAGGCCTCATCGGTCGTCGATATCGCTGACCTGAACTCCGAAGAGTACAAAGGGAAGAAGCCTTTCGCTGGTAGCGTGATGGATTACCTGCCCACCAACTTCAAGGTGGAGAACGGTGATATCCAGGGCGACTACGCCATGATCGGCATTGGTCCTTATGACTTCTGGGCAATCGAGTATGGCTACTGCCTGGACGACAAAAAGCTGCCGAAGATTTTGTCACGCGTTGCCGAACCCGAATTGGTTTTTTGCAGTGACGAGGACACCTTTGGTCCGGATCCGTTGGCCCGCCGTTATGACTTTGGCAAGAATCCGTTGGATTTCGCCAAAGACCAAATGGCAATGGCCAAACAGCACCGGGAAAAAATCCTCGAAAACTTTGTCAAAGACGGAGACGCCTGGGTGAAAGCCCGAAAAGGTTATCTGTTGACATTGGGCTTGCAAACCAAATCGACCTCCATGATGGCTAACTGGTTGGGTGGTACTTACGTCAACCGTGATCGCAAAGGCGATCCGAACGGGCGGAAGCCAATCGAAGTCGTGGAAGCCGAAAAGCAGCGTGAAGCACTAAAATTCGTCGTCGACAATACTTTCTTCGATGAAGCTTATGGTTTGTCCCCGGAACTGTTGAACCACATGACCGTGGATTACTTTGGTGACACGTTCGATCGTTTGATGAACGAACCTGCTTGGCCAATTCACGATCGAATCATGGGCGTTCAGGCTTCCGCATTGTCACAACTGCTGGGGCCAACTACCTTGCGTCGCGTGTACGACAACGAATTCCGCGTGCCGGCAGACGAAGATGCGATCACGATGAAAGAAGTGATGGACACCGTTACCGATGCGATCTGGAAGGAAGTCGTTGACACTCCGAAGGGTAAGTTTTCCGAACGCAAGCCTGCGATTTCCAGCTTGCGACGGAACTTGCAAACCGAGCATCTGGAACGTTTGTTTGACCTGGCTGGAGCCCGCGGTGGTTCGGCAGCCATGAAACCGATTTCCAATTTGGCCGCAATGACCATCAAGGACTTGCAGGAGAAGTTGGAAAAAGCTGCGGAAAACGACCAGTTTGATGCCTACACACGGGCTCACTTGAACGATTCGCTGGTTCGCGTTTCCAAATGGCTGGAATCTCAATATGTTATGTCCGCAAATTGATTGCGGTAATTTAGAGAAGCTTAAATCAATACCCGGTGGTGAATTGGAAATTCGGCGCCGGGTATTTTTATGCGCTGCCGATGGAATGGATGTCGTTTGCGTGGTGTTCTGCAAACGGGTTCTCGTTGATCACGTTTAATCTTGTTCATCCTGTCCCTTTTTTCGTACCGCTTGCCCAGGATGGACAACGCACGCAAGATTCCCCGGAAGTTTGACAGGATTTCCAGGATCAACAAGATTGACGAGATGTTTCCTGGTGGTCGGTACTTAAGACTTTGAATCGGGTGAATAAAAGCTTCGCCCACAAAAGACGCCAATGTGCATCTTGTTGATCACGTTTAATCTTGTTCATCCTTTCCTTTTTTTCGTACCGCTTATCCAGGATGGACAACGCACACAAGATTCCCCCCGAAGTTTGACAGGATTTTCAGGATCAACAAGATTGACGAGATGTTTCCTGGTGGTCGGTACTTAAGACTTTGA
>CAZJEK010000337.1:0-6490 GCA_964545005.1 uncultured Pirellulaceae bacterium
ATTGCTTCGGTTTGAAAATTCGCCGATCGATAAACGGCCAAGGCGATCATCGCCAAGACGACGGCGACGACAACCAGCCCGATCGTTCCCAGGTAGGGCTTGATATTGTCCAGAAACTGATCCGTACCCGAGGAATCTTCCTCGGACAGCGGAGTTTCTACGACCGTTTCCTCGGTTTTGTTGTCACGAGGTGGACGACGTTCGGGACGATTTTTTAGTGCCGATTTTTGGCTCATAATGATGGCTCTTTGCAGGTCATTCCATCGGCCTGCCACGAAACAGATTTGCAAGTACCGATTTTCGACAGTATACGAGTGTTTTTGGCCAATGGTCAATAGCGACCCTACCTTGAAAACGGCACTTGCCCCGGTTTTTCCCGATCCAAACCCCATGCGGACTTTGGAAGTTGCACACTTTTGGAAACCCGACGCGTAAGCGAGGGAAAAACACGCAACGGTGCCGCCCTCGCTCACGGGCCTGTTGATTTAGTCGCAAGGGAAACCCGAAGCGTGGGCGAGGACTACACAAGTGCCGCCCGAAGGGCGGCTTCTCCTCACTTACGTTTCGGGTTTCCATTAAATCAACAGGCCCTCACGCGTCGGGTTTCCATTCCCAAGCAAAAACAGCGATCGAGCAACTTCAAAAGTGCAGACTTGGTTTCCATTTCACCTCAGCATCAATTACCTGACTGCCACTAGCGCCGCGTCAAGTATTGATTTTGGGGTTGGCACTTCAATTTAGCGATTGGTTTTTCGAGCAAGATTGACTCGCCAACCCCAATTTTTAAGTTAGACGCTGCACTAGCCATTTGAATCGGATTGCGATAATCTGCTGAGCCCCGTCGTTGGCGTCACTTTCATCGCCAAATTTCTTCCCGCACACGGTTTGACCGGTTTCTTTCAAGGATGAGCGGACTTAATCCCAACCAGGCCGAAGCAGTCAACACGCTTTCGGGACCGGTGCTGGTACTGGCCGGCGCTGGCACCGGGAAAACGCGTGTGATCACCTTCCGAATCGCCAAACTGATCAAAACTGGCGTGCCGGGAGGCAGAATCCTGGGGATGACCTTTACCAACAAGGCTGCCAACGAGATGAAAGAACGTCTCGACCAGATGTTGGGTGGGTTTGGACACAAAAATCGCTCCGGCAAATCGGCCAGGAAAACCAAGCCGAACGACGACGACCAGGACACTCCGACCATTTCGACCTTTCACTCGCTGTGCGTCCGGATCCTCCGCCGACGAATCGAAACACTGGGTTACCCGACCAAGTTTGCGATTTACAGCCGAGGCGACCAGGAAGCGTTAGCCCGGACAGTCCTCCGCGAAATCAACGTTGCCGACACTTTGCTTGCGCCTGGGCAACTGCTGTTCTGGATCAGTCACTGGAAGTGCAAGTCGATGTCACCCCGGCAAGCTGAAATTGCCTCCGACACCGACGCTCAACATCTGGCCGCGATCGCTTATGGCCGTTACCAACGACAGTTGAAACTTTCCGCCGCAGTCGACTTTGACGACCTGCTGCTACTGACTGAAAAACTGTTCCAGGAACACGACGACATTCGGCAACAGGAGGCCGCCCGCTTCGACCATATTCTGGTTGACGAGTACCAGGACACCAACACCAGCCAATACCGGATCGTAAAAGCACTCGCCAAACCTCATCGCAATTTGTGCGTTGTCGGCGATGACGATCAATCGATTTACGGCTGGCGGGGCGCGGAAGTTGAACACATCCTCAGCTTTCACCGCGATTGGCCGGACGCCAAAGTCATTCGCCTGGAAGACAACTATCGTTCGACGGCCGCGATCATCGAATTCGCCAACACGCTGATCAAGTTTAACAAGGTTCGCCACGACAAAATCCTTCGTGCCGCGCGCCCCAATGGTGAACGCCCGGGGATTCGCCAATACGCCAACGAAACCGTCGAAGCGCAGGAAACGGTTCATGATATCCGTCGACGACTGGAATTGCCCGGACGTGAACCACGGGACTTCGCGATTCTGTTTCGCACCAACGAACAACCGCGAATCTTCGAAACCGAACTTCGCAAAGCCAAATTGCCGTACGTACTGGTCGGCGGCCAATCGTTTTTCGACCGCAAGGAAGTCAAAGACGTCCTCGCTTACTTGAGACTATTGGATGACAAGCCGGATGAAGTCTCTGTCTTGCGGATCATCAATACGCCGCCGCGCGGAATCGGTAAAAAATCCGTCGAGATACTACTCGACCACGCCGTCAAAAACAAAGTTTCGCTGTGGGACATGATCATCGGACGAGAATCGAGACCCACGCTCAATTCGAAAACCAACCGTGGCCTCGACCAGCTGGCTCGAATCGTCGAGGACGTAGGCTACCAATCACAGGATGACAACAGCCTGGTCGACCTGGCACGCAACATGATCGAAGCGACCAAGTACCGATCCGAACTGGAACGAATTTATAACGAACCCAACGAGCTGCTCTCCCGCTGGTCCACCGTGGAACAAATCGTTAACGCGGTTGCCGAGTATGAAGAACGCGCAGGCAAGCCACGACTGTCGGATTTTCTGGACAAACTGCTGTTAGGGGAACAGGACGCCAGCGACGAAAAAGAAAAACAGCTCAAACGCAACGCGATCGCCTTGATGACGATGCACAGTGCCAAAGGGCTGGAATTCCCCGAAGTCTACATCGTCGGATTGGAAGAAGGCATACTGCCCCACCATCGCTCGTTGGAGTCGGATGCGACGATCGATGAAGAGCGGCGGTTGTGCTACGTCGGTGTTACCCGCGCCGAAGAACGTTTGACGATGTCGATGTGTTTGACGCGAATGAAATGGGGCAAACCGCGGGATACCGTACCTAGCCGATTCCTGTACGAATTGACCGGCCAGGCCGATCACCCGAATTACAAAAGGGCTCGGGGGATCTAACCTCGGAACCGAAGCTCAACCAAATTCATAGCAAAGTTGAGTTGCATTGGAAGACATTTGAACCGCAGAGACACAGGGTCCGGTAAGGATCCGATAATTGCCACCCTGCCTCAAGGCCATGCACCTTCTGCGAACTCTGCGCCTCCGCCGTTTCGAATTGGCGGAGCCAAATGAAAAAGTTTTCGTTGAATGCGTTGATTTCCGGCGAATCCTTCGGTTTTCTGTTGAGATAACGCTCAGGTCTTCTAAAACGAAAAGACCGTTGAGTATCGCTCCGAATCCAGATTGCCAACCTCCGGGATCCCAGTGAATCTTAAATCCACGACGGCACAGACCCAGGCTTTTCTCTGCGACCTGCTCGCAGGGCTGTCCAGCGACTCCAAAACCCTGCCTTGCAAATACTTTTACGACAAACGCGGCTCTGAATTGTTTGACCAAATCTGCCAACTGGAAGAGTACTACGTAACTCGCACCGAACAGTGGATCATGGATCAACATGCCTCAGAAATGGCTGATCAACTTGGTCACCGCGTGAGGTTGGTGGAACTGGGCAGTGGCAGTAGCACGAAGACTCATGTGTTGTTGCGTCAGTTGAACGAACCGGCCGCTTATGTGCCGGTTGACATTTCTCGCAAACACTTACTCCATACCGCCGACGAACTTCGCCAGCTTTTTCCGAACATTGAAATTCTCCCGGTCGTCGCTGACTTTACGAAACCGTTTCAAATTCCTGACTCGAAGATTCCCGCCAGCCACAACGCGATTTACTTTCCGGGCTCGACGATTGGCAATTTCCCAGCCGTTGCCGCGGCAGATCTCCTCGAAAACCTCTCGCAACGAGTTGGCCCGGAAGGTGGACTGCTGATTGGGGCTGATCTGCAAAAAGATCCTGCCGTCCTGGAAGCCGCCTACAATGATCGCCAGGGAGTTACCGCCGAATTCAACTTGAACCTGCTCCGTCGTGCCAATGAGCAACTTGATGCCAACTTCGATCTGGAACAGTTTCGCCATCGCGCCAGCTACAACAAGGAACAAGGCCGAATTGAAATGTACTTGATCAGCGAAACAGATCAGACCGTCCTGATCGACGATCATCCAATTGAGTTTTCGGCTGGCGAGAAAATCCTGACCGAGTTTTCTCATAAATACACGATCGATGGCTTCCAGTTGATGGCTGCCCAAGCCGGCTTTCAACTGCACAAAATGTGGACTGACCCGCAAGAGTACTTCGCCGTCTTCCACTTCGTCCTGGAGACTTAATCCCTCACCAAATTTTTCGCGGCGAGGCGGACACTTTTTTGTTCCGCTGAACTGGTTAACGCTCGTGTTGAATTGTCGATTAACTCGTTCTCTGCAAAAGGCATCTTGTTGATCATGTTAATCTTGTCCATCCTTTGCGCTTTTAGCCGCTTCCTGAACATGGACTGTGCACGCAAGTTTCAGCTGGAAGTTTGACAGGATGTTCAGGATCAACAAGATTAACGAGATGCTTCCTGGAGTTGGATCTCTCTGAGACGACGACTTGGGCGACTGGCAAAACCTTCTCGGAGAGGCTGACTTTTTTTGTCCAGCCGATTGGGCGCTAGCTAGCCCCGGACGAAAGCCAGTTAACGCGTAAAACTTCGGATGGTCGGTGGCTAGCGCCAAAACCGCTGGACATTGTCGGCCATGCTACAAAACATTCGCGAAGCGAAAGACGACTATGTTCAACTTCAAAAACCAAACGCAATCAAATTAGAAAGGAAACCGCCATGGCCAAGGCCAGCTGGAACGGACAAATTATCGCAGAAAGTAACCAGACCGAAGTTGTCGAAGGCAATCATTACTTCCCCCCCGATTCGCTCAACCAGGAGTTTTTTCAGTCGAGCGATCAGACTTCCGTTTGCGGTTGGAAGGGCACTGCCAACTATTATGATGTGACGGTCGATGGTGAAACGAATCCGGGAGCCGCCTGGTATTATGCCGACCCCAAGCCGGAAGCAGCCAACATCAAAGATTACGTCGCGTTCTGGAAAGGCGTCACCGTAGAAAGTTAGCCTGATGAGTACCTTGGAATCCGAGAATCGATCGTCTCAGCAATCTCCTCCAACGATATCCGAGAGATACGTGGCTGTGCGTCGGTTCAGCGAACAGCTGGCCGCCCGACTGACACCCGAAGATTGCCTGATTCAATCAATGCCCGATGCCAGTCCGATTCGCTGGCATCTGGCCCACACCACGTGGTTCTTCGAAACCTTTCTTCTCGAACCACGACCGGGTTTCAATCCGTTCGATCCGTCTTTCAAGGTGCTGTTCAATTCGTACTACAACTCCATCGGCGACCAATTTCCCCGTCCACAGCGTGGCTTGATTTCGCGTCCCGGATTCGATGAGATCCTTCGCTATCGTGAAGCTGTCGACCAACAAATGCTCGATCTGCTTGCCGAAGAAGGCAGCCTGACGCACGCGCAGCGACACGCGCTCAATGTCGGGTTACATCACGAGCAGCAACACCAGGAATTAATGCTGACCGACATCAAACACGCTTTCTCCTGCAATCCAGCGCTACCTGCCTTTGAACCTCTGCCGATCCGAAAACCTGAAAGGGGTTCATTCGCGGAGCAGTGGATTGACTTTGACGAGGGCGTTTACCAGGTTGGGTGGGACCAGCAACAGGCGAAACAGGAACCCAACGATTTTTACTACGACAACGAAGTACCCGCGCATCGTGTTTTCCTGGAACCGTATTCCCTGGCAGCCCGTCCCGTCACCTGCGGCCAATTCATGCAGTTCATCGAAGACGGGGGATACCAACGTCCCGAATTATGGCTGTCACTTGGTTGGTCAACCGTCAACGAGATGGGATGGAACGCCCCGTTGTACTGGCTCGACCAACGACAGGACAATTCTGGCTGGTCCTGTTTTACCTTGGGTGGCCTGCAACCGGTTGATCCCAACGCTCCGGTTTGCCATTTAAGCTATTTCGAAGCCGATGCATTCGCACGTTGGTCTGGAGCCAGGCTCCCTACCGAATTCGAATGGGAAGTCGCTTGCCGAGCTCACTTGCTGGCCAACCAAACCGGCGATCAGTTCGCGGACATCTTGCTGGGCAGTGAACATGCGATCCACCCGCATGCCATTGAGTCAGAATTTGATGGTCAACCACAAGGAATGCTGGGCGGAGTCTGGGAATGGACCTCCAGCAGCTATGCAGCCTATCCCGGGTATCGCCCGCCCGACGGTGCACTCGGTGAATACAACGGCAAGTTCATGTGCAACCAGTACGTCCTGCGTGGCGGAAGTGTTGCCACCAGTGGCAACCATATTCGCACCACTTATCGAAACTTCTTTCCACCCCAAGCCCGCTGGCAGTTTTCCGGCTTGCGGCTGGCTCGGTCATGATCGATTGGACGGAAGTGATCGTCTGAGGGATTCTAGCTTAACGAAAGCTTTGTCATTCGCCCGATTCGTAGTCTCAGGGATCCAACTCCAGGAAGCATCTCGTCAATCTTGTTGATCCTGAACATCCTGTCAAACTTCCAAGTGAAACTTGCGTAAGCTGTCCATCTTGAACGCGGCCAAAAAAGGACAGGATG
>CAZJEK010000338.1:0-6485 GCA_964545005.1 uncultured Pirellulaceae bacterium
TCGGGAACCCCTATGCACACCTTGACTCAAAGGGCCATGAAGATGTTATCCGGCGATTTTGGGGAACCGTTGATTTATCGTTTCGGAGGTAATCCAAAAAGGGAAAGCCGGATTGCGATTCAAACGAAAAGCATAGTTGTCGCCAACAGTTCCAACATCGAGCAGGACATCAGGATTGCAATTTCGTTCGAACCCAATTTCATATGGTATCACATCGTTTGGCATTTCAATAATTAAGAGTCCATCGTCAGTCGCCAATTCATGAAGTAATGTCATCAGCTGTTTGCCGTTGCGATCATCATTTGATGAAGGAATCCGATAGATGGCATTGTTCGGATCAGGAATATTAGAAAGTCGAATTACACGTTGGATATCCGTTGCGTTAAATCCGGGGAGGTTTGATGAGTCGCCGCCAAGTTTGGATTCGTATTCCGCAATGTCGAATAGCCACATGTGGTGTTTTTCGGCGCCGGAGATAATTGGACAAGACCAAGCATCATGCTGGTGAAACCAGACAATTTTTCCGTTGTGTCGCCGTATGCCGATTACGTCGTGTGAGTCGAATCCATCATCAGGAAGGCTACCGCAAAACGTAATGTCACCACCGGTCGCGACAAAGCACTCGAGACAGGTTGAAGTTCCTATTGATGATGCCGATGCGTCGAAAGGTGGAAATTCCGAGCTGACGTTTACGCCGTCGATTTTGATTGACAGCAGCGGAACGATGTGTCCCCCGTGTTCCATCGGTGCTGGTTCGACGTCAAGTGTGGCCATTGAGTCAAGCGGGATAACAATATAATTCTCCAAGCAAAAAGATGAATAAACTTTTTATGCTTGGTTTCGATCTGCTGAAAGATATCGACTTTTTGCCGGCAGGTCAACTTTTTGCATCCGCACCAAATAGTGAAAAACTAACGGTTTTTTGCAAGCCAAACCACCTGTGAATCCGAGGTCGTAAGGTGAAACGGATTGCCGACGACCGAGAATAGACGAATATATTTTTATGCCGGGTTGGATCGGCAAGCAAAACGCGGGGTTCCATTCAACGCCAATTCGGAGGCCCCGCAAGCGGCGGATATAGCCAGTCCGCCGCACCGGTTCTAACCAAATCAGAAACTGCTGCGCTACGTTCACAGCGCAAATTGCCGTAACTGGTGACCGTGGTCCGGTCAGTCGAAATCGCGAACGATCATCGCGGGGTTGTCGCTGTTGCCGTTATCGCCACCAATCACCCCGCCACCCTCACCACCACGTTACCGATCTGAGAAGCTGGTCGATATCGACCCGCCGGCGTATCGTTCGTCCTGCTGAGTCACACTCGGGCGGGGACCGCCCTCCAGCACCGAAACATCAGCCTTGGGCATTCGCTCAATCGTCCGACTCTGCGGTGGCAACGCTGGACGTTGCGGATGTGATCCCGCTGGCTGTTGCGAACTGCGGCGAGGCAATCGCTGCAACGATCGGTCATTCAACGGCACATTGACTGCCGCTGGTGATTGAGTTCGCACAATCGGACGCGACTGAGCTGAAACAGAATCAGTCGCAGCCGGCGTCTGACTGGCGGCAAAGTAGTTGTAACTCGGACTGCTGGGCCGATAGAGCTCAACGCTGGAATCCGCGTTGGTCGCCGCGACAACGGGTCCGCTAGCCGACTCGCTTCCACCGGGCACCTGCAACCCCAACCGGTAGGCTCGTTCGAAAACCGTATCGACGATCTGACGGAAGGATTGCTGAGTCTGGTCGTCCAGCGGCAAACGGTCCCCCATCGCTTTGACTCCCGGTCCATTGTTCCGGGTGGTCGTGTTCAATCGTTCGATGAACTTCAATGACTCGGTAAAGTTGTGATCGGCGGTGTTCCCCACAATGGGCTGGATGGTCTTGGTCACCAAGGCTGCGGTCGCATTGTCGACCCGCAGAAAGACGTCCAGCTGATTGGTCAATGCAAATCCACCAGCCGGATCCGGTTGAGCTTCTGTTCTGACAACAATCACGCAACGCCCAGTCAATTTGCGGCGAAATACAGGTCCTTCATAAGATCCGGTTCCATAAAACAGATGCAAGTTGCTGTCGCCGTAGATCAGCTCGAGGTTACTGATCGTACCAGCGCCATCATCGGTTTTAACCGTGTATGGGCCCAATCGCTGGGTCGTCATTTGCGTGACCCCCATCAACTGCCAAATACTGACCACGACTTCGGGCTTGCGAATCAAATATCGGAAATAATCGGGGTCGGCGTCGATCGACTCGACTGGTAGCCGGCGATAAAAACTTGGATGATTGACGACGTCCCGAATTCGAGCAACAGCGGCTTCGTTGAGCTTGTCAAACGGTATCGTCTCAATGGCTTCGGATCGGTGCTTGCGGCTACTGGAACCCGGCGCTATTTGTTCGTTGGCAATACAGCGCGGACCGGTGCCCATGACAAGAGCGACTTGCAGGATGATGATCCAGAGAGCAACAGCCAAACGGCCGGAAATGAGTCGATGGGTCATGGAAAGTTCCGATTTAATATCGTTTTACCGGTCGCGGGGTTCATCCCGGTATACGACGATTTCATCGGTTGGATCGATTCTGCCGGAACAATTTTTCTGAGACAGATTGACCCAATTTATCAGCCAGCGACCTCCAGTATTATGTATCTCGCCCAGCTTAACGGCCATCGGGCCGGTGAGTGTCTGTGAAGTCGCTCGATGGATCGACGGTGTTGTGGTCAAACGTCACGGGGCAACGCATGCGGCGAGGCCGCTCGGAGGGGCGTCGGGGAAGCGAACAAACAAACCACGAGGCAACCCACCCGGTGGAATCGCGAGGCAACGCGTTGACTCAACTGCGGTTTTCGTTTTCAATCCTGACCAATTCCCAGAATTGCGGAACCGAATGCAGTCTTGTTTGAGGGGTTGTTTCGACACCTGGTACGGTCATTCGCTGGCCCCCGAAACCAAACACCTGATACGTATCCAGCCCGTTAGGCGTGTAGTTTCCGGTTTCAACGAACTCGCGCAAATAAGTCAGCGCTGATTCCGGTTTGCCAACGTTCATTTCCAATACTGCCAGATAGATCAACGCTCGCCCCCGGTATCTGGCAAACGGCTTGGCTTTGATCAGCGCCGCCGTAGCGGAATCGTAATTCTGGTTGTACCGGTCCTTGACATCTCGATAGCCGGGATCCGAGGGATCGAGATTCGTCAACTGTTCGAATAACCCGGTATGCTCCCGGTAAAAGGTGTTGGCATACAGAAAATGAGCTCGACCATCATACGGGTCGTTGTTGATCATTTGCAACAAATTGGCTCGGGCCGAAGTCCAGTCTTTCCGGGACAGCGAGCGGTCGGCCCGAATCCGGGGTGGAGAAAACTCCGTAATATCAGGCGGAGCATCATTGTTCAGGCTGCCAGTCGCGTACAGCAACGCGATGAACGCCCCGCAGAATCCAAGCAACACGGATCCATCACGCAGTAGTCGCTGGGAGTTGATTTTCAAGCCGTCACCTGTTGCGACCGTACGTTAATGTGCTGTGACTTCTAAACTTCAGGGTTGGCTCGAATGCCAACCCTTACGAAGCGGCATGATGTAGAAACTGCCAACCCTAATCTGAAGGTGTGGACATAGTACCAAAACCAGTTGCTTATTGGTTTTCACGCAATGCCCGAAAGTACTGTTCGGCATGTTCACGCTGCTTTTTGGACAGCTTCTGGTTTTCCAGCGGATCGATTTCTTTTTCCATGGTGGCCCGCACAAGTTCTTTCGTTTCGGTCGTGGTTCTTCCGGTGATGTTCTGGCCCCCCGCATTTCCCGTGACAACCGTTTCGCCCTGTTTCACGTCACCTTTGACCCGAGCCTTGAACGTTCCGTTTTCCGTATCTTCAGCCATATCACGCTTCCCAGCGCCCCGTCCACCGCCTTTGGCCCAGTCCTGCCATTTCGGCGGCTGGTTGGGATCACCAGGCCCTTGCCCTTCGCCTTGACAATTTCCCTTGCACTCGCCGGCCATGTCTTCCAGATCTTGCAATGCTTCCATCTGTTCCATTTGCTGTTGCATCTGCTGCATCTGTTCTGCCATTTCCTGGAGTCCCTGCTGAGCATCCTGCATTGCCTGTTTCATGGCATCACCCTGCTGGCCTTCTTTCATGCACTGGGCACAGTTTTGAAGTTTCTGGGCCAAGTCTTTCATCTGCTGTTGCTGCTGCTGTTGTTGCTGTTGCATCTGGTCCAGCTTCTCCTGCAGCTTGGCAGCTTTGTCGAGGTTGCCTTCCTGCTTGGCTTTCTCGATCTGGTCTTGCAGCTCTTTCTTTTTGCGTTCCTGTTCCGCAACGGCTTCCTTGATTTGTTCCGCCATCTTTTCCAGGTTCTCGGCCAGCTTCTTAACCTCCTCGGGTTTCAACTCACCCTTGGCAAGTTTGTCGGCTAACTCCTGCGCCGCTTTCTTGGCCTTTTCGAAATCCCCGTCCTTGAGCGCCTTGGAGAGGTCTTTGGCCGGCCCTTGTTCGAGTTCTTGCAACTTATTCAGCTGCTTTTTAAGTTCCTCTCGATCACCTAACTTATTCTTCTCGTCTTCGATTTGTTTTTTGATGTCATTCAGCTTGATCAAGGCTTCTTTGCGATCGATGTCCTTGTCGTCCAGCAGCTTGTCGATTTTCTTTCCCAGTGAGTCGAGTTTTTCACTGGCATCTTTCAAACCCATCGCGTCCAACTGCTTGCGCTTTTCGTCGACTTGTTTCTTGAACTCTTTGACTTCGACTTCCAATTGTTTGCGATCAAAGCCATCGCCCGGTTCCACTGCGACTGCTTGTTGTTTGGCATCGGGAATGAAAATCAACGCAGCCATCAGCAACATGGGAGCCAGCGGCAGCAGCGCGGTCCATTTTGGCTTGACCGAGAACTGGTCGGCGATGTCAATTCCCTCGGCCCGGTCCTGCGCATCACGCAGCAGAGATTGACCGGCCGGCGTTTCAGCATCGCCCGGATTAAGACTAATGGCACTGGACAAGCGCTCTTTCAGGCCAAATCGCTGATCGACCTCCACCGCTGTTGAAAGCTGTGAGGGACGCGAACGCCAAGTCAAAACTGCCGTGAGGATAAATCCGACCACGACGCTGCCCAGAATCCAGGAATACAGCCAGGCATCCTTGTGACCCTGGGATTCCAGAAACCCCAGGTGCCAGATTTTGGGGATCGCCAAACCAATGTTGGCCACCAGCAGACTGCCAAACAGTGCCCAGCAGAAAACCGAAAAGAACCGTCCCAGCAAAAGCCGCCGGCGGGCTCGGGTGACCTGTTGATTGATCTCATTCATGGCATCATGTTCCGTTTCAGAAAAGCAGGATTTGCCCACCGGCTGGTTTCGCCAGTGTCAATTTAGCCCAGACGCTATATTATAGGGCATTTCCCTGAGTTTCGACCATTCTGATCATTTGATCCGTTGTCCGAACCGACCAATCACGTGAATTTATCCCACGAGGTCGGTTTTTACCGTGTGGATTGAATCGGCACTCTAGGAATCTGTTAAATCGACACCCCGAACCGATTTAATTGTGAAAGCTATTTCACGTTATCAATTCGATTCCATGATCGGTTAATTGAATGTCCCACCCTCATTTCCGTCCTAAAATTTAAACGTGACCAGTCAAGTTTCACCAACCGCAACTCCCCAGGAAACCTCAACCGGCGCTTCCAGCGTCGAGGCCGAGCCAACCCATGGCTTACCCTCGCCGCGCGAATATCCGGCCGCCGATGTGGTGATCTATGATGGACACTGCGTTTTTTGCACGGGGCAAGTCCGAAACTTGCATCGCTGGGACGGAAAAAACCGATTGGCTTTTATCTCGCTGCACGATTCCTTTGTCAGCCAACATTTTCCGGATTTGAGCCACGATGCCATGATGGAACAGCTGTATCTGGTTCCTCACGGTGAACATGGCTATACCGATTTGCGTCTAGGGGGTGCGGCAGCGGTGCGTTACCTGTCGCGGAAACTGCCCAAACTGTGGGTGCTGGCTCCCTTCCTGCACATTCCCGGATCGCTTCCGATTTGGCAATGGGGTTATCGGCAAGTCGCCAAACGACGGTATAAGATTGCCGGCAAACAGGGCGGCCAATGCGATGATGGCGGAACCTGTGAGCTGCATTTCGGTGACAAAAAATAGCCCTGCGGTGTCGACACGATTGGAAGAACTTGAACAGCTGATCCCGGGTACGATGCTGCGCGATCAGTTTCGGCTCAAACGCCAATTGGGGCAGCTCACCAATCCCTCCTCAGCCCACCAACGCAACCGGCGCAACTCAAATCGGCGACCGCCAATATCGCTGGAGCAACTGGAACAGCAGATTCGCAGCTCCGTTGAAACGCGCCAGTCACGGGCTGAGAAACGGCCACGGCCTCAAGTCGACGACCAACTGCCGATCGCCGATCGTCAGCAGGAGAGTATCGAAGGGGTCCAGAACCATCAGGTGGTCGTGATCTGCGGAGATACTGGGAGTGGTATATC
>CAZJEK010000339.1:0-6399 GCA_964545005.1 uncultured Pirellulaceae bacterium
CGGATCACCTGGATTGTGGGGCCAGTGATGATCGTCGAATTAGCGACCTCGGGTTGGCTGGCCTGGCTGTTGGCGCAATCGACGGCTGCCATCTGGACCCAAGTAAACCTGGCATTGGTGATCGCGATCTGGATCGTAACGGCAACCATGCAAGTCCCGGCTCATGATCGGTTGAGCCGGGGATTTGAATCAGGCATTCACCGTTTCCTGGTGCTTGGTAATTGGATCCGCACGATCGCCTGGACGGCCCGCGGGATTTTGATTTTGCTGGTGACCTTCCAGCTGCTGCCGCAGAGCGTGGCTAACTAACCGTCTTGAGACTTCGAGTCGGCAGACGGTTTTTCAGTGCCTTCCGAACCGGTCTTGGGCTTGCCAGTATCAGGTTTGACGTCGCCCGGTTTGACAATCATTTTGGGTGGGGTTTTTCCTTTAGGATAAAACTTCATCGAAATTGAATTGACGCAGTGGCGGATGTTCTTTTCCGTAAACCCTTCGCCCTCAAAAACGTGCCCCAGATGGCCGCCGCAGTTGTTGCAGAGAATTTCAATTCGAAATCCGTCGGCATCCAATTCGCGTTTCACGGCGCCTTCGATTTCATCGTCAAAACTCGGCCAGCCGCAGTTGGATGCGAACTTGTGTTTGGACGTGTACAGCGGAGCGTTGCACTGGCGGCAAACGTAAAGTCCCTCCGCCTTGTTATTGGTGTATTCACCTGTGCCGCGCCATTCGGTGCCCTTTTGCAGAATGACTCGAGCTTCTTCAGGCGTCAGGTGATTATATTTTTCAGCAACCACGAAATTCTTGTCCTTTTTCGATTCTGATTTCTTCGCCGACTCAGATGTCTTTGATTTTGATTCCTGCGACTTGTCTTGGTTGTCCTGGTCCGTTTCCTGATCCTTGTCGACTTCCTGTTGTCCGACGTTGTCAGGAGGATTTTGGGGGAGTTGGCCGTAGCTGTCAGGACGAAGCTGGCTGTAAACGAAGACGCACAGCATTCCCAGAACACCGAAAAAACCTATCAAAAAACGAAACATGACTATCACTCGCTAGTTTCGGAATGGAACCGACTGGTTAACAGCCGACTGATTTTTGCCATTCGTTTCCGGTTGGCTCCCAAGTCGGAATAGCCTACCCGCGACGCGGACCGAAAATGAATTTGCTTGTTGGTATCATCGATCAGGAACTCAACATCGTCAACGAAGCGAAACAGGAAACTGGTGAACTCGTAGTGCAAATAGTGTTCACGCGAATCGACCTGTTTGGCTCGCGGAAAGTTTTCTTCGATGACGGCTTCGATTGTTTCCATCGCTGCAGCCGATGTTGTGTTGTATTTCACTGCTGCCATTGCGTGTTCTTCGTCGTCGGCCTGAGTCGAAACACAATTCGGGCTCGATGGACACTTGGCAAGTTTTCCATTTTGAACGCCCAAATTGTCAGGTTCGGCAGCGCTGGCACTCATCAAATACAGTCCTGCAATAGAGATCAAGATCAACAGCATGATTCGAGTGATCAAACGTGATCCCAGGCTTCGGCGGGGCGGTTGCTCATTGTTAGACGTCGATGGTGGTTCGTTAGCCATGGCAACGGATGTCGTTGTCGGATAAACGTTGGTTTGTAAGCTGAAACTCGATTAATCTACAACTCGGGGAACAGCCATTTGACAATCAAGGCAGTGGCCAGAACCGCGGCCCCGGCGATTGCCAGCGTCATGAAGCCCTCGGAAGTACGACCGTGCTTCAGGACCAGCCTGCCGGCGGATAGTTCGCACAACTGGGCCAACTGCTGTTCACGATTATCATACAGCCAAATCTTGGTTGGTTCCCGGCGTTTTCGTTCATCGTCCAGAATAACTCCCCAACGGCTTAGCCAAGGTCGTTCGGATTCGGCGTCGACCTGATTTTCACGAACGTTGACTTCAAATCGGAACACCTGAATCCACCCTGGTCGCTCAATCGCATGCAGTTCAAGCTCTTCAATGTTCGCAAATTGGCCGGCAAAACCTGCCTGGTCCAGCCATTCGCGGAGGTCTTTCTCTGTTACCCGGTTGCGGATGGTTGCGGTCATGAAGCGGTGAGGCATTCGATAGGAACGGGAAACGTTTAACCGGGAATCGAAATCGTACGTAACGAAACAAACAGGATCTGTCGTGGAAAATATCTGGCTGACGGTCGCTTTAATTCGCAAGTACGACGATGGAACGGTCCACTGGCTAGGGCGACTTAATGATGCCACCGAGACGCTGCGGTTTGTGATCGCCGAGCGTGAACCACAGACATCGATGCGGACCTCGTTGGCTGCTGAGGTTGCCTGGCAATTTGATCTGGATCCGAATCAGGATTTGTTGGTCAGCAACATGGCTCAATTGAATGCCGATTTTCCCGATTCCGTTCCCGCTATTCAGGGGGACCTGCCACTGCGAGTCTCGTTTTTCAACGTCGATCTCTACCGTAAACAGGTTCGACAGCGAATTGCCGAAGACCCGCAAAACCACTGGCTGACATCGGATGAGATCTGGGCTGGCGTTTCCAGGCAAGGTCTTCGGATCGATCCGCTGATCCACCAACTGATTACCCGTTCGCAAGTGATTCGGTCCTGGGAGTCTTCGAGTTGAGGTGGATTCGAATGAGATCTGAAATTTGATATCTCAAATCTCAATTCTGGTATCTCAAATCTGGAGTTCTAGATTTCACCGATCAAATCTCTGACGTTAATCCTTCGGCATTTTCTCCCAGCCAACGGACTTGATCGCCGACCCGGATGGTTCCGGGTTGCACGACCCGTGCCGTGATTCCGCCGTGACCGCGCATGGCATTGAAGCCACCGGGGCCCAGGTTTTCCTCCATCCGGCTGCAGGGCGGGCAGTTGCCGGTAGCGAACAAGACGGCATCGCCAACGCAAAAGTGGTTATCCTTCAGTGCCAGCAGGTTGATTCCTGACACCACGATGTTGCGTCGAAGCAATTTCGGATCCACTTCGTCCCGATCGAGCATCGAAGCGACCGCAGTAATATGTTCCTGCTGGATCAACGTAATTGTGCGGGGCGCACCGGCGGACCCGGAAAATCGATCTCCCTCCAGCCCGTCTTCTCGAACCACCGCCTCAGGGACCACATTGATCGGTTCACGGCGACCAGGCCGGAGCCCAATCCAGCGAACAGTTCCGAGTTGAGGCAGCGTCTGTTTCAGTTCACGCATTTCCAGCGACATGGCGACTCCCGCTGTTGGGGTTGGTTTTGTAAGATGTTGTAAGCCTTCGGCTTGAATTTTCAATCAACTACAATAAGAGTTTTCCGATGAGCACCAGCAAGTATATCTGGATGAACGGCGAAATGATCGCCTGGGAAAATGCTACCGTTCATGTGATGGCGCACGCGCTGCACTATGGTTCCAGTGTTTTTGAAGGGATTCGCTGTTATGAGACACCCCAGGGCCGATGCATTTTTCGATTAGGTGCCCACATCAAACGGTTGTTTGATTCTGCGAAACTGTATCGGTATCCAATCCCGTTTTCGCAGGAGGAAATTGCCCAGGGGTGTTGCGATTCAATCACGGCCAACGATTTGTCCGAGGCGTACATTCGCCCGCTGGTGTTTCTCGGCGCCGGTTCGTTAGGAGTGGTGCCACATCCGGATATTAAAACCGACGTCATTATTGCGTCCTTCAAATGGGGCGCGTACCTGGGTGAAGAGGGGATGACCAAGGGCATCGATGTCTGCGTATCGTCCTGGTCGCGAACCACCAGCGCTTCATTGCCCGTGCTTTCCAAAGCCGGTGGTCATTATCTGAATGCCCAACTGATCGGCGGTGAAGCTCGTCGCAACGGTTTCGCCGAAGGCATTTCGGTTTCCGATCGCGGTACGGTCAGCGAAGGGTCGGCGGAAAACCTGTTCGTCGTGCGTGACGGCAAAATCTTCACACCCCCATTGGCTGCCGCGATCCTCAACGGGATCACTCGTGATTCGGTCGTCACGCTGGCCCGCGATCTGGGGTATGAAGTGATCGAACAGGATATCCCCCGCGATCTGTTGTATGTTTCCGACGAAGTGTTTCTTACTGGAACGGCGGCCGAAGTCACCCCGGTACGGAGCGTTGACGGAATTGAGGTGGGCAGTGGTTCCCGGGGGCCGGTTACCGAAGCGCTGCAGTCGGCCTTTTTCGGATTGTTCAAAGGGACAACCGAAGACAAGTGGGGATGGTTGGATTCGGTTGAACAATCGGTTGAACAAGCCTGATCCTGGCGATTTTTTTTATTCAACAATCACTCTTGGATTCATCGGGAGACAGATCGCACCGGTCGCATCAGGCCGGTGCTTGTTTGTTTACGGCACGACTATGACGGCACGCTATCACAAGCTTGGTATCCAGTTCTTGTACCCGGAAAATTGGAAGTTGATCGACGACGTGGAAACAGCTGGATCCGAGGGGCACGTCGTGTCGCTGGAATCTCCCGATGGTAGTTCGACCTGGTCGGTCCACTTGTATGGTCGCGACATTGATCAAGATGATCTCTTGAAAGAAACCATTGCTGCGTTGGAACAGAATTACGAAGAAGTGGAAATCTCGCCGATTCAACCAACGATCGCCGACCAGCAATATCAGGGCATTGAAGCCATGTTCTATTGCCTCGACTTCCTGGTTCGAGCGCAGTTGTTTTTTGCAACCACCGATGAACATGCGTTTCTGATCTGGTCCCAGGCGGAAGATCGAGACTTTGATCAACAAGCGATTGTGTTCAAGGCAATCGCGACCAGTCTGCTCAACCCGCCCGATTAGATGGGTGTCACCCCGATCGCCGTTTTCCGGCTTGAGAAATTCGTCGTTGCAGATCGCGTTTCAAGGACTTGATAAATTCGACCCGGCGAAATCGTAACGCTGACCAATCTTCGTCAATCGCGATTTGGCGGACTGGTTCAAACTGGCTTCACCGAAGACTTGCCAGCCGTTGTCCCGGTTAAACTCGCAATCATAACGGGTTCATGTGAGAATCCGGCAGAAAGTGGGAATGCCCATGCTAGCACTCTTGTTGCAACCGTCCCTTTTTTCGCTCTTTGGTAGGTCCGGCATATTCGGATCATTTTGACTGGCAGGATCAACCGATAATTCACGAGGAAATCCGTATGGAATCGGATTTCACGTCCCGCTAAAGTCCGTTGCCGATTGGTATCGGTTACGCCAGCTCAATTCCTCAGATCCAGCTCACGTTGACTCCCATCAAACAGCCTTTGTCGAATCCCAATTGGGCTGGCCATTATTGTTGGCTGGCTGCCGCGATGATCTGCGTGGCGTTGACTGGTTGCCAGTCTCTCCATCCATTTGCCCAGCGGACGAAGGAACGGATCCATCTGGCTCGAGACTGGGCCAATAATGGAATTGAAGCCTTCCAGCGTGGTAAACTGCAGCAGGCCAAAGGCTTGTTCAAACGGGCGACTCAGGAAAGCCCGGAAGATTTCCGAGCCCGGGCCAACCTCGCACGAACGATGCATCAATCCGGTGAAACGGCTGAAGCAATCGAGCAGATGCAGGTTGGGGTTCAGCTATCGGGGAATGATCCGAAATTGCTGGTCGAGTTAGGGCAGATGTACCTCGACGTTGATCAGCTGACGCCAGCCAAACGCCAGGCGCAGCTGGCGATCGATGCGGAGCCACGTTTCGCCCCTGCGTATCAATTGCTGGGTCGGATCCATCAGTCGCGCGGCCAGTACGACGAAGCATTAGCCTGTTTCCAGAAAGCAGCCGGCTATGCCCCGGAGGAGATGGGTGTGCAGTTGGATATCGCAGACACATACGTCGCATCGCAGCAGCATCAAAAGGCATTAGCGACCGTCGAGTACGTGCTGGCTCAGCATCCGGCTGACAGTCAACCATCGTCCGCTGTGGTGGCCAAGGCAGATTTGTTAATGCAGATGAAGCAGGAGTCGATGGCCGTCGCCACCTTGGAACGGGCGGTTCGAGATCAGCCTGGCTCTAAAACGATCCTCGTGCGATTGGCCGAAGCCCAGGTTCAGACCGGTCAATTGTCGCAGGCCAGGTTGACCGCGGCACGGGGCAGGGAGGTTTTCCCGGATGCAGACGAATTCCAATTGCTTGATCAACGGATTGCGCAAGCACAGCAGCAGTCACCTCAGCACGTCGCTGGGCTCAAAGCGTTTTAGGCAACAGAATCCAGCTTATTGGGCGCTAGCTAGCCCCGGACAAAAGCCAGTTACCGTGTGAATCCCAGCAAGTCGGTGGTTAGTGCCAAAACCGCTGGACATTATCTCATAGAGTTCTAGGCAGCAGGCTCGTCAGGGTCGCCAAACCATCAAAGAGCATCTCGTCGATCTAGTTGATCCTGAACATCCTGTCAAACTTCGAGGTGAATCTTGCGTACACTATCCATTCTGAGCAAGGGTCCGAAAAA
>CAZJEK010000340.1:0-6381 GCA_964545005.1 uncultured Pirellulaceae bacterium
GTCTGTATTGACAATGGGCAAGTCGATTTTAATGGCGGTTCGATCACGCCTGGCTTCCTCCGTTCGTTCGACAAGTTCCCAGTCCAGCACCTCGTCCAGGGCATGGTCCTGCTCGTGAGTGCAATATAACGTCATGCCGTCATGTTGACCCACGGCGGGAGCCAGCAACGGTGACAAGTCCAGCCCCTTGGCTTTCCAATGATCAATGGCGTGATCAACATTCAACGCATCAACCCGACCCACCATTTCGTTAATGGACCGAAAACCAAGTTCCGCCATGATCTGCCGTGCTTCCTCGGCGACCAGGAACAAATAATTGACAACATGTTCGGGGGCACCGGCAAATCGTTTCCGCAGTTCAGGATCCTGGGTGGCGATCCCAACCGGGCAGGTATTCAAATGGCATTTCCGCATCATGATGCAGCCCATCGTGATCAATGGGGCCGTGGCAAACCCAAATTCTTCCGCACCCAACAAGGTGGCAATCACGACATCGCGGCCAGTTTTCAGTTGTCCATCGGTCTGCAATCGAACGCGGCTGCGGAGGTCGTTCATGACCAGCGTTTGATGGGTATCAGCGATCCCCAGCTCCCAGGGCATGCCGGCATGTTTGATGCTCGTCAACGGTGACGCACCAGTCCCGCCGCCGGCTCCGGAAATCAGAATGTTGTCGGCGTGTGCCTTGGCGACGCCAGCCGCAATCGTCCCCACACCCACTTCCGAGACAAGTTTTACACTGATGCGGGCCGAGGGGTTCGCGTTTTTCAAATCGAAAATCAGCTGAGCCAGATCTTCGATCGAATAAATATCATGATGCGGTGGAGGGCTGATCAAAGTCACGCCAGGCGTTGATCCTCTGGTGTCAGCAATGGTCTGATTGACTTTATGTCCAGGCAATTCACCGCCTTCACCGGGCTTGGCTCCCTGAGCCATCTTGATCTGAATCTCGTCCGCGTTGGCCAGGTAATAGGCCGTCACCCCGAAACGCCCAGAGGCGACTTGCTTGATTGCCGAGCGTCGCAGGTCACCGTTGTCGTCGACCGAGAACCTTTCTGTTTTCTCACCTCCTTCGCCCGTATTGCTTTTGCCACCGATTCGGTTCATCGCAATCGCCAGCGTCTCATGCGCTTCGGCGGAAATCGATCCGAAGCTCATCGCGCCGGTGCAAAAACGCTTGACAATTTCAGCTGCCGGTTCCACATGTTTTAGGGGGATGGAGGAGCGTGATCGAAATTTCAGCAAACCCCGCAAATGACATTCTCGAGCCGTTTGCTGGTTGATCGTGTCCGCAAACCGTTGGTAAGCATCGGGATCTCCTGATCGCGCTGCCTGTTGCAAGCTCGCAATGTTGGCCGGACTCCAGGCATGTTTCTCGCCGCCATGTCGCCAGTGAACCGAACCAACCGTTTCCAGATTGGAGGCCTGTTTCGTGCTTGAGTCGGACGGAAATCCGAGGTCGTGGCGACGTATTGCTTCGGCTGCCAGAACATCAAAGCCAACGCCTTCAATTCGGCTGGCGGTACCTGGAAAAGAGCGCTCGATCACGTCCGAGTTTAGCCCGATCGCTTCAAAAATGCGGGCTCCCTTATAGCTGGCCAAGGTTGAGATGCCCATTTTGGCCAAAACCTTCAGCATGCCTTTTTCGATTCCCTTTCGATAGGCGGCCAGGCATTGTGCTTCATCCAGATCCGAGTCCGGGTCTTCGCGGTGATGTGCCACCAGCGTTTCGATCGCCAAGTACGGGTGGATCGCATCGGCACCGAAGCCGGTCAACAGACAGTGGTGATGAACCTCACGAGCCTCGCCGGTTTCGACGATCAACCCAATTCGCGTTCTCAACTGCTGATCGACCAGGAAGTGGTGTACTGTGCTGACCGCCAACAAAGCACTCACCGGGACGCGGTTTTCATCGATGCGACGATCCGACAAGGTGATCAGCGAGCATCCATCTTCGATTGCCGATTTAGCCTCTCGGCAAATTCGATCCAACGTCTCCAGCATCCCGTCGAGACCATTGGACTTTACAAACGTGATGTCAATGCGTTTGGATTTCCAGCCGCGATGGGCCAGCGAGTGGATCGCTGCCATTTGGCGAGCATCGATAATTGGATGCTCCAGAAACAGCCGATTGGCCTGGCCGGCTTCGGTGGACAGCAGGTTTCCTTCAGGTCCGATGTAGCAGGCCATCGACATCACGATTTCTTCGCGAATCGAATCAATCGGTGGGTTGGTGACCTGGGCAAAGAGTTGCGAAAAATAGTCATACAACAGTCGAGGCTGATCGCTCAGGCAGGCCAACGCCGCGTCATTGCCCATCGACAGGATGGGGTCTTTTTTGGCTTGCAACAATGGCAGCAGCATGAACTCCATGGTTTCGCTGGTATAACCAAACGCGCGTAACCTGGAAATTCTGGCATCCGGATCGAAGGGTTGGAACGGCTGGCCGGGAGGGAACTCGTCCAGGGTCATCCGGTGCTGATCCAGCCACTGGACATAAGGTTTTCGCCGACTGATTGCCTGCTTCAATTCTTCGTCGGATACAATTCGCTGCTGCTCGAAATCGACGACGAACATTTTGCCGGGTTCCAGCCGGCCTTTGCGAACAACCGTCGCCGGATCGACTTCCAGAACGCCAACTTCACTGGCCATGATCACGCGATCATCATCAGTGACGTAAAACCGGCTGGGACGAAGGCCGTTGCGGTCCAGAACCGCACCGATCATTTTTCCATCCGTGAACGAAATCGACGCCGGACCATCCCATGGTTCCTGCAAACAAGAATGGAACTCATAGAATGCCCGTTTTTCCTGATCCATCGACCGATGCTGTTGCCAGGCTTCGGGAATCATCATCATCACGACCTCGGACAAGTCGCGCCCGTCCATGACCAGCAATTCCATCGCGTTGTCAAACTCTCCCGAATCGCTGCACTCTTTTTCAATCACGGGCAGCAGGTATTCCAAGTCCTCGCCAAACTGATCGCTGGACATCAATCCCTGGCGAGCGGTAATCCAGTTTCGGTTGCCACGCAGCGTGTTGATCTCGCCGTTGTGAGCACACCAGCGAAGCGGTTGCGCGCGTGACCAACTGGGTAAAGTATTGGTCGAGAACCGCGAATGGACCATCGCCAGATGGCTGCAATAGTCTGGATCCAGGAGGTCCGGATAAAACAACGGAAGCTGGGCCGTTGATAACATGCCCTTGTAAACCAGGATCCGCGATGAAAGTGAACAAACATAAAACAGGTTGGAATGAACCTGTCTGGATTGAACGACTGCATGAGTTGTCGATTTGCGAATCAGGTACAGCTTGCGTTCAAATTCATCCTGGGTCAGCTTGTCACTGGCGCCGATATATACCTGGGCAATTGTGGGCATGCAGCGTCTGGCGGTTACGCCGATACCGGCTCCATCGGGGTCGATCGGAAGTTCCCGCCAATGCAACAGTCGTTGCCCGAACCGGTTGACGTTCTGAGCAAACAGATTCTTGCACTTCTCAAGCTCATCTTGATCCGAAGGCAGGAAAACGTTACCTACTCCGATGAAAGGACAATCAACTGGAAACCCCAGTTCCTTGGCCAAGCGTTGGACCAGCGAAACCGGTACAGTGGTCAGGATTCCGGCACCGTCGCCGGTTTCGGGTTCGCATCCGCAGGCTCCTCGATGCTCCATCCGGGCCAGAATGTGGCAGGCATCGGCCACGATTTGATGTGACGGTTCACCCTTGATATTGGCCACGAAGCCAACACCGCAGCTGTCGTGTTCATAAGCCGGGTCGTACAATCCGCCCGGCTGGACGCGGAGTTTCGAGTTGTTCGTTGTGTCAATCGAGTGCAAGAGCGGTCCCTTCCTGAGCCCAACGTCGATAGCAAAAGTGTTTCGGAACCCGTCTTCGTAACGGTTTCTCCAGGAAATTGCAAAGAGATTCTCGCAAGGGCAGGCATCGACGCGTTAAGTGCGGATACTGGTGCCCGATTGGCATTGTTGATAGTGATGATGCCATTAAGCATCAATCTACGCGCGCTGCTGATCTAAATCACCATTTGCCGATTCTCCTGGATGATTGCGGCCCGTCAGCGGTTGTCGAGCTTGGCAATGAGCTACCGTTTCAAGTGGAGCCGAATGCTTGCTCGGTACGGTTCTGATTCGTTTCTCCAGCTTTGCCAAACTCCGATGAGCTTGTTCTCTTTACTAACACGATTAACACGAACCCAACAGCGTGCACTCGGTGATCCGCGGTGCAAATCCCAGCGTCCTGACTACCGGTCCCTGGAAGCTCGCCGGATGCTGGCGGCCAATATCTATTATGACGCTGCTACCCTGACCGTCACCGTGATCGGCGACGACGCTGCCAACACGCTGTACGTTACCGAAGATCAATCCGGAAACCTCGATGTCAACATCGTTGACGGACCCAGCGCCAGTTTCCTGCCTGGCGATGTTACCGAGGTGCAGTTTTATGCCTTGGGTGGAAACGACGCGTTTTATAACCAGTCATCGATTCCCGCTCGGTTTGGTGCCGGTGCGGGAGACGATATCTTCGTTGGCGGCAGCGGAGACGACTGGTCGTTCGCAGATTCCGGAAATGACCAATTGTCTGGCGGTGGCGGAAACGACTTCCTCAACGGCGGTGATGATAATGACACGGTCGATGGCGGAGACGGAGACGATACCCTGCATGGTGGCAACGGCGACGACGTCGTCAACGGTGGCGAAGGATCTGATTCGCTGTGGGGCGGCTTTGGTAATGATGTGATGGCCGGTGGTGCCGGTGCGGATGCGTTGTACGGATTCAGCGGGGCTGATGACCTGGACGGTGGCGATGGCGATGATCAAGTCTACGGCCAGGCCCACGACGATATCGTTCGCGGCGGAAACGGGGCTGACCGTGTCCGCGGCAACAACGGTAACGATACGTTGTATGGCGGGGCCGGTGATGATTACATGATGTTCGACGACGGCGACGATACGGGGTACGGAGAAGACGGCAACGATACGATGCTGCCACATTTTGGTAACGATTTCGCTGATGGCGGCGCCGGTAGTGACTATCTGGTGGCCCGAGGCGGAACCAACTACCTGTACGGTGGAGACGACGACGACCGAATCATCGGTGGAGAAGACGCCGACTTTATCTATGGTCAACCCGGTGAGGATACGCTGTTCGGCCGCGCTGGGAATGATCAGATCTTTGGTGGTGCCGGAGAAGATCGCTTGGACGGCGAGGCCGGCGATGACTTGCTGTTCGGAGGAGAATCGGCATCCGGTGATTCGTTGACCGGCGGTGGCGATGACGATCGAGTTGTCGTTCAGGAAAATGACAATCTTACCGACGCCGGAGCCAGGGACGCGGTTCTGGAATTCATTGATCACACGTCCAACTGGAACGATGCCGAGATCATGGTGTTGGTGGAAGCCATCAACCAGATGTACGACGTGGTCGGTAACAACCTGCTGCTCCAGGAAACGCTGAATGATGACAGCCTGCGGTTTATCAAATATGACGACCTGAACGGCGCTGCGGGTTTGAATTACCTTGAAACATCGACATCCTGGTATTGGCAAAACGGCCAGCAGGTTTTCAGCTACAGCTACTATCGTGAAATCCGAATCCTGGATTGGGATGAAAACAGCGCGTTTTACAATGACCAGTTCGTCGAAGTGTTCATTCACGAAATGGCTCATAACTGGGACAGCGAAACAGAATTGGTTTCGGTATCCAGTCAACTACAGACGCATTGGAATTCATTTTTGAACCTCAGTGGCTGGACCGAATCGGAGCCATCCAGCAGCCAGTACACCCAGTCGCTGGATGGGCAATGGTGGTACCTGAACTCGGCTGGTTTCGCCGAAAACTACGGCCGCACAAATCCCTATGAAGACATGGCGACCGTGTTTGAGTTCTACTTTTCCAACGGAACGACTGCCCCCAACAGTGTCCTGGAATCAAAACTGGATCTGGTTGGCTCAATTTTTGCCGAGCTGGCTTTGATGTAGGGGAAATGCTTCCCAGCGACGAATGACAGAGTCGCCTTTTGCTCCGCGAAAGTCATGTAGCATGGCCGATTCGGCCGTGAACGCTGAAGAATACCTTGCCTTGGGCGAAACCTTGCGGACTCGGGCCAATGGCCCAAGCTACTTCCCGCGATCGCCAAAAAATATGAACCTCTCCCCGAAAGTTTTTTTCGGTACCCTCCCGCTCGCGGGAGGGTCGAGCCACAGCGAGGGGAGGGTTTACCAAACCCCTCTCCGGCCCTGATAGGCCGACTCTCCCGAGGGCCCGAGCGAGAGTGTCTATCTCCTGCCGACCACCAATAAATTTCAGAGAGCTGATCCCCACTTGCCTTCCCCCCGGGACGTCTGTTGGAATAGCTGGTTATG
>CAZJEK010000341.1:0-6323 GCA_964545005.1 uncultured Pirellulaceae bacterium
CCGGTTGCCGAATCACGTAGTCGTCAATGCTCATCTCCTGAATTTGACGCCGGCGCTCAGCCATGTCTTCCCGGTGAGCCGGGTGGATCCAGCCAAAGGAGTAATATTCCGAAACCAGAATGTCGCGCGGGTCCCGCAAATGGAATATTCGCCGCTGATCGATGCCGGCTTCGACTTCTACGCATTGGACATCAAACGTACGAATCGGCGCCCGACATAAGATGCTGGAAGAAACATCGGCCAGCATTTCTCGCCTCACCGGTCCATGTTCCTGGGGTGGAGTGTTGTTCGGAGATTGCAGCTGGAACGATCGCCAGTTGGCCAGATGGCGGAAAAAATGGAACAGAAACATTGTGCCGCTTTTGTGCAACGAGTGCACGTCAACGATCCGAGGTGCGGTCCGGTTCCGGTTTTCCGGGCTTGCCGATTGAGAGTCCAGCGAATGCGGCAACGTAGTTTGGGGCATGACAGTCTTCAAAAATCGCTGATGGAATGAAGAGGAACTTTGACGAAACTCGTGTCTTTCGCCAAGTCCAATCGGAAGTGGTTCAAAAATGGCGGCGGATAGAAAGTGATAGCACTTTGCCGTGATGGCAATCGCCCTAGCTCCAAATCGCCAGATCCATTTAAATACCAAAGACTTACCTCCGTTTCACACCCTTACAAGATGGTCATCAGGAAAGGAAGCCTGAGCATGGTGTCATTGCAAGAACTCTCACGATTGGTGGGAGGCAATTTGACGGGGCACCCGGACCTGATGATAACCGGCGCCGCGTCGATTTCTCGCGCCAGCGCAGAGGACATCACGTTTGCCTGTTCTGCCGGACATTTGCAGGAGTTTCTGGACAGTCAGGCCGCAGCGGGAATTGTGCCGATTGGAACTGGAAACACGGACAAGCCCTGTATTGAAGTCGACGATGTCGAAGCAGCGTTCGTGATCGTGGCCCGCTATTTCAAGCCGCCTGTTGATCGCCCGAAAATCGGCATCAGCCCGCGAGCGATCGTAGCCGAGAGTGCGAGAATAGCCGCCGGCGTTTGCATTCACCCCGGCGCCGTCGTGATGGACGATGTTGTCATTGGTCCGGGGACCGTCGTGTTCCCCAACGTCACGATCATGGAAGGTTCGGTGATCGGGGCTGATGTCAAGGTTTTCCCCAATGTCACGATCTACGAAAAAACCATCGTCGGCGATCGCGTCATCATCCACGCCGGCGCAGTACTGGGAGCCTATGGGTTTGGTTACAAGTCGATCGAAGGCAAGCATCAGCTATCTGCTCAGCTGGGCAATGTTGTCATCGGCGATGACGCCGAGATCGGTGCCAACACCACCATCGATCGTGGCACTTACGATTCGACGACGATTGGAGCCGGCACCAAGTTGGATAACCTGGTCATGGTCGGTCACAACTGCTCGATCGGGGACCACAACTTGCTGTGCTCTCAGGTGGGGATCGCAGGCAGCTGTCAGACCGGTAGCTACGTGGTGATGGGTGGACAAGTTGGCTTGGCCGATCATTTGACGATCGGTGACCAGGTCTCCATCGGAGCCAAATCGGGTTTGATGCACGACATTGAATCCCGCCAGCGTTACTTTGGAATCCCTGCCCGACCCGCCCGTGAAGAAATGCAGATCCTGGCAAACCGGGCTCGGTTGCCGGAAATGCGGAGGGCGATCAAGCAGTTGCAAAAACAAGTCGAACAGATCCAGAGTTCGGATCCGGTGGAGCAGGAAAACGCGTCGTCATCCAGCACCAAAGCAGCGTAGCAGGAACCATGGCCATCGCGGTCTCTCAGTTTCAAACCATGACTGGAAGTCAACAACTTTCAGGTCGAACCTCGACGACAACACAATTGAATATTGGGCTGGTTGCCGGCTGGGGAGACTTTCCCATCGTCGTCGCCCAGCAGCTGCGTCAACAGGGGCATGCCGTTCACTGTTGTGCGATCCGCGATCATGCCGACCCGGTACTGGCTGAGATCTGTAATTCCTATCGCGTGTTTGGGATGGGGCGGATGGGCGGTCAGGTTCGCTTCCTACGTCGAGCCGGGGTGACCCAGGCCACGATGGCGGGCAAAATTTTCAAGACCAGGTTGTTTCAACGAAAACGCGATTTGCTGGGACACTTGCCGGACCTGACTTTCTGGCGACACTTTTACCCGATCTACCTTTCGCGGAGCCAGGATCGACGCGACGATACACTGTTGTTGACCGTCGTCCGGTTGTACGCCGCTGGTGGAATCACGTTTGCGCCAGCCACTGATTTTGCTCCGGAGTTATTGGTGAAAACAGGCAATCTCACATCGCGACCATTGACCGCAGCTCAACAGCGGGATGTCGAATTCGGCTGGAAAATGGCCAAGCAGATGGGTGGCCTGGATATTGGACAAACCGTCGTCGTCCGTGATCAAGCCGTGCTGGCCGTGGAAGCGATCGAAGGGACCGATGCCTGTATCCGTCGAGCCGGCCAATTATGCCACGGCGGTTTTACCGTCGTCAAAGTCGCCAAGCCACAACAAGACATGCGTTTCGACGTGCCCACCATCGGCAAAGGGACGATCGAATCAATCCACCAGGCCGGTGGATCCGTGTTGGCGGTCGAAGCCGACAAAACCATTCTGCTGCACCAGCGGGAAACGATCGAAACGGCCAAACAGCTGGGTATCAAAATCGTCGCGCTGAAGCGAGATATCGATTAAACCGTCAGTCCAGGTACTTGCCAAACGTGGAATACAGCAGGCTGACGACGGCCAGAAAGACCGTGGGCATCATTGCGGTGATGACGACGAACAGGCCAATTTCAATTCCGCCTCGACCAGCGGTGGCAGCTCGAACCAGGTGTCCCAGACAGACCGCAGCAGCCGCCACGACCGATGTCAGGATCAGGATCTTCTTGATCGATAGCCGCGACTTGGACCTCCGGACCGTTGCCTGACTGGCCGTGGATGGATCGTCTTCCCAGAATTCCTGTTTTGGATTGTCCATCTTGCTTTTGTTTGACCACGGAACAGAACAATGTAGAAGTCACTTCGAATTGCGAACCCGACGCGGAGTTTGGAAGTTGCACATAGTCGCCTTTCCCTCCGCGAAAGTTTGTGAATCCGACTTTCGCGGACCGATAGTTTGATCGACACCCTCCCGCTCGCGGAAGGGTCGAGCCATAGCGAGCGAGGGGAGGGATTACCAAACCCCTCTACGGCCCTGATAGACCGACTCTCCCAAGGGAGAGTATCTACCTCCAGCCGACCACTTAAAAAATGTCAACCTCGGAGCGAAAATCGAACGATCCGGCAACTCAAACTCATTTTATTCGGATCTAATCGGCGTCGCAATCAACATGCCGCTTGCTTTTAAGAGCAATTGTTGCAACCATAGGAGATGGGCAAGGGCTGTTGAAGCACGAGGAAAATCTGATGCTGTTTCGTGGTTACTCCGCCCAGAGCGGATTTCGCCCTTTCGATTCCGTCCTGCGGGCACGATTTCCAATCCCCTTCTGCTGCGTGCTTTTGATCGCAATGTTGCTGGCCAAGCCAATGGCCACTGCCCGGGCACAGCAATCGCTTTCTGGTGAAATTCCTGATTCAATCCGCCAGCATCTGAATGCTGGCGAATTTCCAGCCGCATTGGAGCTGACTGATCAGCTGAAGACCGAAAACAGAGATCGCGTCCTGTCTGAAATTGCCCGACGGCAACTGGGAGCCGGCGCTCCTGACGCAGCGTTCCATTCCGCGTTTCAAATCCAATTGGCTCAGCCTCGGTCCGCAACGTTGCAAGAGCTCTACGGTCAACAATTTGGCGGCGTCGGGCAGCCTCGCAATCCGCAACAACCGAACCCGACAACCGGGCAAGCTGGCGGCGTTACTCTGGCCGATTTTACGCCCTTGATCAACCTGATTCAAAATACCATCGATCCAGACGGCTGGGAGGGCAACGGTCAAGGCCTTGGCACGTTGCAACCATATCCTTCGGGCGTCTTTGTGTCCGCCGATGGTACTTTGAAGCGAATCAAGTCCACTGCCGCCAACGAGGCTCGTAAACTCAAACAGCGAGTCAAGCAGGATAATGGAAACCGCAATCCAACAATGTCTTCCGAGCTAAGGACCATTTCCTTACCGCGGCTGGAGAAAGCGGCTCAATGGCGTGCCGCTCAAGGCCTCGCCCCTGACCCGATGATGGAAAACCTGGCCGGTTTGTACGAGATCAAATTCATTGCCGTTTTGCCTGATTCAGGAGATGTCGTGATCGCTGGACCGGCTGGCGAATGGGAAATGGGGCCCGCCGGTCGCCCCGTCAATACGAAAACAGGCAAGCCGGTTTTGCAACTGGATGACCTGGTTGTCTGCTTGCGAAATTCGCGTAACGCTGGGGGGCAATTTGGATGCTCGATCAATCCCCGAGAAGAAAATCTCGTCGCCACGCGAGAGTATCTTGATGAGCACCCCGCAGTCAAAGGCAAACGTTGGGCCGCCGGACTTCGTGACGCGTTGGGAAAACAGGATATCGAAGTATTTGGAATTGAACCCGACACGCACGCCGCTCGCGTTCTGGTCGAAGCCGACTATCGAATGAAATTGATCGGGATGGGCTTGGAACCGAGCATTCCCCAGGTTCCCAGTTACCTCGACCGGATCGCGGAACATCCCGATCGGCAATCAACTGATGTGATTCGGTGGTGGTTTACAATGAATTACGATGACATTGTTGCCGATCCTGATCGCATGTTTTTTCAGCTGGTTGGTCCCGGAGTCAAGGTACAAAGCGAAAATGAGTTTCTCAATGAACAGGGACAGCGGGTCCACACCGGTCAGGCCAACCCCGATGCCGCCGGGTTTGCCAAAGATTTCACCCAACATTTTGAACAATTGGCTGACCGATACCCAGTGTATCGACAGTTGAAAAACGTGTTTGATATGGCTTTGGTCGCCGCGTTGATTCGCAAGCATCGCCTGGATCAACAGGTCGATTGGCAGCCCGAGTTCTTCGCGCCCGTCAGGAACCGGTCCCTTCAATACTTGCTGCGTCGAGACGACGTGGCGAAGCATGTTGAATCGGTGATGAATGAGAAAGTCATCCGCGAGCGGAAAGAAACCAGCACCGTCACTCGCAGCATCATTGGAGTCAGCGGTGGGGTTTCATTCAACGCAGCGACTTTGATTGACACGCCGCTGAAAGTGGACTCCAGCGAGCAACCAGATCAGCTCCAGCAACAGGCGATGCCGCTGGGTGACGTCGAAAACTGGTGGTGGGACTGAAGCGGCACGTTGGTGGTTTTTGGCTCCAATAGGGTTAGCTATCGATCTTCCAACGCGAAGAGCTAACCGCTGAGACGGAGAGTTCGCTGAGAACGCGCAAAGTTCCCTTCAAATTTCCGGAATCTCTCCGTTCTCTGCGCCTCTGCGGTTTTTCACAATGACTCTGCTGAGAGCTTTCGACGCCCCTCAATCTTGAAGGGCAAAAATGACATAGGGAACTAATAAAGTCACGGCTGCATCGTAGACAGAGAAACAGCGAGGTTGTGTCGCTTCACCGATTCAACCTTGCCGAATCTCTGAAACCAACCTCTCACTGCGAGGAGAACCCAACGATGTTGCGCTATCTATTTTCGTTTGCCTTGGCGGCTACTCTGGTCACGCTCAGCACCGACGCCCTTTCGGCATCGATGCAGGATCATGATGACGACCAACCCGTTCGCAAAATTTCGGTCACTGGTGAAGGCACCAGCTATGCGGTCCCCGATACGGCCACGATTCAATCGGGCGTCGTCACCCAGTCGAAAACGGCGAAAGAAGCGTTGCAGGCCAACAGTGCCGCCGTCGTAAAAATGCTGGACGAACTCAAAAACATGGGCATTGATGAAAAAGACCTCCAGACTTCGCGATTTAATGTGAATCCAGTTTACGATCGCGGTCCAAGAGGCCAGGAAGAGCCCAAGGTGACGGGCTATCGGGTCACTAACCAGGTTGCTGTCAAGGTCCGCGACATCAGTCAACTGGGTACGTTGTTGGATAAGGTCGTTGATGCCGGTGGGAATCAGATCAGTGGAATTCAGTTTGAACTTGATGACGAAAACGCCGTCATCAATCAAGCTCGAGTCAACGCGGTCAAGGACGCGCGGGCACGTGCCGACCTGTATGCCGCAGCCGCCGGAGTCAAAGTCGGCAATGTCATTTCGATCAGCGAGGTTTCGTTCAACCAACCGCAACCGATGTATCGACTGGGCGTGATGGAATCCCGGGCTGGGTCCGTTCCCGTTGAAGCCGGTCAGCAAGCTTTCACTGCCAGCGTTCGGGTTGAATTCGAACTGATCGGTGGCTGAGTCTCGCGG
>CAZJEK010000342.1:0-6317 GCA_964545005.1 uncultured Pirellulaceae bacterium
GATGCATTGTGAGAGTAACTCGTCGGGCACACGTTTCAATGTCGCTTTGATAGACTTGGAAAGTTCCAGGTCATCCTTGGTAATGCCCTTCAAGGCGAACAGGTACCGGACTCGGTTTTGAACCTGCGGCATTCTTTCGAACACTGCCAGGTCTCCCTCCATGCTGCTGGAAGATGCCAAATCAAACCACCGCTTGGCGAGCGCAATCAAATCCTGCTTTCCCTGATCGGTGAATAACTCATGAGCGTTCTCAATTATTTCCAGCATGGTTTCCTGAATCAGCTGCCTTTCTTGTTTTCCCAAGTTGCCGCCGATCGTTTGGAAATCAATTTCCAGACATATCGCGGCCAATTCGGCAACAGGCCGACGATACAGGTCGTCAAACCCAACGGTGCGGAAGGCATAGTTACGAGCGATTCTTTTGAATTCTGGTTGCAGAGCGACTCGGCATAAGTTTTTCCCGCGATTGTAGAGGACTTGCCAGTCAGCGGGTAACATCCTGACGGCCCAATCTCTAGACGCTTCAGGGGTTGCTACTACGGTCGCCATCGTTGAGGTAACGCGTTTAGGTAACAACTGGATAAACTTGGTTTTGCTTACCGACGTCCAAACATTGCTCAGCGAGGGCTTCTCGGCCAACAGTGAGACGAGGATATGACATGCTTGCGGCAGTGCGGGTTGGTCAATCAGTGTTTGGGTTACATTGCCAGTTTTTTTCCAGCGATTAAACGTGCCAGCTCGCCAATACTCCTGAGCGGATTCGGTATTGCCGGCATCGTGTTCGAGGAATCCAAGCATCAGGTGTGCTTGGGCCCAGTAGCCGTATTTGAGTAAACGTTGATCTCCTGACACATCAGCTTCTCCATGACCGGAGACGAAGTCGAGCAAGATTGTTCTGGCAGTGTCCCTGTGTCCAAGTGCGGCTTCACATCTGGCTAATTCGAGTCGGAGTTGCTGCCAGTGTTTGCCAAATTCCGGTAGCAGGGACTCAATTCTGACAATCCTTTGCATCGATGTGCGGGGCGAGCCAAAAATTCGGTCGTACCAACAACAACGCTCAATTACTGCTTCGACCAATTGTTCATTTCCGGCGAGCATGTCAGGATTCAATAACCTTTCCAATCCTCCCTTCAACCGTAAGACAACTTCGTCAAGTTGCCACCGATACTTGGGGCCTGCCATCCAGGCGGATTCAAACAATTCCAGGTCTCTTCCAAATTGTTCTTCGAAAATGGGGCTCGCAAATCTTGCGACTTCTGATCTGACTGTCGCCACGTCCAATTGTCTCTTGTCAAATGTGAACAGGAGTTCGTTGTGAGCCTTGAATCTTGAATAGTTATCAACGATGCTCTGCTGCATCCAGAACGTTATCACGCTCGAGACATCCATTTTGCCTGGCTCTTGACCAAAACTGTATTTTGATTTCACAACGTCGAACTGGGATTGTGCCTCGGCTTCGCGTCCACTGGTTGCTGAAAGTAACTTCCAACGTTGAAAATCAGCAAGTGCTTCAAGTTGTTGGTCGCTGCCGGTCGCATCGCCGTCTCTACGCCGTACTGACTCCCACTCATTCAAGGCATCGTCGATTCGATTCAACTGTTCAAAGCAAGAGCCGATAAGATACCTGCATTGGAGGATTTCCGAACGGTTCCCAACACGTTGGGAGTTTTCAAGTTGTCGCTGATACAGTTCCAGCGCACCAGAGTAGTCGTTCTGTGAATACAGATTGTCAGCGGCATTGAGACTGCTCGAAGAATCATTGGTTCTTTGATCAATCGTCAGATCTTGAATCGAAACGTCATTGGGTGCGATCAGAAGTGCGTTTGGCAGGAAGGCGACTTGCTCCCAGATATCACGGTCAACGATCTTGTTTTCATCGACGAAAACTTGAAATCGAGGACCTTTCCGAACAAGCTCGAACTGCAATCTCGAATGTCGAGGGCGCAGCTCACTGGTCTGCACCAGCCTTCCGTTGGAATACAAGTGCAGCTGCAGCGCGCCATTTTTACTGCAACGTACTTGTACCGAAAACCCGCTGCGTCCCAAACAAATTGACCCAGTTCGCTTGTCACTGCGATTCAGATTCCAAACATGGCTATCGCCGTTGGCGGCCGTTGCTAGGATCAGGTTGTTTTGGCTGGAAATCGATACGCCACTGACCGGATGTTGGAAGCTGCCAAGAATCTTGGTCGCAATCGATCCGTTGTCATTCGATGAGTAGCGAACCGTTCCGTCGGATTCTCCCCAACAAATAACAGCATTGTCGGGAGAAACACTGATCGTCGTTATCCTCGACGCGGAGGTTGCAATCTGCTTGAAGGAATCTGGACGTTTCCAGTTTCCGGAAATCAACCTGTTTCCTCCATCAGTGACCGTAACCGCTGCGAAGCTGTCATCACTGGCCAACTCAATCTGATTCCAATGCGTGTTGGACTCGGGCAGTGGTACGCGCGTCCAAGTGCTGGATTCCAAAAGCCTGAAGCATTGTCCTAGCTCATCAATCGTCCAAACTTCTCCATCATCAGATATTTTGGGAGCTTTACTTCCCGGATAAGGTGCTCGGTGCGCAACCGATCGAATGTCAAAATCCATCGAAAGGCTGTCGTGGGTCGGCGTTCGACAAACGTATACGAATGTTCCGGCAGGTTCTTGAGTTGCGATTGCCAACCATTCGTGAGATGGCGAGGTGGCCAACCCCAACAGTCCGCTACCTGGCGGCAATATTTGTATAGCCTGGCCGCCACCCCAGTGATGCCAGGCTGCTCCATTTTGGTAGCCGATGAGCTGGCCAGACTTGGGGCCAATCGCAAAAAAGATTGGCTTACTGGATTCCCTCCCGACTACAAAATTGCGCTTACCGGTGTCTGGTTGGTAAAAACCTGTTCGGTGATTGTCCAAGGGCACAATCGCGCCAATGCCGTCGACCAATAGTGCTGGTGACCCAGTTGGTTGAGCTCCATCGATGTGAACGGACCACGACCGACCTGCCGGCGGAAGGTCGGTTGAAAACCTGACTCTGATGCCGTCTCTGTTGCCAGGCGACTCGAAATTTAGCTTCTGAAAGCTGACATCCCCTACGGAAGCAGTTGGCGGTAACGCGGTCTCGGTTGGTTCGATGATGGTTTTCCAGTGGGTCGGATCAAGCAAAAGAGCGAAACCGTCTTCGGCTCGGTCCGGATCGAATTCCTCTATCACGCTTATGACAGCCTGCGCATCGCGATACTGAGCCCGGTCGATACGTCCTGTATCCTTGTAGCCTTGCACGTAAACCTGGAAAAGCCGCTCGATGGATGCATCTTTGGCTTGCCGGATTTTCTCAAGGTCGGCGGAATCTCGGGTGCCGAAGCGTTCCAGCCTTTCGATCTCGTCTTTAATGATCGTCGCAACCTTCTCTCCTTCGAGAGGCTTGAATTGCATCCCATTGACTCGGTGACTAAGCGCTGTGAGTGCGGCATCGAACCGGCTGGACCTGAATTGAGCGTACTGGGTGCCTCCCCAAGCCAAAAGCATCAAGGCAATGAATGCGGACAATGTTTTGAAGATCAGCATTGCAGTCGGATGCCGGTCGCTTAACGGAGATACTCGACTGGAACCAGCAACTGGCCGATTGTCGAGAAACGCTTCGATGTCCGCAGCAAATTCCCCCGCGTCCTGATATCGGTTCCCAGGTTGTTTCCTTAAAGCCGTGTTGCATATCTTGCAGATGTCCCGGGGAACGTTAGCCTCAAAATCAAGTGGTGATTTGGGAGCGGATGTTTCCAATTCCGTTAAAGAGATCGACTCATGACGACTTCCTATCGGCCATCGACCGGTAACCAATTCAAACAGCAGCACGCCCAGCGAGTAGACGTCCGACTGGCTCGTCGCGATGTCCCCCCGCGCTATCTCTGGCGACTGGTAGCCGACGGTTCCAAACTGAGTACCTGGCATCGTAGACGAGGTCCACTCGAGGTTGTCAGCGCGGGCAATCCCGAAATCGATGACTTTGATCTTACCGTCCAGCGTGAGCAATACATTTTCTGGTTTGAGATCACGGTGCAGAACATTGTTGGCATGAGCGTGGGCAATTCCCCGGGCAATTTCCAGCGCGATCTCTGCGGCAACCTTGGCCGGTAACGGGCCATCGGATAGCAAATCTCGCAGATTTCCCCCGCCAACATACTCCATCACCTGGACTTGATGACCATTCCATTGATCGGCAAAGTAAACGGTGGCCAGATTGGGATGATCAAGCGAGGCAATGATCGGACCCTCTTTGGCAAATCTTTTTTCCGACTCTAAACCGAGCGAAGGCGCGAGTACTTTTACGGCAACATTTCGCCTTAGTTCGGGTTGATACCCGAGGTAGACCAACCCAAATCCTCCGCGATCAATCAGACCTTTAATCTCAACACGCTGCTGGTCGCCAAAACAAATGGTTTCGCCATTGAACGCATGCTCGTCTCTGAGGGCAACCACGTCAGCTTGGTGTTCTTTGCAAAACGCATCAAAAGTATATGTCGGATCGCGATGATTTCTTCCAACAAACTCTTCATGCAAAATCGCCGCTCGAGCGCCGGCGCGGTTTGCAAGTTTCGGGTATGCCTCGAGATAATCGGCGGCTTTGACGATGTCGCCTTGAAGTCGCCTGGAGACCATTTCCTGGATGACGGCCGGTAACAGCTGCTGATAGGAAAGCTGATCTGCGTCGCGGAGAACCCTTGCCACGCCCTCTGGTGACAAGCCTGACCGATGCCAATGGATCAGGGAGTTGCAAGCTGGGGCTCGTGATCGAATTTGAGCGTTGACTGCCATGTTTGCGACCTAGGCTGCGAGACCGGTCCAGAGAAATTTGCGGGTCAATCTAATCGCCCCCTTGTACGCGTGCAGATATCAATGAAACGCTTCTTTGCTGTTTTATCAGAGATGCCCAACTGCCTGCCAATCTCGACATAGGAAACCCCGTCGGCAACCATCTCGACCAACTGGGATTCACTTTCAGTTAGTTTTCTGACTGCTTCACTGGCATCGTCGAGTCCATCAATATCTGTAACGTCATCGAAGACCGTGTCGTCAAACAGGTCTCTGAGGTCATTCAATGCATTCCGATCTCTGCGTTGCTTCTTGAACTCATCCTGTGCCTTGAAACCAAGCCGGACACAAAGAAAGTTGAAGAGATGTTGAGCCGAATGGCAGGCAAAAAAGCGATCGGGATTTTGCAACAACGAAATCATTCTTGAATTCAGCAAGTCAGTGCCAGTGCGGCCCATGGCTTGGACTTTTCCAGCCCGACTAAGGGCGATCGGGCGCAGACGACGAAGCAAGTCGGCGCACAATTCTCCCCAAGCCTCTTCGTCACCATCTTTGGCTCGTCTGAATAAGCCTTCGCGTTGATCAGCTTCCAGCGAGGATTCGTCATTATTCAACAAACTATCTCCCCCAAAAAAATCACTTTTGCTCCGAGATCGTTGCGTGAAGGTCTTTTCAAAACAGAGACAAGATTCTGACACCTGATTTTAAGCGAATTTCTCCGCGACAGGTGAATTTTTGTCTCACTCTGAATATCCGTCCCCATTACTTTGCGAGCCAGACATGACCAATCAAACATCCCTTTCCCGCCTGGAAATCTCGATTCGACACTTCAACAATGCATTTGAGTGCAATCGACTGGCCAAACAAAAATGCCAGCAAAATGACTATCCTGCGCAAAAATTGCACTACGGTAAAAAGCGCGTTGAACTGGTTTGCGCAGCCTATTACGGCATCGAGTTTCAAGTGGCATCAGACAATCCAAGTCTGCTTTCATTCAGATGTGGCCGGAAACGGCTGCACTGGCTCCGCGATTCTCGATTGATATTTGCAACGTACGAGCACGAGTATCAAGCAGTTTCTTACCAGCTTTGCGAGGCAATTGAATCTGCCAAGCAACAATCCGTTTCCGCCACTCAACTTCACAGGATTCGCAACAGCCTTAGCTTGTTGCCCGAGGGCAATATTCTTCCAGTGCTGAACGCACTCGAACGTGCCCAGATTGCAGCAGAACAAAGCCACTCTGGAGCGGCGCAATACGAGCTTTGCCGCGCCAGGGGATTGTATTTGCGGGTCGTCAAGTCGGCGTTCCCAACCGTGGCATCTCGTCAAGAACAGGAGGCGGTCGACTTCCAACTTCGGATTGCAATCAGAAGTTGTATCCGCGGGACATTCGAGCGTCAGACATTTATCCGATTGTGGAAATCGATCGACATGACCTGCTTGACAACATCTCGAATTGTTCGGGATCTATGGTGGCTGCAGGATGCGTCAGTGGCTATTAACAAAAACGGAAACGTTCCGTTGGC
>CAZJEK010000343.1:0-6277 GCA_964545005.1 uncultured Pirellulaceae bacterium
CGACCACCGATGGGCCGGGTGATGCTCCCTGCCAGGTAGCCAGTCCAAAGCCGGCCCAGAATCCAACGACCGAAACCCCCACCGCACACCAGATCATGCGGTCCAGACGATCGGTTAACAGATAGGCCGTGGCTGCCGGGGTGATGATCAACGCGACGACCAGAATGACGCCAGCGATTTGCACGCCGCTGACGACGACCAGCGACGTGCACATGGTTAACAAGTATTCGACTGCCAGGACCGGGATACCAATCGAGGCAGCCATGATCGGGTCAAAGCTGGTCAGCTGGAGCGGGCGATAAAACAGAATCACCACCGATAACACCAGCGACGTTACGATCGCCAGCAACCACAATTCTTCATCCGGAACGGTCAGCACGCTGCCCATGATGTAATGGTAAATGTCGATATGAATCATTTCGGCGAAATAGCGCAGCGAAATGATGAATGCGCCCAACGCGAAAATGCCGGTGTACATGATGCCGATCGCGGTATCCTGTTTGACCCGCGAATAACGAGTCACAAATCCCACCATGGCCACCGTCGCGATTCCGGCCAGTAATGCACCAATTAACATGGCCGTTAACGGTGCTTCCCCAGAGTAGAAAATCTGAACCAGCAGATATCCACCGATCACACCTGCCAGCATCGAGTGGGCGATCGCGTCGGCCAGGAATGCCATCCGGCGGAGGACAATAAAGCAACCCACGACGCTGCATAAAATGGCGACCAACGTGCCCACCAACAGCGGGCGAATGAAGTGACCATAGTCCAGTTCAACGCTTTCCAGGAACTCCATCATCGCGGGTTGGCCTCCGTCGACTGGGTGGGAGCCGAGACAAAACGAGAAAGTTCGGCGAAGACTTTCAGGTTGCCTTCGTAGACCTGGGCAAGTAATTGCGGATCGAGAATTTGAGCCGGTTTGCCAAATCCAAACAGACGCTGCTTCAACAGGATCAGCGAATCAAAGTATTCGGCAGCTGTGGACAGGTCGTGATGCACCACCACGACCGTCTTGCCTTCTGCACGAGTCTGCTGCAGGACTTCCAGGATGGCGCTTTCGGTGGCCGCATCGACCCCGGCAAAAGGTTCGTCCAGTAGCAGGATTTCTGCGTCTTGGGTCAACGCGCGGGCCAGGAATACGCGTTGTTGCTGACCTCCAGAAAGCTGACCGATCTGGCGGTGACCGTAATCCCCCATCCTGACTTTTTCCAAAGCCTGCTGAGCCAGTCGATAGTCGGATCGTTTCAGATCCTGCCACCAACGACGTTTGCCATACCGTCCCATCACGGCAACTTCCTGAACGGTAACCGGGAAATCCCAGTCAACCGATCCTCGTTGCGGTACGTAGGCGACCCGCCCTTTAACCTGGGACGCTTCTTCGCCAAAAATCTTGACCGATCCGACATCGGCGCGAACGAAGCCAAGAATGCTTTTGATCAGCGTCGATTTGCCGGAGCCGTTGGGTCCAATCACGCCGACCAGCTGACCTTGAGGAATCTTGACCGAAATGTCCAGCAATGCCGGGACTGGGCCGTAGCTAACGGTCAGGTGTTCGATGGCGATTGCGACTGGATCAGTGATCATGTTCAACCTCCGGAGGCGAATCGAACAGGACCGTTCCATTCAAGGTCGACAGGTCCGGATCGCTGATGATCGCCTGGTGGACGATCGGAACCTGATTGCGAAAGATCGTCACTCGCAACGCAGCCAATTGCGTATCCATTAATGGCCGATTTGCCAGCACATTGATTTCATTGATCCCCAGTTCGACGCCTGGCGGCAGTTCAAATCGCACGGTCGCTTGTTGATCCAGCGGCTGGTCAACCGAAAACACCGGTTGGCCATGAAATAAGACCTCCAAGGCTGGAAGTTCGGCCAGTCGATCGGGAACGGCGTTGAATGTTCGGTCGATTTCAACTTCGAAATTGGCGTCGGCAATTTCCGCCTCCAGGGACACCGGCGGTCGCTTCACCCGTTTGGCAAACTGGGTATAGCCTGCTGTTCCCAGCAGTAGCAACGTTGTCAGCAAAATGGCCAGTAGTGGTCGCATCAGACAAACCTATTTCAGCCCATTCACGATTGTCAGAACGTTTTCTCGATACATCCCGATAAATGACTCGCCTGCCGAACCGCGGGTGCCCATGGCGTCGGAGTACAACTCACCGCCGATCTGGATTCCTGTTTCCCGAGCGATGCCGTCGAGCAATTCTTCGTTGGTCGACGATTCGACAAAAATTGACTTTACGCCCAGTTCGCGAATTTGTTTGATCACCTGCTGGCGTTGTTCGATCGATACGCCCGCCAATTCGCCGGTCGTCCAGCCAACGGGACTTACCGCCTCGAACCCATAGGCATTGGCAAAGTACCCAAAAGCATCGTGATGCGTGACCAGGATCCGGCGAGACCTGGGAATCGCATTGATCGCTTTCGTTGACCATTGTTTCAGGACTCGCAGTTGAAGCAGGTACAACTGGGTTCGGCTGGCGTATTCTTCGCTGTGGTCCGGGTCCAGCTTTTGCAATGCGTTACGGATGTTGGTCACATAGATCATCGCGTTGTCCAGGTCGAACCAGGCATGCGGGTCTTCGGTTGGTTCGCTGCCTTCATCGTTCATCAGCGGTTGGACCCCCTCGATACAGCTGAAAATGGGTTTACCGGCGTTGTTGGCCAGCTTTCGCATCCAATCGTGGCCTTCCAGGTTCCAGCCATTGTCCAGGCACAGTGTTGCCCGTTTGACGGAAATCACATCGTCATTACCAACCTCGTAGGTATGCGGATCTTCACCCGGGCCAAGAACACAAATGACTTCCCAGCGGTCGCCGGCGATTTGACGCGTAAAGTCCGCGATCTGAGTTGTCGAACAGACGACAACCCTGTTTTGGGAGGATTCCTGGGCCAAAGTGGGAGCCGTCACTGCACTGCAAACCATCATGACCACCACCATCCATGTCGGGGCATGAATCGAGCGGTCGGTTGGCGGAATTGGAAACATGGGCTTGTCGAAGCATCAATGGGGTTGTGTCAAAGTTTAGCCATGGCTAAACTTCAGGTGATTCTAGTTCTGTTTCATCGGTTGTGTCAAGACACATCTGAAGTACGATCTTAGAAGTTGCGCTATCGCAGTTTTTGCTTGGGAATGGAAACCCGACGCGTGAGCGAAGGCTACACCGACGCGTGTTTTCCCTTGCTTACGCGTCGGGTTTCCAAGCGAGTGCAACTTCTAAAATTACGATTCCAGGAGAGGTGTTTTTGGCTCAGCAACGTTCCAGCAAACGACATGTGCGGACTCGGGAGGATCACCAGACCGAAACGGCGGAAGATTATGTCGAAGCGGTGGCGGAGATTATTGAACGAACGGGGCGCTGCCGCGTGGTTGATCTGGCCAGGTATTTCTCGGTCAGCGATGCCACCGTATCCAAGATTGTCAAGCGATTGGTTGCCGAAGGGTGGCTCGATAGCGAGCCCTACCGGCCGATTCAGTTGACCCCCCGTGGGAAACGTCTGGCTCGTAAGTCCAGCCAACGGCATGAGATTATTCTCGACTTTTTGATTGCTTTGGGCATCAGCCCTGAAGTTGCAGCGATCGATTCGGAAGGCATCGAGCATCACGTCAGTAAAGAGACACTGCAGAAGTTCGCCGCGTTCGTCAAGTCTGCTGGCGGCGAAGATGCCGGTTGATTCGTTTGGTGATCAGGTTGCTGGTAATCAGTTCATGCCGGGATAACCCCAGTTGCTCCAGCACCAGTCGCGAGGTTGGATCGACGACTTCCTGCACGACGTCGTCATCGAGTGACAGAAAATAGCCCAGCTCAACTCTTGCTGGCAAATTTCGACAAAATGCCTCCAACGCCAAATCGTTGTCCAGCCTGTGGTGCCGATCGAGCACCATGACCGCTAGCGGTGGCAGCTCCGCAGAGTCAGCCGGTTGGGCAGAAATCGGTTCGGGAATTAATGCCGACAGGATCAACTTGATCTTCCTGGAAGCCAACAAGTCGTCCGGTTGGAGACGGTCCCGCGTTAGTGGTTCCATTTCAATTTCGTAGGCCAGATTCCAGGCCTCAAGCTCATCCTGAATCTGCTGAAATGTCTCCTGCCGGTGGGCGATCAACCAGATGCCGTTGTTCAACTGGCGTTGCCGGTCGATGGCCTGTCGCACACCCACGTACAATGCATTTCGATCGACTCCGTAACAATCTTCGTGCCGCCGAAAATGTCGCTGCTGGAAGATTTTTTTGCACCAGTTGAGCAAACTCATTGGTTCGGTGAATCACCGGTTGGGGCGTCGGAATCCTGGTCAGGATGGTCAGCGTTGATTTTTTCGCGCAGCTTCCTGAGGCGTTCCAGTTCGATTTCGCGGCGCAAGGTTTTGATTCTTTGGGCTGCCGCGGTGACCAACCGCCGGCCTTCGCCGGAGTCTTCCGACAGTCCCCAGTCGACGTCCCGATAAAGTTCGACGATGGAGCGATAGAGCTCAATTGCCTGGGCTGGATCGGGTTGTTCCTCGGCCGTTTTCATGGCGGCGCGCAGTCGATTCAAATTCGCCATCACGCTCGTGCGTCGCTCGTGGGCCAGTTTGATCGAATAACCGGTCGCCGCAGCGATGCATTGGTGCTCGCGTTCGGTCAAATCCGGTTGGCTGGAGTAAAACGTAACAAATGCCTGCATTTTCTCCTGAGCAAGATCTGGCTGGTCTTCCGCCAAGGCCGCGATGTCCATGAATTGTTGTTCGACTTCGTTCAATCCTCCGGGCGTGTTGGCGCGAACGGTTAGCGTATTGGTAAGCGTTTTGTAATTGCGTATCGATTCCGCGATCACTTGCATTCGCTTGATCTGTTCAATTCGTGGCTCGTCCGGGTAAAGCTCAATGAACTGATTAATTTCGTCAAGAACTCGATTTGGCTGATCGGCGTTTTCATCGATGGTCGCGTAGAGAGATTCTGCCGAAGGTGGCCGAGTTGCCAGCCAGGTTCCGTAAACGGCCAGCGCCAAAACGACCAGCAGTGCCAGCGTTAATCGCAGGATGCCACGGGATTTGGGTTCCTCTTCCTCCAGCAAGTCCTGCGAACCGCGAAGGTGGTCGGTTACGGTGTTAAAATAATTTTGACCAGTGCGAGGCTCTTCGGTTTGCGGTTCCAATTCAAATGGCTCGTCGGTCAGGAGTGCCGTTTCACCGATATCGGAATTCTTTTCTGTTGCCGGGGCCCGAGATTCCCGCGTCCGCATGGGCTGATTTTCAAGTTTTGTGTCGGCTACTGTCTTGGGGGCTTGGACATCGAAGCCGCTGTCCGGATCATCGTCGGGGAGTGGGTGGGCGGTTCGGGCTTGCGCTGATTCCCGTAAATGCTCTTCGAGTTGGTTGAGCTGGTGGATCAATGCTTGCGCCGTGGGGACTCGTTCCTCAGGCCGTTTCGCCATCAGTTTGCTGATCAACTGGTCCAATTCGAGGGGGACATCCGGTTTCAGGCTGCGGATTCGAGGCGCGGGAACACGAGTCAGGTTTCGCAGTGATTCTTCGACGCTATTGGAAGTAAACGGCGGCCGACCACATAACAGCGTAAACATCACCGATCCCAGGCTGTACAGGTCGCTGCGGACCGTAGCCGGTTCTCCTTTGGCTTGCTCGGGGCTCATGAAATCCATCGTACCCAGGATATTGGTTCCGGTATTCTGCGAATTACCAAAACGCTTGGCGATACCAAAGTCGGTTAACTTGACATGGTCAGGATGCCCCGCGGAATCAACCGCCATCAGCAGGTTGCCCGGTTTCAAGTCGCGATGAATCACGCCGCGATCGTGCGCGTGTCGCAATCCGTGAGCGGAATCCTGGGCGATCGAAATCACTTGCCGCCAGTCGAACTCGTGTCCCTGTTTCTGCATCTGGTAAAGACTATTGCCTTCCACCAGTTCCATCGAAAAGAACAGCATGCCATCTTCCTGGCCGAAACTGAGCAACTTGACGATGTTGCGGTGATTCAGTTTCAGCAACGCCTCGATTTCGGATTCAAATCGTCCTCGAAAATGCGGGTCGTCTGCAAAGTTGGGGGCCAGAACTTTGACGGCATCCAGGCTGTCTGTTTCCAGGTTATGCGCGCGATAGACAGTCCCCATTCCGCCACGGCCCAGGATGCCTTGAATTCGATAAGGTCCAATTCGTTCCAATGCCATTGAATGCTCGAGGGGACGTTGTTACTTCGAGGAAATGCTAGTGCAGCGTCTAATTTAAAAATTGGGGTTGGCGAGTCAATCTTGCTCGAAAAACCAATCGCTAAATTGA
>CAZJEK010000344.1:0-6218 GCA_964545005.1 uncultured Pirellulaceae bacterium
CTTTGCCATTTGCCACCTGATCGGCAAGAAGGTCGGCCTTTGGCTCCGCGAAAGTTTTTTCGTTACCCGATTGGTAGTCGCTGGGATCGACTACCGTTTGGCTCGTTTTATGCAACACGCATCTTGTTGATCATAATCTTGCCCATCCTGTCCCTTTTTTCCGACCCTTGTTCATCTGGACAGCGTAAGAGAAGCGTTACCAGGAAGTTTGACAGGATGTTCAGGATCAACAAGATTGACGAGATGCTCCTTGGCATTTCAACCTCGGCGCCTACCAATTCAGCTGGATAAAAAATGTCGGCCCCTCCGCGAACCTATCGAACGTCAGCGGCCTGGATGAATCTCGAATTGCCACCGCGTCGCCGTGGCTGGTTGGTTGGATCGATTGACCGGTGACAGCGACACTGTCCGCGATGCCGAATTCCATTGAATCGAAGTGTCGACGGTTACTTCGGCTGGCCGGCAAATCGAGAGCGTCCGATTCGCATCTTGAATCGACACCTGTTCGCCATCGCGAATGACCTCCAGCGATGGTTCGACTTGATAGCTGGAACCCAACCAGCATTCCTGCTCGGCGGCGGCTGCTTTTTCCAAACAGGCATGGTCCGCCAGAAAACAAATGCTTGATTCGTTTCCCGAGACCGACATCGAAAACGACCAATGGGACTTGCCGGCCATCCCGACGCCCAATGCTGCGTCGCCACCGGGGAGTTGGTGAAGATCGAGATCCTGCAGCGGTGGCGATGGTGGAAAAGATTCGGCTGGACCTCCCTCCTGGCTCCGCAACCAGGCGTGGAACCGATCTTGCTGATCCAGCCATCCGACCGCATGCCGCCAACGGTCCGATTCCCAGTAAAACTCGATTGCCAGCTGCGGTAACGTCGGTTCGATCGGCAATCTCAAGCAAAGTCGTTTGGGCACGTTGAGTTAACTTCCTGATTTTGCTCGCCAAGTTAACAGCGCATCCAGAAATCCCTGAATCTCACCATCGAGCACTTTGTTGAAGTCACCCATGCTGAAACCCGTTCGCGTATCCTTGACCCGTTGGTCCGGATGCAGGAAGTAGTTGCGAATTTGAGAACCGAAACCGACCCGTGCCTTGCTCTGGTATTTCTCAGCTTCTTCGGCTTCGCGTTTTTCTTCTTCGACCCGCGCCAGCTGAGCTCGCAGCATCTTCCACGCCTGAGCCCGGTTCTTGTGCTGACTCCGCTGGCTCTGACATTGAACGACGGTCCCGGTTGGCAAGTGGGTCAACCGAATCGCGCTGTCCGTTTTATTGACGTGCTGGCCACCGGCACCACTGGCACGGTAGGTATCTTCGCGAACGTCACTTTTCTCGATATCGATCTCGACGCTATCAGATATTTCGGGCGTCACGTCAACCGCGGCGAAACTGGTCTGTCGCTTGCCTTCACTGTTGAACGGGCTGATTCGAACCAGTCGATGCAACCCTGTTTCACTTTTCAAATATCCATACGCCATCGGTCCGCGAATCGCAATGGATGCCGAATTAATCCCGGCTTCGTCATTGTCATCGCGGTCCAGCATCTCGGCTTCGTATTCGTACTTGCCAGCCCACTGCAAGTACATTCTGAGCATCATTTCCGCCCAGTCATTGGCGTCCGTCCCACCATCTCGGGCGTGGATGGTCAGGATGGCACCACTGTTGTCGTAGGGGCCGTTGAGTAGTGACTTAAGCTCGAGCTGCTCGACTTGCTGTTCCAGCGAAGCCAGTTCCTTGCGGACCTCGCCCTCGATCGAATCGTCTTCCTGGCACATCTCAACCAGCGCGCTGAGATCTTCGCCGGATTCAATCAGCTCCATCATCGGCGACACAATGGCTTTGACGGACTTAAGCTCGCCCACCGTTTCCTGAGCGGTTTCCTGGTTGTCCCAGAAATCAGGGGCAGCCATCCTGGCTTCGATGGCTTCGATGGATTTCAGTTTGGCATCGTAGTCAAAGACTGTCTCGAAGCTGAGTGATGCGTTCATGAATCGCGGTGGAGCGATCAATAAGTTCTGAATCCATGGTCGTCAAAATCTTCGGCAAGGAAGTTGAAGCTAAATCGAAAGCCAGATTGTAGTACGATCAGCAATGTAGAAAAGGCCCTGCCCGTTCCGGCCGTTTTCCAGATTACTCTTCGAACAGTCGTGATACGTCCCATTCACTGGAAGCCCAAACCGCCATTGATACCGTTCCCAGCAGTATCGAACTGGCCCAAACCAAGGGGTGAATTCTGCGGATTGGATTCTCGGGAGCCGGTTCGCGTGGCATCAAAGCCGAAATATCCTGCCAGCCCTCGTTCGTATACCGCCACATGGTTGTCCCCGGTTGATCAACCGCGACTTGCGGTACCGTTTCCGAACCAAACGCTGCCGTTGCTGACAAGATGTCGTCAAACTGAAAGGCGGTAAAGTTGATCGTCAGCAATACCACGGTGGCGACGACGGAAAGAAACAACATCAGGATGTACTGTCGAGTCTCCGTGTCGAGCGTATGGGCAATCGCGCGAGTTTCCGGTTTCATGGATTAAGCCTCGAGTTGATTTGAAATGATCGACGCGATTCGAGTTGAATCGCCTGGGCGAACGTTGCCATCTCATTTTGCAACGCCGATGCCAGCGGCGACATTTCCTGTTTCAGTCGTCAAAAACCACGTTTTTATGCTTGTTCTGTTTGGTACAGGTCGTAAAAACTCAACCTGAGCGACTGCTTGGTGATGCAAAAACGCAACATTCAACGCTCCGTCGATCATGCGGGCTGGGTCATGATTCGATGCTCGCTGGTACTCTTTTTCATATCGTTTTTGTCTCACCAGCAGTGATAGCAACTAGACTTTCAATGTGTGACTGCGAACGATGATAGCAGCCTCAAATCTTCCGACTCCATTGGCAATCGGCCATTGAGCTCAGGGTTCGAGACCTGCCCGTCACGTTAATCACCCGATTGGCAGGAGTGCACCAGACGGACTGTTGTTCGCCGCCAATCTGGTCGATAACAGACAATGATCCACATCTCGCATTCTGGCTGGATGAACCGATGGCAACCAAGATGAATTCTCTACGTCGCCAATTGTTGGAGAACGCCGAAGGGTTCCTGGAACTCGCGACCGTTCTCGAACCCGATCTCGCATTGTCACCCGCCAGCCGACGACGGATGGCCGAGCGTGCTTTCGATTGCCTCGAAAAAATTCAACATCCGCTGGGCCACAAGCCCTACATTCTCTTTCTCAAGGGTCAGGCTTGCCGTATTTGCGATGACCACAGCGGTGCTATCCGATACCTGGAACAGTCGCGGCGGATTGATCCGGACAATATCCACATCTACTTCGCTTTGGCTTGGTCGTATAAACGAGTCGATCGGGTTCAGGACGCGATCGAATGCATGCAGCAGGCGGTCGAAATCGATTCGGAAAATGGGATCGCTCAATATAACCTGGCATGTTACCTGGCTTTGGACGAACAAATCGAATTGTCCTTGATGCATCTGTCGTTCGCCTTTGACATTGATGCCAAGTATCGCGAGATGGCGATCTGCGAGGCCGACTTCGATTTGATCCGCAGCGACCCGCGATTCGCTTCGATGACCTCACTCGTGGTTTAACCCTGTGGCCTGTCGTTGAGACGCTGACATTTTTTCGAGCCACTGCATCGAAAGAATGCTCTTTCAGAATCATAAGAAAACCGCTAAGGCGCTGAGTACGGGGAGCTTGCTGAAACAGTTGGGACTTTTGCGCGTCCTCGGCGAACTCTGCGTCTCTGCGGTTCGTTCTTTGTGTATTCGCTTTTTTATAGCCTTGTCCAAGACTAACGCCTTATCGGCTGGACTTACAATGCACTCGTTGATCCTCGTGCAAGCTCCGATTCTATTTCTCAAGACCCTGGTCCGAGCTACCACACCATCAATTACAATGATGCCCCGGCTGGCAATTGCTGGCCTTGCCCAGTTCTTTTTCCCCCTTCGTTTCCGACATGTTCCGACCCAACCGTTCCAGCCTGACCTGGCTGCCCGGCTTGCTATTACTATTCATCCTCCCAACGGAGACAGTTGTCGTTGGCCAGGAAAAACTTCGCATCGATGAAAACACGGTGTCGATCGTGCCCTCTCCCTGGGAGATGATGGACATCGACAGCCAGGCGAGTCTGCGTGGGCTCCATGTGCTGGATCAGAACCACGTCTGGGCCAGTGGTACTGGTGGCACAGTTATCAACACGGTCGATGGTGGGAAGTCATGGAACGTTTCTGTCGTCGAGGGCGCCGAGGAACTGGATTTTCGTGACATTCACGCGATCGATGATGGCACGATTGTCGCCATGACCTCGGGCACTCCCGCCAGGATTTATCGCTCGACCAATGGTGGGCTCAGCTGGAAAATCACCTACGAAGATAAAGACCCCCGCGTCTTCCTGGACGCGCTCAGTTTTTGGGATGATCAACACGGGATCGTGATGGGCGATCCGATCGATAACGCTTTGTTTCTGTTGCGGACAACCGACGGTGGTTTGACCTGGCAGCGAATCGCGTCGGCACCACGAACCGAAGCTGGGGAAGGTGGCTTCGCTGCCAGTGGGACCAATGCAATCACGATTGGAGACAAAAAATATTTTGTGGCTCTGGGAAGTGCCGAAGCTCAGCAAACCGAAGATGCCAGCCGCGTGCTGTTTACGCTCGATCGCGGTGCCAAATGGTACGCCGCGAAGGTACCCATCCAACGAAGCCCGGCAGCGGGTATTTTCTCGATTTGCTTTGTTGATGACAAACATGGCGTGGCTGTTGGCGGTGACTACCAGCAACCTGATTCGACCGATCACAATTTCGCCATCACCAGCGATGGTGGTCGAACGTGGACAACCTCCAACCCGCGCCAACCCCCTTCGGGTTTTCGTAGCTGCGTGGCCGTGAATCGTTCGGGGCGAGAAATTCGACTGATTACCGTCGGTCCCAACGGTACCGATCTTTCCACTGACCTGGGCGCCAAATGGAGACGCGTTTCGAATCATGGTTTCCATGCCGTGGACTTTACCGCCGATGGACAAACCGGTTGGGCTTGCGGCTCCGATGGCCGAATTGCCAAGTGGACTGGGAAACTGAATACAAAGCAGCAAAAAAACTAGCTTGATTCCCCACTGTTTTCCGGCACCTTGTCGATCCAGCGGTTGGTTTTGACATAATGTCGTCGAGTCGGTTCAGCCATGCGGCGCGATTGGCCCTATACCTTGTGAAAGTTGATCATGAAAACCAGTCTGTTCTCTCTCGCTGTCGCCTTATTGTTGACGCTGACCCTTTCATTGACGCACGCTGACAATTGGAGTCACTGGCGTGGACCCGATGGCAATGGTGTCGCGCCCAATGCGACACCGCCTGTCGAATGGTCTGATTCCAAAAACGTTAAATGGAAAGTGGAAATCGAAGGCAGTGGCTCGGGATCGCCGATCATCTGGGAAGACAAAGTCTTCATCGTAACGGGTGCTCCGACCGGCAAGATGACTGGACAGGCTCAAGACCCAAGCCGACAGCGTGGTCGTGGTCGCGCCCCTGCGCTCCAGGAACTGGATTTCAAATTGATCTGTTTCAATCGCGCCGATGGCAAACGGTTGTGGGAACAAGTCGCCGTCACCGCAACTCCTCACGAAAACACTCATTCGACCAACAACTTTGCTTCAGCTTCGCCCTGCACCGACGGTAAACACGTCTATGCTCACTTCGGGTCGCGAGGTTTGTTTTGCTATACGATGGACGGCGAGTTGAAATGGAAGAAAACCGATTTTGCCCCGATGCAAACGCGAAATGAATTCGGTGAAGGTAGCTCTCCTACCATCGTCGGCGACAAAATCATCGTGCCCTATGACCATGAGGGCGATTCGTTTTTGTATTGCCTGGACAAAACGACCGGCAACGAAATCTGGAAAACGGCTCGCAACGAACCGACCAACTGGTCCACACCGCTGATCGTGCAGCACGATGGCCAATCACAGATCGTGATGAACGGTCAGAATCATGCCGCCGCGTATGACCTGGAAACAGGCAAGGAAATCTGGCGTTGTGGCGGACAAACTCAACGACCGGCTGCCAGCGCCGTGGCGGCCGATGGCCTTGTTGTGGTGACCAGTGGCTTTCGCGGTTCCTTTTTGGGGGCTTTCAAATTGGACGGATCCGGCGATATCGAGAATTCCGAGCATGTCGCCTGGACGCTCAACCGCGATACGCCAGACATCGCG
>CAZJEK010000345.1:0-6170 GCA_964545005.1 uncultured Pirellulaceae bacterium
ATCCGCCGCGGGATCGACAAAGCAGTTACCGCTGCCGTCGATCACCTGGTTTCGATCGGCAAAGCGGTTTCCAGCAAAGACGAAGTCGCCAATGTCGGTGCGATCAGTGCCAACAACGACATGGTGATCGGTGAACTGCTGGCGGAATCGCTCGAACGTGTCGGCAAAGACGGAGTCATCACGGTTGAAGAAGGCAAGACTGCCGACACAACCGTAGAGTACGTTGACGGGATGCAGTTTGACAAAGGCTACATCTCGCCGTATTTCATCAACAATCCTGATGAGATGACTTGCGAATTCGAAAACGCCAAAGTGCTGATTTTCGAAAAGAAAATCAGCAACATCCGCGACATCGTTCCAATCCTGGAAAAGGTCGGCCAAACAGGTCAACCGCTGTTGATCATCGCCGAGGATGTTGATGCCGAGGCATTGACGCTGCTGGTGGTCAACCGCTTGCGTGGCACGTTGAACGTGTGTGCCGTTAAGGCTCCCGGGTTTGGCGATCGCCGCAAGGCAATGCTGGGCGACATCGCTGTCTTGACCGGTGGCACGCTGGTCAGCGAAGACCTGGGAATGCAGCTGGAAAACCTGGAAATCAGTCACCTGGGTTCCGCGAAAAAGATCACGGTCGACAAAGGTAGCACCACGATTGTTGAAGGTGCTGGCTCGCGAAAAGATGTTGATCAGCGCGTGGATCAGATTCGCAAGCAGATTGAACAATCTGACAGCGAGTATGACACCGAGAAACTGCAGGAACGACTGGCCAAGTTGTCCGGTGGCGTCGCAGTGATCAGTGTCGGTGCCGAAACCGAAGCCGACATGAAGCAGAAAAAAGCTCGCGTCGAAGACGCGTTGCACGCGACCCGTGCGGCTGTTGTCGAAGGCATCCTGCCTGGTGGCGGCGTGGCGTTGTTGCGCTGTAAAGAAGCCGTCGAAGCAGCCCGAAAAGGTGCTCGCGGAGACGAAAAGATCGGCGTCGACATCGTCGCCGCTGCGTTGGACGCCCCCATTCGTCAAATCGCCGACAACGGTGGCATTGACGGTTCGGTCGTGGCCGACATCGTGGCTGGCAAAGGCAAGAACACCGGCTATAACGCATTCACCGGCGAATACACCGACATGTTCAAAGCCGGCGTGATCGATCCGGTGAAAGTTGTTCGCACCGCGTTGGCTAACGCTGCCAGCATCGCCGGTTTGCTGCTGACGACCGACGCGATGGTGTCCACTTTCGACGACGAAGATAAAAAGAAACGTCGCGTCGAAGGCGTTGTTGCTTAGGCTCTAGCCCAGCATCAAAATTGCAATTCTTAAACGGGCCACCTGGGTGGTCCGTTTTTTCGAATCAGCACCGGTCCAATAGTTGAGTGTAGAAAGTGGAAACCGAAATGGCCAAACGCGATTACTACGAAGTGCTCGGAATTTCGCGAGACGCTTCGGGACGTGAAATCGCAAAAGCCTATCGCAAACTGGCGGTCAAGTTTCATCCCGACAGCAATCCTGGCGACGAAGATGCCAACCGTCGCTTCAAGGAAGCGGCCGAAGCGTATGAAGTGCTGTCCGACGCGGACAAACGGAATCGCTACGATCGCTTCGGTCACGCCGGTGTGGATGGGGCAGGGCAGTTCGGTTCTGCCGAAGATATTTTTGCTGCCTTCGGAGAGATGTTCGGCGGTGGTGTCTTTGGAGATATTTTCGGCAGCGGTGGTCGCCGTCAACGTCGTGGTGCAGATGTTCGGGCAGATGTCACCCTGACGCTCGAAGAAGCAGCCCGAGGCGTAGACAAAACGATCGAATTCAATCGCCGCGCAACCTGCATGACCTGTGATGGCAGTGGCAGCAAACCGGGGTCCGAAGTCGCCAGCTGCCAACAATGCGGTGGGCGCGGACAAATTCTGCAGTCCACTGGCATCTTAAGGGTCCAAACGACATGTCCGGTTTGCCGTGGTGCCGGCCAGATCATTGTCGAACCGTGCAACGACTGCCGCGGTCAGGGACAGATTGCCAAGCGAGTTTCGCTGGAAGTTTCCATTCCAGCCGGAGTCGATGATGGCATGCGAGTCCGATTGGCGGGAGAAGGCGAACCCGTTCCCGGTGGTGGCCCCAGCGGCGACTGCTACGTGTTCATTCGAGTCAAACGGCACAAGTTGTTCCACCGTGACGGCTCCAACCTGATTCTGCAAATGCCAATCAGCTATACCCAGGCAGCGCTGGGGGCAGAAATCGAGGTCCCAACACTGGACGGCCCGGACAAACTGAAAATCCCTCGCGGAACCCAGTCAGGTGAAGTCTTCAAATTGACCGGTCGCGGCTTGCCTAACACTCAGGGCGGCTTGACCGGCGACCTGCTGGTGCAGACCTTCATCGAAACACCCAAGAAAATTTCTGCCGAACAGGAAGAGTTGCTGCGGAAATTGGCGGAACTCGAACATACCGAAGTGTTGCCGGAACGGAAAAACTTTCTGCAACGATTGACCGATTATTTCGCATCCTCAGAAAACTAGCCCTACTGAGAAGGGGATCTCATGAGCGACGAACTTCAAACTCCCGAAAACGAGACGGTGGATGAACAAGCCAACGCCAACGCGGAGGCTGACTCCTCTACCGGGGATGCCGGAACGGACGAAGTACAAAGCTTGACCAAGCAACTCGCCGATGCCGAAAAACGCGTGTTGATGGCCCACGCCGACATGGAGAACTACCGCAAGCGTGCCCGGCGTGACATGCAGGAACAGGCCAGGTATGCTTCGCTCGAACTGATGAACGAACTACTCGAATCGGTCGACAACCTTCAACGAGCGCTCGATTCCAATCAATCCGAACCCGACAGCGATGGGCTGGCGGCGGGCGTGCAAATGGTACTGCAACAGATCTCACACACGCTCGAAAAACATGGCTGCCAGCGGATTGAATCCGTGGGCCAGGTTTTCGATCCGAACCTGCATCAGGCCGTCCAGATGCAACCCAGCGATGAACATCCGGCCAACGTCGTTTCTCAGGAGTTCCGAGCCGGCTTTCGATTGCATGATCGTGTGATTCGCCCCGCCCAGGTGATGGTCAGCACCGGACCGCAATAACCGCCTGTCACCCACTAAATCCTTGGAACAATACGATGCCAACTTACGATTATGTCTGCGACGCTTGCGGTCACGAGTGGGAACTGTTTCAGAAAATCACCGACAACCCCGTCAAAACCTGTCCGGAGTGCAAGAAACGAAAAGCCGTTCGTCAGTTCGGTACCGGTGCGGCCGTGATGTTCAAAGGTAGTGGTTTTTACGAAACCGACTATCGCAGCGAGTCGTACAAAAAGGACGCCAAGAAGGACTCGAAATCGACCGAGAGTGGCGGCGATGCGAAATCGACCAAGTCCGACGCCAAGTCCAAGTCGACGGATTCGAGTAGCTCTGCAGGCGATTCCAAGCCATCGAAAAAGTCCCAATCGGACTCGTGATTGGTATTTCGTGAAAGCTAAGTAGCATGGCCGAGTCGGCCGTGATCGCAAATGGAATATTGAACGCCGGGCGAAACCTTGCGGACTCGGGCCAATGGCCCAAGCTACTTTTTCCCAACCACGTCAAAAACGGTCCGCCACTTCCAGGAAGCCACATCGCAATCGATTTTGGCAGCCCGCACTGGCATGCAGTACAATTGAAACTGATTGTATTTGCCAGGAGAACAGGATGCCGTCTGTGGGCCACTTCATTTTTCGCACTCCCCGCGCCAGTCGTTTCCGTTTGGCTAGTCTGACCGGGTTGGTTTTGTTTGCGTTGACCAGCTTGGTTCGGGGTCAGGATTCGCTTCCGAAATTTACGCCGCCGGACTCCAATCTGGTCAAGTTTACCGCCGAGCTCAAAGCGACTGTGCGATTGGAGCCCGATTCCGGCAAGCTGATTCCCAAATTCTTGCCCGATGGCAATTCGGCGCGGACCGAAATCAACGCGGCCGTGCAAAAGCTGGGAGTACGCAATAGTTCCTCGTCATCGTCTGGTGGTGATTCGTGGAGCTTGTCGTCTCGAGGCAATCAGCTTTCGGTCAGTGCCGGTTTCGGCAGGCGTCATTACAACCCCTATTACGAACCGGTACTCGCCGCCGATCCAGACGCATTTTACCTGCAGGTCCTCGACCACACGAAATCCAGAGCCAGCGTTCTCGTCACTGCCAAAGAGGACCGCCAATTTACGGCCCGGATCGAAGATCGTAACGGCGTATTTTCGTTTCGATTCGAGCAGTCCAAAAACGGTAGCGTCAGTTGCGTTGAATTGAGTCCCGAGTTCCAGTTTTCGGCGCAGGCGGAAAGCTTCGACCAATTAGCCGAACGCCATCCCGAATACGTCGCCCAACGACTGACGCCGATTTTCAAAATGGCTGGACTGGGTGCGGCGCCCACTCGCTATAGCCCGGTGGTTCAACGATTCGTCGTTAATAGCCTACGCCCGGTCGATCCGGAACGGGACCAACAATTCCGGGATCTGATCAAGCCCATGGATGACGACGATTTTGACCAGCGGGAACAGGCAACCAAAACTCTCGAAAGCAAGTTTGAAAAGTGGGAATCCGAAATTAAGCGAGCGATCGTCAACACGGAGTTTTCTGCCGAAGTCCGTTCCAGGTTGAAGAAGATTTTTGATGCCAATGTCGACAAAACGGCTCAGGCGTTCCAATCGCTGGCCGCCAAGGGCAGGCTCACCGAAAACCCATCGTACCTGCTGTGGCTGTTGACCGAATTAAAATCCTCAGCGGACGGATCGGACCAATCCGACATGCAGTATGTCATTGCGCAACTGGAGCAGCTGACTGGGAAACAGGGCATTGGCGACGATCTTGACCAATGGCAGAAAGTTGTCAACCAAGATCAACCCGTCAGCGCTGGAGAACAGCAACTGCCCCAGGTTGCTTTCGAGACGCTGCTGGAAACCGAAGGCACTTTGGACGACATTTCCGATGTGACCGAGAATCTGCTGCGTCTGGATATTGAGCAGGATCGCTTGACTGTCGACAAAGACTACTGGAAGAAAAAACTCGGCGGAAAATCAGTCGCCGAGGTCACCAACGAGGTTCGAGAATTCGTCAAGCAGAAAAGCCTGCCCTCCAATTGGTTTGATCCGGGTGGCGGCCAGTACCCTCAACAAACCGTTGAATTTCCCCAGGTTGTGTTCGAACGATTGACCGCCGACCTGAAAATGGATCCCGAGGTCGAACAACGCATGTCGGCCTATAGCCGTTACATCAGGAATACGGGCAATCGCCAGTTTGAGGGACAATCCTTCGTGGGGGCCCTGTCGGTACATAATCAAGATCGAGTCCAGTTAATATTCAATCAGCGCCAGCAAAAATTGGAGCCGGTCAAACAGATCTTTCTTAAGTTGGAATTGCAGGAAACGTCTGATCAGGAACGCGAGTTGTTCTTCTTCGATGACTTTGAAGGGAATCTGGTGGTCAGCATACGATTCGGTGCACTGAACAGTGAACTGAGACTGGTTCAACAATCCGAACCCGACAGCGAGGGGAACCAGGTGTACTTGTTCGATGCTCGTGGCAATGAATTGGCGGCGTACCAGGCCCCCAGTTTTGCCGAATTAAAAACGAAGGCCGACAACTGGGAAAACGCTGAACAGCTGTTTAACAAGTTTGGTATCCATTTTGGATCAACGTCTGACAAAAACTGAGCCAAACATGATGGCGACGCGAGCCTTGGCGGCGTCCGAATTTGGTTCCGCGGATGATTCCCAGTTGGCGATTGATGCGCTGATCAAGTCGCAGAATGAAGATGGTGGTTGGGGCTGGCTTGCCGACGAGGCCAGCGATCCACTGGCAACGGCTCAAGCGTTGTATGTGTTGGAACGAAGCGGACGCGTGGCGAAACGTTGCAACGTTTACAGGCCAAGCCTGTCGAGTAAAAATCGTTTGATTCTGCATCGCTTGTCCAAGCTATTTTGTAGCGAAATACTACACACCGGTAACTGGCGCTTAAATCTTGCACTAGTGCCGCGTCAAGTATTGATTTTGGGGTTGGCACTTCAATTTAGCGATTGGTTTTTCGAGCAAGATTGACTCGCCAACCCCAATTTTTAAGTTAGACGCTGCACTAGTGCAGATTTTAAACGGAAAATGGACCCGCGAGTTTAGAAGTTGCACTATCGCAGTTTTTGCTTGGGAATGGAAACCCGACGCGT
>CAZJEK010000346.1:0-6141 GCA_964545005.1 uncultured Pirellulaceae bacterium
ATGAAAAAAGCACTCCCGCGATGTGGGTAACGACAAGGGCTTCCGCCCCAAGCTAAAAAAGACGGCCCCTCCGGGGCGATTGGGGTTCAAGCGTTCTCGTTTGCAAACAGGCGAAAATACCCAGCGGTTTTGGCGATGGCCGCCGACTTTCCGAAAATCATGCGTCGCCTTGGTTTTATCCGGGGTAAACGGGTTAGCACGCAATCAGCTGGACCAAAAAGCAGCCTCTGTGCGAGAATGGTTTACACTCCCACCTTTTAGTGTCATTCGAAGCCAGGCAGCAATCGTGACGCAACTTCCGTTCTACAACTACGTTCCACTCAAAATCAGATTCAACGACGGCGGGATTCAGCCGAATGAAGTGTTCGGATCAATTTGGGATCACGAGCCTGGCGATCAGGAAGGTCGAGCCATATCGTTGTTTGTCACGAACCATGGCGAAGTGCGCTGTGGGACTGATGAACAACCCAACTCGCCGCGGATCTTCGTCAACTCATCCGTCAAGGCTTTTTGGGAATTCATCGAGGCCCACAAACGATTTATCAACTTGACGATAGACGAATGCCAATTGAATGGCTCGGAAGAGTTTGAATCTACGTTTGTAAACAACATTTACCAACTTGTCATTGCTTTTCGTACGATTGACACCAGAGCGTTGGACTGCCGAGATTACTGGTGGCCGATGACAATCGACAGTACATTAAGGAAGTACAGAGAAATCGTCGGATAACAACCCATCTTACGCGGATTCGCCCATGATGCTGAAATTCATACCGGAGTTTACTGGCGATGTTCGGGCCTTTTGAAGTGCAAGATCAAAGGCCGCTTACTGATCGACTACGGCAACTGCCGAGGTGGTGAATTGAACGCCGAATCCGAATTTCTTGACAAGCTTAGAACGGCTGCCAATCGCTTGATTCGAGTTGGGATCTGGTTCGCTTCTATTCATTTTATTCTGATTGCCGTCGCCTTAGCTTTCACAGACGCGTTTCGCGACCAACCGGGTGGAACTGGGACATTCATTAGTATGCTGTTTTGTGTGATCGACCTTCCGGCATGCTACTTTGCCAGCGTTGCGTCATTGATGTCAAAGCCAGCAGAGATTACCGTATTCATATTAGTCTCAACAATACAGTGGTTCTTTCTAGGATGCCTGCTAGCCTTTGGCTGGAACAAATTGCGAGAAATCGCTGCCCAGATTGTCGACCGAGATCGCGAGCGTTACTCGTCTAGTCATCGTTAGGCCCCATGCAGTTCTCAACTAAAAAAATCGCTGCGCTGATTGCCGTGATCGCGGTGCTCTTATTGCCGGTAACCTTGTTGCTGCATCGATCGGCCACCTGGGGACCTGCGGAACACACCGCCGATGTGCTCCACAGGCTGGCCGGCGAGATTATCGAAAATGATCTATCTGAATCGGAGATCATCGAATTGCTGAAGTCGCGAGCATCGAAAGACGAGGCAATTCACGAATATCATATCGATATCGAAAAACGGCCCGATGAATTGATTTGGTTTGCTCCAAATGACAGATACTCGGTAGGACTTTCGAAGAATGGGGCCGTAATCTGGATGGTTGACGGAAAGCGCTCCGATGAACACTGATGAGACGACGAGGCACCAAACCGATTGTTATCGCAGGCGGAAATCACTGCCATGGCGATGGTCAACCAATTGCAGGCGCCACGATACTTCTCTATCCATCCGGTTGGGAACGCCCCTCGTTTGAACGAGATGATGGTACGTCTGACTTGGATGGATCATTCCAAGCAAACTGGGGCCTCGCTGTCGGGGTCGATTTCTTCCGCATGGTAGTTTCTAATCCCGGCTACCGAGAGCATGAACGTTTGGTTGAGGCCGACGCAACCGGATTGAGAATCGTCATGGAACGCGTGTCCAATGCCGACGATGGGGCTGATCTTGAGTCCCCCCGTCTAACCAAACCCGATTGAATAAATAACCGATGAGTGAAAGTCGCCTGAACAGTGCTCTTCGCGCGAACATCTTTTGGCGTAACCATGAATCTGAAACTGATCGCCTGTGCCCCGAGCAAGCGATTCGACTCTGACCGGAAACTGTGCTCCGACGGCAGGGGTGGCTGGGTTTTCTCGCAGGTCAATGTAGATCGACACATCACCGAATATGCCGACTATTGGTTGATCTTCTATTGTGGCGTCCTGGTGGAAGCGGCGGTTGAAAATGACTACGTCGAAGCAACTTGCTTGACCGCTGAGTTGGCCGGGGAAGAGATTGGCTCGAACGAACTGCAATGGAAACGCCCAAACTCAATGTGGGGCTACCAAAACGGCAACGCGATTTTTGAGTTTTCTCAACCTATCATGATGCAGCCGACGAGGGATGGGATGATCACTTTCAGTCTCCGTGCAAAACTGAATTCGCAATCAGATTGGTTGCCAGTGGCCGGGAATGGTTACTGCCGTATAAAGCTTGTCGAACAGGATTCGCTTCCCGATCGCTGGGTCGGATCGACGCAGTTTTCGTTTCGTTCTCTGTTCAGCAAACCATTCTGGGGCCTTGCCAATCGCAACAGAGGGTAGTGGTCACGTTTCGAGCCGAGGTTGGACGGGTCGATCGCTTGCAATCCGGCAAGCAGCTGGCACGGTTCTGCGGAGTCACGCCCCGCAATGCCAGCAGTGGGAAGCGACAGGCAGACGCTGGTTTGATTCGAGCCGGCAATCCCGCACTTCGCAACGTGTTGATTGAATTATCTCACCGATTGATCCGCAGCGATCGTTGGGCACCACTAGTGCCGCGTCAAGTATTGATTTTGGGGTTGGCACTTCAATTTAGCGATTGGTTTTTCGAGCAAGATTGACTCGCCAACCCCAATTTTTAAGTTAGACGCTGCACTAGCCAAACGCATGCTTGACCGTGGTAAAAAGAAAAACGTTGTCGTTGCGGCAATTGCCAACCGCTGGGTGCGATGGGTCTACCATGAACTCCAACGGCCAACGTCGTCGGCAAATCAAGCAGCCTCGGCTCGGGCTCTACAAAAAATAGACCTGAATGATTTTTGAAGTGACTGGTGTTTCTTTGGAAAGACGAGCTCGTGTTTAACCTGGGCTAACCACGCTCGTTTGCGGATGGGGCAGTCTTTCCTTTTTTCGAAACACCCACATGGGCTATCCAAATTCTGGAGACGCTCGGATAGAGGAATGGGATTCACCCACGACAAAATCATAAAGCGAAAAAATAACCCATGACAGCTAAACGTTTTCATAGAGGTTAAACGCCCACTGAAACGCTTGGACAAACATCAAGTCCTCTGGCGATGGAATCCTAAATGTTGTTCGCTGGAATGTTCAAATTCACCTCTGCGGCTCTGCGTGAGACTTTTCTGAAGTCAAGATCCGACCAGAGGATGCCGAATACCGCTGGATCGTCTGAGAACATCGCCAAAACGCGCACACCTGCTGCGAGGGTGACGAATCGCTCGGCGATGCTTCTCCGCCGACGTTCAAACAAGGTTGGCTCGGTGATTCGCCGGTGTGCGATTAAACGTCCACTGAAACACTCTCTGGTAGCGCACGTGATCAAACGATGGAACGCTACAGGTCAGTCGACTGATGAAGCGTGCGGCGGTGAATTTCGAACGTTGGCGAAAGAACGTTACAGGTCAGTCGAGTGACGCGACTTGCGGCGGTGAATTTCGGGCCGGGGCGATTGAGCGCTCATGCATCATCTGCTAACGCGATCGCCAGCGGGCAGCGTTGCAAGTCGATCTGACGGCCCTGCCGATAACTCTCAAGTAGCTGTTGTGATCTGGCCGCCAGTTTCCGCCGCACCTCGCGACGCATGCCTCGACCTCGTGGGATTCGCATTTGGTCGTAGGCGGTCGTTCGGTGCCGCAGCCAGGCGATGACCGCAGCCGCAGCTCGGTCTTCAATCGAAATTCGCTTCGTTCGTGCTACCGTTCCGCTGCCAACAGGAGTCGCATGTTTACTGACCACCTCGGCTAATCGATCTGCCAAGCTCGAATATTGATCATCAAAGTCCAGATAACTCAAAATCGCCGATTTGAAATCGTTGACGTAGTCCGCTTGCTGACGCTCCCGCCGCTGAGCTGCCGAAGCCATTTTTTTCGCATACGCGTCGGTGCTGCGTTCCGCTGCAAACTCAGCTTTGACCGTTGCAATTCGATCCGCCGGTGCCCAGACGCCGCGAGAAAACGTTCGGCGGCCGCGTTTCTCTTTGACCACCCAGTGCGGCCCACGTGATTTGACGCGCCGTGTCACACCGGCATCGCCTGGTGGTAACAACTCCCAGTCAGCTGGAACCTGCAGTATCTCGCCCTCAGCCGTACGAACGGAACGATCCTGCGGGCCGGGCGCGACCGTCAAGGTGGGATAAGTCATGTCCCTGCTTCGAGCTACCAGGTTCGCCAATTCAATGCGTTGCCACGCAAGCCGATGTCACCACTGGGCAAACCCAGATTCTGAAAATGGCTTTGATGAAATCCACCCGTGTAACGTGAATCGACTTCGACCGGGTCACGATAGCGGTGAGTCATCGGGCCATCAAGCACCCGCGAAATCATGGGGTGACGTTGATCCGCGTAATAGCTCTCGCGCGGAAAAACAGTGGCACGCGATTCGGGTTGAGTAAACTGCTGACTCATCGTCGACGGCCGCATGAACTGTACTGCGGAATGTGGCGCGGATCCAGCGGCTGACGCACTGCGGAAGCGGCCTCGAAACAATTGGGCTTCGGAGGTGTCGACGTCGATTACAAGACATGCAGCGACAAAAAACAACATGATTAACGAGTTCCGCTTCATTGCCACTTCCTTTACGAGATCTGTGTGCCTTGGACCTACTTCGGAATCAGCAGCGGTCCAAAATCAATCCGGCATTCCTCGTCGATTCAGTACCGAGAAACAGGGCACGCGATACTTCCAGGGTAATCGGGACAACCGGTTGTCGAAGTTCGGTTGTCTGGCCTATAAGGATGAGGCACAGAACTTCAATTCTCCTCGAATCCAAGTTCTTCCAGCACTCGAATCGCCGCCTCCGAATTAGCACCGCCCATCACCCACCCTCCAACTTCAAGAATCACTGCACCTCTACATTTCCAGCAAGTTGCGTCGAGATATGTTGCGCACCTGGTCCAGTCCTGGTGAACAGCCTCCAACGTTTAGCTCAGTGTTAACGGGCAATCCCGAGTAGTTTAGCCCTCCCAAACACGCCTGGTAATACATAAAGAACTTGAGGAAGCTAGAGAGTGTAAGGCTCTGTTGTTGCCAGCCTCGACTGTCATCCCGGTATTGAAGCGGAGGATCGTCGATGACCAGGTCCCGCTGAAGCACAGACCAACTGCAGACCGACTGATTTTCATCGACCACGATTACCGCGGGCTGGTGGAGTAAATCAATTTCAAGATCCTCTGGTGGAATCAGCCGATCGTGGGCACGATTGAGCGGATGCTTTCCGATCACCAATAAATAGTCACTCCATGCCTTTGGCAACGGATGGCCGATTCGACGATTGGCAAGTTCCAAGGATTTTTGGTCAACGCCATCACCTGTTCCCAGCTTACGCTGCAACAAACTTTCAGCTATTAATTGATAGTCAATCTCAAACGACATAACAAAATCTGCAGGCTAGATTCAATACCGGCTCTTGAGTCGGCTCACCAGGGCGCCAATTCCGAGCGACAACAAACCGCCAAGGCCAGCGATTGCCAAGTGGACGAGGAACACCCACAAAGCGCGGACACTCTCGCCGGTGGTCGGGCCTAATGTTCCTTCCGAGGTAAAACTTCGTTCCATTTCAATCAGGTAATACTCCCATAGCTTGGACTTCAGGAGTGCATTTCCGGTATATACGTAATTGTTCATCAGCAACAGCAGGCTTAAGAACACGACGAAGAATCCGGCAAGAAACCAGCGCCGCAGGTGACGAGACGGTTGCGAGCGTGGCGTTTCAACAGTTGGCCTGAATTGGTCAGTCATCGTTGCCTTTTATTGGATCAGGATTCACCGGTCGAACGCTTAACTCCACCCAGGGCAAAATAATAAACGCGTGCCGCTTTTCAAGAGCGACACGCGTGTTTGTTTAATCAATTCGACTCAGCGAACTGAGTCGATTTGAGGTTATCAAAGTTAGTTGCAGCAACCGCAAC
>CAZJEK010000347.1:0-6141 GCA_964545005.1 uncultured Pirellulaceae bacterium
TCTGGCTCGCCGCTCTGATCACCGACATGATCTGAATGTCCGTACGACCTAGTGCCAATCCGCTGGACGTCATCGCCATTTGCACTTTAACGGATGAAAGTTCCTTTTCGCTGGTCTCGAGCCCGTTCAGTTTTGCGAAATGACATGCTGGCCGCTCAAGATTGATCTACAATGCCCTGCGACCGCAATACCGAACTCTAACCTCTCACTCTCAGGTGGAACCATGAATGATCGCAAGCAGGCATCCGAATTTGACCCGCAAGTGTTGGAGTTGTACGACGACTATGCTCACGGCCGGCTAAGCCGTCGGCAATACATCCAGAAACTGGGTGCGTTTGCTGTCGGGGGAATAACGGTTCAGGCCTTGATGGACAGCCTCAGTCCAAACTATGCGTGGGCTCAGGAAGTTGCCAAAGACGATGATCGCATCGTGGCTGAAACCGTGGAATACGAATCGCCGCAAGGCGCGGGAAAAATGAAAGGTCTCCTGGCCCGGCCAAAGCAGGGAGACAAGTTTCCGGCCGTACTGGTAATTCATGAAAATCGTGGTTTGAACCCATACATCGAAGATGTGGCCCGGCGACTGGCCGTAGCAGGGTTTTTGGCGCTGGCTCCCGATGCGTTGACACCGCTGGGCGGTTATCCCGGCAACGATGACGATGGCCGGCAACTTCAACGGAAACGGGACGGTGAAAAGATGATGCAGGATTTCATCGCCGGCGCGAAGTGGCTGGACCAGCATCAATCTTCGACCGGAAAACTAGGGGCGGTCGGATTCTGCTATGGCGGGGGAGTTGTCTATCAGCTGGCGGTTCGGATTCCGGATACGCTGGACGCCGGCGTGCCGTTTTACGGTCGCCAACCCGATGCGGATGACGTGCCGAAAATCAAGGCTCCGTTGTTGATCAACAATGCCGAAAATGATCGACGGATTCTGGCCGGCCAGGCAGCGTTCGAAGCTGCCATGAAGAAAAACGAAAAACCGTTTACCTCTTATGTCTACGAGGGAGTCAATCACGGTTTCCACAACGACACGACGCCACGCTTCGACGAAAAAGCCGCCAAGCTGGCCTGGGATCGGACGATCAAGTTTTTCAAAAAACATCTGGCCCCTCAACAGGACGGCTGATGTCTGAGTTTGGCCAGCAGGTCAACGCTACTTGGCGACAATGGGGGACTTTGGCTGGCCTGATCTCAATTATTGATAGTCGAAAACTGCCGTGGCAGTGGTGTCGGAGTCGGGGACCAGGCGGAACCAGTGGGCCGCGAATCCAGTCGGAAACGTATGTTGCAACGTGTCTCCCGGTTCAACGGTCACCGATTGATACGTCGCGAATTCGCCGGTGCCCAAAAAGTCGACCTGGATTTTGAAGGTGACTGGCTGCGAACCAGCGTGGGACAGCATTAGCGTTTTGCGATCATAGCCCAACGCCAGGTAGGGATCGGAAGGAACACCCTGTTTGACTTCACTATTCAACCAGGGTCCACCTTGGCCCTTCGGCTGGCCCATTTTCCAGAGGTCGTCGACTTCTCCCAGCCAAATTCCGATCGTGTCGTTGGCGACTTGATTCGGTGCCCGATAGTCTGTCCTGGCCCCTGAGAAAACCAGCATTCCACGCCACGAACAAAAGTCGAAAATATGTTTTTGATGGCTGCAGATCGGCTTCATCTGCCAGAAATTAATAAATCGGCCAGGTCGGGGGCGTGGCAACTCGTAGAACGTGCCGTGCAGATTCAACATGGATCGTTCGGTGACCACCTCGCGGATATGTCTGACATGGCCGACGGTTTCATCAAACGCTGAAGGACCTTTGGGAAGTCGAAGTTTTACCTGCCTGCCACCGGCATCTTGAAAAAAGACGAATGCTGATCGGTTGTCGACGCCGACCCTTTGGTCCTGAGCAATTGCAATCGTGTCAGCAATCTTCATGTCCGATTCCGTGGACTCAACTGCTGCCAAATTCAGGTTTTTATCGACTTGAAATTGCTGGTCCGCAGTAAAGGCGTTCAATTTCATTAGTAATCCGCGGGGCAACTGGAGCGTTGCTCCCGCTGGTGCGGTTTCGTCAACGCCGGCCAAGCCGTTAAACAATTGCGCTGCATCCGACGACCGCGCCGGGTAAGGGCTGGTCAGTTGAAAGTAAGCGGTTACCTGATCGGCCGCCCCTTTGGCGACCAGCCGAATCCATTCGGCATCCAGTTCAGTTTCGACCAGGTTGACGTAGCCGGCCGTCTTCTCGACCACAATCGTTCGCAAGACTTCCCAGTTGCCATCACCCTGCCGATCGATTTGAAGTTCGACGGGCAGCGAAAAACCGCCCCGGTGCTGAAGGTGCAAGTTGAACCGACGGAACCCATTGATCAAAAACGGTTCCGAGATTTCTCCCGCGTCAAAACTTTCGTTCAGCCAAACGCCGCCGAAGCCATTCCTGGGCCCCCATTCAGACAAGTCGTCAATCTCGCCTACCCACAGATTGGATTGTGACTGCTGGACAAAGCTGTTATCAAACCGGGACGCATCGTCTTTGCCGATCACCAGCTTGCCATTGAACCACGCATAGTCGACGGGCATTTTGACATAGGTACAGATTGGTTTGATTCCAGCGGAATTGGACCGGCTGAAGGTGGGAGGGAAATCGAAGAACAACCCGTGCATGTGCATCAGCGTCAGGTCATCGGTCAGTTTTCGAATCCGAGGCCATTCGGTATTCCAGCCATGGTTGGCGTCATGCGTATAAGATCCCTTGGGGAGCCGGAATTTCGACCACTTGCCATTTTCCAGTACAAACAACCGAATGGACTTGGCATCCCAGCCCACTGCCCAGACGCGATCTTCGGTTTGATTTCCCGTCAAACCTCCGGGACCAGTGACCTCGGTGAATTGATTGCGGGCAACAATCGTCCACGCTTCGCCATCCCAGCTGGCCAGACAACCAGACGGCGCGCTTTGATCGGGTTCACCATTGTTGGAAACAACCACGCGTCCGGAGCCGGTGTAGGCGCCTTTGCCGTGGTAGCCAGGGAGGAAGGTTTTCTTAATGTTGATTGGATCGCGGATAATATCGTTGACGTCCAGCGTGCGCACATCAACTTCGTATACACCGTTTTCCATCGTCAGGTAGTAAACCTTGTTGGCGGGATCGGTCAGGTGTCGCGCATTGGCGGTAATTCGGCCGGGCATTTCGTTGCGAGGATCAATGGTCCTGACGTTTCCATCGTCATCAATCAGATGATGCCCGATCAGCAGTTGGTTCGTTTCGCGGTGAATCATCCGGTTGGCTGGCGTGCCACCGACCGATTCGGGCCGCTCGATCATCCGCCAGTTGTGATCGATCTGTCGCAGTTTGTCGGAAGAACCGTGAGGCAAGTGGGGGCCATAGGTATTGGTCCACAGCGAATCGGCCCACGGAACAACGGCGCCGATACCAACTTCATTTTCCGTGTTGCTGTGGGCCAGTTGCGGGTTGATGCCGGAAATAAAAACAGGTTGATCCTGAGCCGACAAGGCTGGAGTTAGAGTCGCAATCAACAGGCTGGAAACAAACAGCGTTTTAAGCATGGGAAACTTCTGGTTTGTGGCGCGATCAGTACGATCAACCTTTGCGAGTTATCAGGGCGTACGACATACTGGATGAGTTCCTTTCAAAATGCAAGATGGCGACGGTGCTGCGATGATTTCTAAATACCTCTTGGGGAGTCCGGATTGGCAAAATGTCGCATGCTGGATTGGTATGCTGGTATCGATGCTGGTGATGCAACCGGTTGCCGCTGTTCAACCGGATGACTGGCGAATGGTGATGCAACCGGCTGCCGCTGCTGCTGATGTACAAGTTCTCGTCAACCGGCAAACGGTTGAGGTCGCGTCGGACGGAAGATGGTTGGTTGTCAGTAGCCCGAAACTGAATCAGGCTCGACTGGAAATTGAGGTGAAGCTGATCAAGCCAGTCCAAAACGCGAGATTGCTCGATTGCACGGTCCTGGAATCCGTTGCCAAACAATGAACCAGATGGTCGCAATGTTTTATCACGGCCAAAACAGGGCACGCTGTACGAGGAACTGATGCTGGAACCAATCCGCACAAACACAATTTTGTACAGCGAGCCGTTTCAGGAAACGGTTGACTTCTACCGCTGGCTGCTGAATCAGGCGGGCGTTGAGTTGGAGGAGTGGTTGGTCGAGTTCTCGATTGTAAATGCTGCCTGTTTAAGCGTGGCTGATGCAAGTCGCTGTTCTGTCCCGGCCGGTGATGGCCGTGGGTTAACGGTCAGTTGGCAAGTTGCCTCGCTGGAGAAAGCCATCGCCGATTTGGAAGCCAGGCGGATTCGCTATCAACGTCGGTCACGGATGGGAGGAGATTGTTTGCTGTTTCGTGATCCTGCCGGCAACCGAATCGAAGTCTGGTGTTCGCTCCAACCCGGGTCAGATTGATTTTGGCTTTTGCAAAATTCTGTGACAGGTTTGCAGCGGGCCTCGCATCATCTAATCAGCACCAAAAATGTTTTGCTTCTCCAAATTGGCTCCGTAAGGCTTCTTATGAAAACGTACAGCAACGGTACTTACTCCGTAACGATCAATAGTGACCGTTCGATCAATGTCAGATCGGGCGACTGGATCAGCAAGTATTCGGCGGCCATTTTTAATGATCCTCATGCCAATTGGGGGAATTACAAGCGAAAATTGAATGGCCAGTACGTCGATATTCCGAACCCGAACGCGATCAATGCCGGTGAGGTGATTTACTACGTCGGTGACCTTCCCAATTTTACTGGCAGTCCACCGCCGCCAGGAATCTGTCCATTGCCCTTGGACGATACTCCGCCACCGCCACCAACCCCCGACCGGCTCAACGATTTCTTTAACTGGATAATGAGTACGTTATGTCCGGTCAGCGATTGGAGCGTTGTGGGATCGAATGACCTGGGGGGAGGTTTGGTGCTTCAGGGACAGGCGTTTCAGGTTGGGTTGAAGCATGTAGACGAAGATGACCCGCGGTGGTTTTCGGGGGTTGGAGTTGGAGCTGGAACCGGTCCTACGGTGGTGAAAGGCGGCGTAACCTGGTCTTCAACTCAATTCTCCAATTTCGTGGCTCAACACACGGGGCTGAGTGGGTTGAGTTTTGTCGCCAAAGTTGTCACCAGCGGCTCGGTGTTGACGCCGAGAGAATTCAGCGGCACGTTTATGAGGTTTGATGCTGGTGGTTCAGCGCTAGGGGGAGGGGCTATCAGTGTGTTGGCAGTCGGGATGAAGTCCCCACCTGAATTTGCCTTCCGCAAAGTGCTTGAAATGTATGCTGGACACAGTGAATTTAGCTGGATCCCGATCGCACCCATGGCGGTTATTTTCCTGTCGGGGGTTAACCTGGGATTCGATTGCGGTGCCAGTATTAAGGTTGGCCAAATGTGGGAAACCTCAAGCTACTTTTGGAATTATCTGTAATCGCCATTGGAAGGCGCGTTTCAAAGCGGAGCGACCCACCGAGAGTCGATCTTACAACCAGTGCTTTTTCCGGAATAGCAACAACAGCACGCCAGTGATCAGAATCATGACAGCCCAGACCATCGGGTATCCCCAGGGACTGCTCAGTTCCGGCATCTGCTGGAAATTCATCCCATACACACCCACAATGAATGTCAAAGGAATGAAGATGGTAGCGACCAGCGTCAATACCCGCATGATTTCATTCTGCGATAAGCTGACCAGAGAAACGTAGGTATCCATGTTGGCTTTCACCGACTCCCGTAACACTTCGTTGACTTCCGAGATTTGAGTCGAATGGTCAATCGTATCGGCGAATAGTTTTCTGGTTCCGTCCTGAATCAACTCATCGGAACCGCGAGCCACCTGTTCGAGCGCTTCTCGCAACGGCCAGACGGCGCGACGTAGCGCTACGGTTTCTTTGCGAATCTTTCCCAGTCGTCGAGGAATGTCGTGGGTCAGTTCGCCAAACACTTCATCTTCGACCGTCTCCAGGTTGGCGGCAATTCGGTCCATCACCAGGTAGTAGGAATCGACCGTCGCATCAATCAATCGATACCACAAATAGTCGGCACCATGTTCACGCAACTTGGAGGCTGGTGTTTTGAGTCGCAATCGAATCGGGTCCCAGGCGTCTCCTTCGTATTCCTGGAAGGTCACGACCAG
>CAZJEK010000348.1:0-4971 GCA_964545005.1 uncultured Pirellulaceae bacterium
TTATCCGGTCGGGAACAACCATTTCCAACAATACTGCGATGGGTAATGAAGCCGATAATGGTGGCGGTGGGATCTTTAACAACGGTGGCGTCATCCGAGCGGACTCGATTACCGTCTCAGACAACACCGCAAACGGGACCGCTGGAAGTGGGGGCGGAATCTTCTCCACCGACGGCGCGGTTACATTGACCAACTCGACCGTTGATGGAAATACTGCCGTTCGTGCCGGCGGTGGCGTTGAACTGATCGATGGGTATTTTCGAATGAGCGGATCTGACCTGACTGGAAATGACGTTGGCGTGACGCTAACTGGAAATCCAGGAAATGGTGGCGGACTGCATGTCACCGGCGCTGCGACAACCGTTTTTGACAATACCAACGTAGCCACCAACGCCGCTTCTGCTCAGGGTGGCGGATTGTGGAATCAGACGGGTGCCGCCATGTACTTGCAAAATGGCACCACGATTTCCGGTAACACCGCGTCAACTGGTGTCGCATCGATCGGCGGTGGAGTCTACAACAAGGGCTACCTCTCAGCAGTCGACTCACTGTTCTCGATGAATGCGAGCAATGGTAGCGGTGGTGGACTGTTCAACTCGGATACCGGAATTGCCGAATTGGACGGAACAGATTTTACAGGTAACAGCACGCAAGCAGTTGGTGGTGGTATCTCCAATGCCAATGACCTGACCGTTAACGACGCAGCCTTTACGACCAATGTTGCCGCAGTCAACGCTGGCGCGATCTATACCGAAGCGGGTGCCAGCACGACGACGTCCAATGTTACCTTTACAGGAAACTTGCCGAACAACGAAAACTAGTGCCGCGTCAAGTATTGATTTTGGGGTTGGCACTTCAATTAAGCGATTGGTTTTTCGAGCAAGATTGACTCGCCAACCCCAATTTTTAAGTTAGACGCTGCACTAGGCTCTCGTTTCGCTCTCAAAGAGCGAACCAAAACTCGGTATGAGTTGATTCGATTTTGAAATCCAGGCCTCAACGTGTTAGCGCGTTGAGGCTTTTCTCGTTGAACGAAAAAAGAAACGGTTGCTGTACGCTTGACCGCTGAACGACCAAGGTGACGTTCCAATGCACATCTGACCGTTGTGCCAGTTCGCTGTCGTCCGGTTTCCTGTGGTCATTGACCGTTGGCATAACAGCTGCACCGAAATTCAACACATCTATTCTTCCGCTTCGATGGCGGAAGAGATTCGAACTTTAACCCCTTGGAGTTAAGATGCAAATCCATCGAATAAAGACGATTGGCTTGCTCGCCATGGTAACGACCATTTTGGCTTTCAACGCCGATACCTCAGAAGGTCAACTATTCAGCCGACTACGAGTTGGCGTCGGCGGACCTGGGATTTTTGACGGCGGCGGAATTTTTGACGGTGGCGGCATATTCGATCGTTACCGCGGATCTGGCGTGATCGATGGCGGTGGCATCATCGACGGCGGTGGTGTCTTCGACCGGTTTGATCGATATGGCCAACCCATCAATAGCTACTACAACAATAACATCGGCTACACTAATGGAAGCTATGGCTACGCCGGTGCATACAACGCTGTTGCCGCTAACGCATATCAAAATCAGTACCCCAACACCGCAAACTCAACTGGGTACGATAACTCGGCCAGCACCTACGCGACGGGCTGCTACAACGGAACGGTTGTTATTTCCAGTTCCTGGCAACCGGCAATTCAGCAAACGGCTCCCGTCGTTTACCAGGCTCCGATGATTCAACAACCTGTTAGTCAACCTTGCGGCTGCAGTGGAACCAGCTATCAGGGCACGATGACCCACCGGATTCAACAACCGGGTTACATAATTCAACCTCCCATGTTGCAGACGGCGCAAGGCCAGCTAAACACGCAACCCGATGTCAGCCAATCCGAGGGGATGACTGACTCGGCAACTGATTTGGAATCAGTTTACACTTCGTCTGATTCAGCCGGCGAGTCGAAACCTGAACGTGATCCCGCTGGGAACAGCATCGGCGATTCGCGAGATGGCCGAACTCAGGCTTCGGTCAGCGATGTGGATGCGGCGGATAAAAATCGAGGCGTGCTCGAAACCGCTGCAGAATCAAGTCAGAGCAATGAAAATAGCCTCCAGGCATTCGACCGTTTCGTCGCCGCCAAGCTAAAGCTTTGTAACGACGCAATGATTGCTTCGGCAGAAGGAATCAAGGATCAGACAGAAAACCAACAGCTCAAGCAGCTGGCAGCAAAGCTGATTGAGGATCACCGTGGCATCAATGAAAAGCTGCAAGGCATGTTGCCAGGTTATGTTTCTGGCAGCAACGATGCCGTTTCAAATTCCGATGAATCGAACCTGAAACGGTTGTACTCCGTTTATCAAAAAACCAACGCCAACCTTATGGAACGCGGTCAGGAAATGATGCAGCGGTATGACGGAGAAGAGCGTGACATGGCATTTGTCGGCAGTCAGATTGTCGGTCATCAGGCGCTCATCGCTGAACTGAGTGCGATGGAAAGCAGCGTCGACGGCGATGTGAGATCGATCGTCAGTGAAGCGAAGTCGGCCGTTGAAAGTCATCTGCAAGCCGCTCAGCAACTTTCAAAATCACTTTACACTGAAAAAGATGCTCAATAATAGACGCGAGAGTGGAAGTGGTGGGAAAGTCGATTCGCTGTTGCGGATCGGCTTTCTTTTTTGCGCTTGGTATACCTCAAAAGATGGCGTTAGGAATTGGCGCTTCACGTTGCCCATGTCGTTTATTGCCACATCCAGCTTCAACGATCATACTGGTATCCGATGATCAAAGACTAGTTTCTGGGTGGTTGTGTTTCGATGATGATTTGCATTAGAAGCTTAGCGGTTGGTTTGGCCTTATTAATCGGCTTCGCCGATTGTTTAACGGCTTGTACCACGGCGGTTATCAGTGGCAGGGTTACGATCGACGGAAGGCCGATTTTGTGGAAGAATCGCGACTTCGCGTCCGCGCCTCGCAACGAAGTGATTTTGTTTCGCGGAAGAAACTATCGGGGTGCCGCGGTTGTCAACGCGGGCAGCAAGAACAGTATCTGGATGGGAGTCAATGAAGCCGGCTTGTGTGTTGAGAACTCGCTTAGCCGAGATTTGGGCGATGGCAAGAAGCATCAAGGGCCAGGCAATGGTCAATTCATGAGGCTGGTGCTGGAAACCTGTGCGACGGTCGAAGATGTAAAACAGCTTTTGGAGAAAACCAATGCCAGCGGTCGCCAGACGATGGCGAACATGGGCGTCATCGATGCGCAAGGTGGCGCATGTATGTTCGAGATTGGCCCAGCCAAGTTTCAAATGTTCGATGCCAACGATCCCCAGGTAGCACCCCGAGGATATATTGTTCGATCAAATTTTTCCACGGTCGCACAGAATGTTGAGCCGACCCCGGACAGCGATCAAGCAGAGCAATTGGCGTCAGGCGATCGATACCTGCGTGGTTGCCAGTTGCTGGATGCTTATTCTACGCCACTGTCGATTTCCTACCTGATTCAAAATGTTACTCGCGACCTTTGTGACAGCGATGGTTTTGCGCATCCTGGAACTGCCACTGGGTTTGCCGATAAGTTGCCACGAAAAATCAGGACAGACAACACGATCAGCCGTTCGTCGACAGTTTCAGCTGCCGTATTTCATGGTGTCAAACCTGGCGAAGATCCGCGGTTGACCACGATGTGGACGATCCTCGGTGACCCCAAGTTTTCCGTCGCCGTTCCCTGCTGGCCGACAATGCCCGAAATCGCTGATGCGTTAGAGGGCCAGCGAGGGGCAGAAATTGGAGAGATTGCCAGAACGCTGCGCGACTACAGTCTATTGCAGGATCGTGGTGAGATTTCGACGGCGCTGCTGCCCGGGATATGGGACGATGTGTGGCCGGTAGAAAAACAACTGATCACGAAAACTGGGGACCATTTGACGACATGGCGGAAGCAGGGCGTTGCAGACAGCGAGCTGCATGAGTGGCATTGTCAAGCAACGGAACAGGCATACCAGGCGATGCAACAAGAACTGCGTCAGGCCAAATCGTTCGCGCTGTCAGGATCATTGGCGAATTACCCGGATGCCGCAGACACACCACGACAGACGATCCCGTTACGGGTCGCGATTTACGACCACAGCACTGGGACCGCAAATGGGCCTAAAAACCTGCTGCGAATCTTGAGCCCAGCCGCGGGATTTTCAGCAAAGAGAATCAGCCCCGAACAGATCCGGGCAGGTAAATTGACCGAGTTTGACATCCTGATCATGCCTGGCGGGTCGGGAAGCAAACAGTCGCGAATGCTGGAAGAGTCAGGCCGGGATTTGGTTCGAGAATTCGTCGATAACGGTGGTGGTTACGTTGGCATTTGTGCAGGATCCTACTTGGCTTCCTCGCATTACACCTGGTCACTGGACTTGATCAATTCCAAAGTTTGGGACCGAGCTCATTGGGCCCGCGGAACGGGCAAGGTTACACTCGGAATGTCCAGCCGCGGACAAGCCGCATTGCAACACGACGCTGCCACCGCTGAAGTCTACTATGGACAAGGCCCGTTGCTGGTGCCAGGTAACGATGACAAACTGCCCAGCTACGAAGTACTGGCTGTTTTCAACTCGGAAATTGCAACCAAGGGGGCCGTTGCTGAATCAATGATCGACACGCACGCGATCATTCGCTCAACGTTTGGCAAGGGGCGTGTGATCTGCTTCAGTCCTCATCCGGAAACTGCCTCCGGGCCCAATCACTTGATTGAAGCCGGCGTGCGTTGGGCTGGCAAACGTTCCGTATCAACTTCCGGCAAGTAGCTCTACTTGCCCTCCCCCAGGCAAATTAATTCAGATTCCGTTCGGCAATACAATCGATTGCTGGAAATCGCTGGGGTGGAGCGAGAATGGTCGCCGAGTGAATACTTGGCGACAACTTCGCATTCTTGATCTACGCGGATCACCAACAAGTTGCCGTCTTCGTCCATGACGTAGGCGTG
>CAZJEK010000348.1:4981-5449 GCA_964545005.1 uncultured Pirellulaceae bacterium
CCAGAGAATCCAGTTGCCAGCCGCTCCTGCCAGGTCACCTTGCCAGTTTTCAGGTCGACGCAACGTCCGATGCCTTTGTCGGTGACCAATAACAATCGATTGCCGACCTTTACCGGCGTGGGAACATAATTGGCTCGCGGAACCTGAAAAGCGACCTCCGGCTGTTGATCCAATTCTTCGCCCATCCGCATCGCAACCAGGTAGTTGCCACCACCACCGGATCCACAACTTCCAATTAGCAGGTCGTCGGCTTGTACGACCGAAGCGACCGTTCGCATCTTGAAGGGTTGTGCCGACCAGATTCGTTTGCCATCGGCTGGGTCGATGGAGAAAAAACCGTCGCCAGTGTTGCAGCCGATCAACCGCTGTTGACCTTGTTCATCAGAGACCAGTGTCGGAACCGCATAACAAGCGCGGGTGGGTGTCAACGAAGACCCTGTCACCGGGTCCGCCCATTGCGTGCTCACA
>CAZJEK010000348.1:5459-6086 GCA_964545005.1 uncultured Pirellulaceae bacterium
AACGAAGACTGCCAAACATCCTGCCCATCCGCAGCTCGGACGGCAATCATTCGACTGTTGCCGGGCTTCTTTCCACTGGGGACCTGATCGGCCTGTTGCGACACAAACAAGATCACTTTGTCGTCGACCACCAACGGCGACGCGCCATAGCCGTGTTGCGATTGCCAGGAGCCAAGATCCCGAGACCAAACCTGCTGGCCCTGGTGATCCAATGCGACCAGCGATACCTTGTCCGGACTGGCATAGGTTACATAGACATGGTCTTGATCAACCGCAGCCGTGCTGGACGCAAAACTGTTTCGCGGGTGGACGCGATAAGGAGCAACGTCGAAGTCCTTTCGCCATTGGGGCTTCCCTGAATCTGCCGAGAAACACTGAACGGCCAACTTCTGTTTTTGGGAATCGTACGACGTGATAAACAGACGATCGCCCCAGATCACGGGTGAGCTGGAACCGGCTCCCGGCAACGTCTGCCGCCATTGGACGCTGTCGTCACCGATGTTGATGGGCAGTTGAGTGCCTGGCGCAGCCGCCCCCGAGCCATCTGGGCCTCGGAACCGCGTCCAATTCGTTGTTGAAACGGAGGCATCAGAATCGGAGGGCGCAGAATCCTGTTCCACCTGCCAT
>CAZJEK010000349.1:0-6068 GCA_964545005.1 uncultured Pirellulaceae bacterium
CAACGAAAAACAAGCATGATTTGTGGGTAACGACAAGGGCGGAAGCCCCAAGAATCGTGTCCCAATTCAATCACGCCCCGGAGTGGGCCGTCTTGTTGGTTGCGATCATGAGTTATTCAGCGGATAAAATCTTCCCACTCGAAACGTGGTTGGTAAGCCGTTTCCGATTGCTTAAGCCGGCCCCATCCGGGGCGGAATAATTTGAAATGAACGAAACTCGGGGCTTCCCCCCCGAGCTAGTAACGTCGGCCCCGTCCGGGGCGAATGGATTGAACTTGGAAATTCAAATCCGAAGCGTTAACGAGCTACACAGCTGCGTGCTTTTTCCTCGCTTACGCGTCGGGTTTCCAACAGTGTGCAATTTCGAAACTAAGCGTTGGGTTTCCAAACGTGAGCAAATTCAAAACCAACGCGAAGGCCTTGTATTTTCATGGCGATTCACTTGGTGCAGTTTATGCTCGCACCATGCCAGCCTCACCTCAACACCTTGACCGCTTCGATCTGCGTGAAGTAGATCAACTTCTCATCCTCGTCGTCGGGGTCGCCGTCGTTGCCGAACCATAGGCTGCCGGTGCTTTCGCCAAGATCAACCTTGACGGGGGCAACCGAATACGGCGGGACGACAATCACTCGATCCCAACCGGGCCCGTCAATTGTGGGCAGGTTGCCGATGATCGACCAGGCGGTCGTCAACGATGGCGTTACGCGAAACTGATTCGCGTTCATCGTGCCCTCCACCCGAACTTGTTCCATGTTGGAAAACCAGACTCCCTGGAAATCGCGTTCGGGATGAAAATTATTCGGCGAATGGTGGACCCAATGATCGCGCAACCGGTAATCGAAAACGCCCAGTTCGTTACCTGAATCATTGACCACCAGCCGGTCCATGCCGTCTCCATCGATGGCGTTGATCGATCCTCGAATCACATCCAAATCGGATCGACCATGAACCCCGGCGTCCGATCCAATGTAAAACGTGTCGTCGCCACCGTTACCGTACATCGTCAGCCGAGTGTCACTGTCGACTGCTGCGACAGTGAACGTGTCGGCCGCCGTGTGGCTGCCCATCAAGACAAAGTTTTGACCGAAAAACAAGTTGCTGATCATGATCGGCTGAGGCGTCAGGCCTGAAATGATCGCACCAGCTCCACTGTTCAAGCCCGTCCGGTCAACGAATACGTCCTGCCCCGTCGTGCTGGACGAATTCGAGATAACCAGCTTGGGCAAGTTGCCAACGGTGACGTTGTGGGCGATCCCGCTGGTGTCGCCAGCATTGACATTGCCTCCCAGAATCACGCTTGAAAAAAAGTCCAGCTTGATGTCATAGTCGGTCGCGCGAACGTTGATCGTTCCAGCGTTCTCTTCAAAGTCGGCACCGAAATTTGTAAAGTCACCGTTGAATACGTTGAAGTTGAAAAATCCAATCGACTGGCCAGTTTCCGATTCAGAAAACCAGGTCGTCGAGCCCAATACATCCATCCGCCAGTTGGCCACTTCTTCCCCATCGACCATCGTCAAGTAAGCGTTGGCATTGCCAGAAAGTATTCCTTGTTCCGTTCCCGCGATCACCCATTCAGCGCCCTCAACGGAATACCCCAGCACGAACGGTTCACTTAGCTCACCCAGAACTGGCGTCGTATCTCCTGCCCCCAGAAGGTTGACGTTGGCGCGATGGTTTCGAATTCGCCAACGATCGGTTCCCTCGCCCATATCAACATCACCGCCCGGCAACGATCCATCCGTCTGTTGTGCTACCAGCGTGTCATCTCCAGCACCCAGGTTCCAATCGCTGTCGCGCGTCGCTGAAAAATAATCGATGCGGTCATTGCCGTCACCGAGATTCAAGTGCACCGGTCGACCGAAGTCAAAATAGTTCGAGTCGCTGCCGTCACTTTCCCAATTGATAAACACCTGATCGTTACCTTCAGCGGTCGTAATATCGATCGCGCTGACCGAATTCATCACGGTGGAACCCATGTTGACATCAACCGTAGTCGCTTTGCCCAGTTGATCGATGTCCAGCGAAAACGTATCGCCCGTCAGCGTGATCAAGTCCGCCATCTCGGGGTCGGTATTTTCAGGCAAGTTCAATTCCAACGTGGCGTCTGGATTCGTTGCCAGGCTACCGTTGATTTCGATCGAAGTCGGCAGCCCTCCGGTATACGTAATCACGATGTTGTCGACATCAGCGGTGCCGGAATAGGTCGCCAGCAAACGACGTGATTCAAGTTCGCCATAATCATTTCGTCGGCCAGTCAGCGAACGTCGCGAACGGGCAGCTTTGGGAATAGGACGTCGGAAAAAATTGATTGGCATTGGGGCACTCGTGATGAAGTTCGTTTAACTGCCAGTAAAGTTTGGCGAGGCGGTGGCTCAGCGTGTTTCGTAGCATGGCCGATTCGGCCGTGATCAAATCGAGAACTGGAACTCTGGCAATAGCCTACCGACTCGGGCCATTGGCCCAAGCTACGTCCAGCGATCGCCGAAAAAAGATATCAGTCTCTCCACGAAAATGTCGTACCACTTAAAAGTATCGGCCTTTTGGCGTCAGCGGTTGGAGGACTGCCGAGCCGGTTAAGTTCCATTCTGGCTGGCTGAAAGGCAATAACGGATTGAAATTTGCCGTTTTTGATCGTCAAAAACCAGGTTATTCCACCAACCAACCTTATTAATCAAGTCAAGCTGATCCTCCGCGGTCGATGTTGATCAAAAGAAGCAAGATCTGTTAGATCACACGCGGAATGAATCCGATAAATTGTCTGGAATCCAGGTTGAGCCAGCTAGAGTTCACTGTTCAATCCATGAATCGCCGTGGCCAAGTTTAGCAGATCTTCGAACCAACGCTTGCAGGAAGGGCCACCGAATCGGGTAACCGCTGACCACTTGACCAGACTCGCCAACTCCCTGCCCTGGGCTGAGCAAACGTCTTCCTTTCAGGACTCCGCCAATGTCGCCGCATCGATGCTCCGCCCGGAATTCCTGAACCGACAACGAAGTTTTGCGGCGGTCAATTCCAGCGGTCGTTGGCAAGCCCATGTCCTGGCTCGAGTCTCAACAGGGCTCCAGTGTCCAGATGGCCAGCCGTTGGGAATGCTGGGTTTCTACGAAGCGGAAGACAATGTTGACGCGGCGCACCACGTCTTGCAACAAGCGACGGATTGGTTGGCCGCAGAGGGCTGTCGACGTGCTGTAGGACCGATCGATGGTGATACCTGGCATCGCTATCGCTTCAACCTGGGCCCTGATGAGCAACCGGCATTCCTGTCTGAGCCAGTCAACCCGGCCTACTATCCTCGACAATGGGCCAGTGCCGGCTGGGAGGTCGTCGATTCATTTCATTCACTCCGCATCGACGATGTTCGCAGGGTGTTGCCGCTCACTCAGGATAGCGTCGCGCGAGCCGAACAGTTGGGCTATCGATTTGAGGCGTTTGATGACCGCCGATTTGAAACGGAACTGGTTCGAATTTACCAACTCAGCAAGGTCGTGTTTGCCGGCAATCCGATGTATCAGGATATCTCTCAATCGGACTTCATCCAGTTGTACCGTGCTGCTGAACCATTGATTGACCCGCAGCTTGTCTGGTTTGCGCTCGATGCAAACGGCGATGATGTTGGGTTTTTGTTTTGCCTGGTGGACTATGCTCAGGCGGTCGCGGCGATGAAAGGCCAGCATTCGATCTGGGCCAAGTTGAAGTTTTTACTGAGCAAGCGGAACGCGTCGGCGGTCAACTACAAGTCGATTGGAATCGCGCCCGAGCATCGCCGGTCGTCATTGGCCACGGCATTGATGCACAAAGCTTACCTGCGGGCAGTGGAACGCAAACTGATTCAGGCAAACCTGTGCCTGATTCGCGATGGCAATCCTTCGGCCAATCTCGATGGCGGACAAAGTCATCTTCTGCGCCGGTATGCGTTGTATGGAAAGAGCCTTGAAAGTTGAATTAGTGCAGATCTTGGTTGGAAATGGAAAACCCTCCAGCGATTCTGGCACTAGCCACCGACTCTCCAGTATTTTCATTCACCGGATACGTCGTTTCAGGGATCGACCACCAGAGAGCATCTCGTCAATCTTGTTGATCTTGAACATCCTGTCAAACTTCGAGGTGGAGCTTGCGTAGGGATGGCCATGCTGAGCAAGGGTTCGAAAAAAGGGACAAGATGGACGAGATTAACATGATCAACAAGATGCGGTTTTGCAGAATACAACTCAGTCGAACATTCAACCACAGCGTCGACCAGTTCGACTGACATTCTCTGGCGATCACGGGAAGTAGCTCGCTTTGGCTCTACCCGCCAGGCGGAGTCTTTAAACGATAATCGCGACGCGCTAGCGAGTGGTTTTACAAACCTACCATCGAAAGGTCCATTCGTTTGCGCTTCGGGCTTCTATTGACCGCAAAAAAGCCGAAGGTTGTCGGCCCATAACCTTCGCGGACCGAAATCCGACAATTTGCATTTGATTGAATCCTGTACCGCACCGATACAGGCTTTTACGAACCGTCCGATTCAAGACTCTGTTGCTCTTTACTGAATGCTTATGCCTATGGATCCGACAACCGAACAGAACGTCAGCCAGCTGCTGGCTCAGGTTGCCTCCCGTCTGCCCGACCGGCCCGCGTTGGTATTTCAAAATCGGCAGGCCCAGCAATCGATTACGTTCGGGGAGCTCTGGCGCCGCGCTTCGGCATTGGGAACGGGGTTACAACAGTTGGGTTTTCAGCCGGGCCAGCGAGCGATTCTGATGGTCCCGATGTCAATCGATCTGTACGTTTGCTTGTTGGCGGTTATCAAGGTTGGAGGCGCGGCCGTGTTCGTCGACCCCTGGATTCCAGCCAGGCAGATAGCTCAATTCGCTGCCTACGCCCAGCCGACTGCCTTTATTGGAATCGGGAAAAGTCATCTGTTGCGTTGGCTGCATGCTGACCTGCGTTCGATTTCGATCTCTGTGACCACAGGAAGCTGCCTGCTCGGATTGCCAGCCCGATATCGCTTGAGTCGTTTGGAGACGCAGGTTGGCTCGGCTGATCCGCAACCAACCCCCGTCTCCCCTTCAGCTACCGCTTTGATCACGTTTACCAGTGGCAGCAGCGGCGTTCCCAAAGGGGCCAATCGAACTCACGGGTTCCTGCGCGCCCAACACGAAGCGCTATCGCACGAGTTTCCGTATCAGGATACCGATGTCGACCTGCCCATGTTTCCCGTGTTTGCTTTAAACAATCTGGTGACGGGCCTGACGTCAGTGATCCCTGAAATGGACTTTCGCGCCGTTGATCAAGTCGATGGGGCGGTCATTGCGGACCAGATTCGAAAACACGGCGTGACAACGATTACCGCTTCACCACCGTTGATCGACCGGGTGGCCCAACAGTTGAGTGGCAACGCTGGCAACCAGTTGCGGCGGATTCTGACCGGAGGGGCACCCGTTTCGGACGATCAGCTGAGGCGCTGGCAACAATGGTTGCCACAGACCGAACTGGTGGTCGCCTATGGCTCGACCGAGGCCGAACCGGTAGGCCACATTCAGGCCGCAGACCGGTTACGATTGGCAGGACAGGGACGCGGGTTTTGTACTGGCGTGCCCACTGAGTTGATTGATCATCAGGTGATCCCGATCACTCACGGGCAGGTTGAATTGGGCAACCAGACGGTGGCTTCGATTGCATTGCCGCCGGGGGAAATTGGCGAATTGGTGGTGTCGGGAAAACATGTTTGCCGAGACTATTTTCGTAACCCTGAGGCCACGGCTGAAAACAAGTTGATCGATCCTGATGGGAAGCTTTGGCACCGTATGGGAGACACCGGTTACTTCGATCCGGAAGGCAGGTTTTGGCTGGTCGGACGGGTACATTCGACCATTCGCCGTGGTTCAGATTGGATTCACCCGCAACTGGTCGAACAAGTCGTCGAACAAGCGGTACCGGATTTGTCTCGCGCCGCTGTTGTTGGGCTGCCCGAACCGGTTGGCGCCCCACGTTGTGTGCTGGTGTTGTCGGCCGATTTCGATTCCGCTCAACAACAGGCTGCTGAAACCGCCATTGCTGCCGCCCTGGCGGACCAACAACTTGA
>CAZJEK010000350.1:0-3127 GCA_964545005.1 uncultured Pirellulaceae bacterium
CCCCAAATGCAGCAGGACCATTCCTGCTTTCCGGTGGAACAACATCGCACAAGCGGCATAGCCGATGATGGCAGCCACCGTTGCCTGGGCCAACTGCCAGAGAATCCTCATCGCGGAATTGCCAATGAACGCACTGTCGCCAAAGATCAGCGTGATGGCCAGGGTTGCGCCAACCATGATTGCCGCGATCCCCAGCATCATTCGCTCAATGCGCCGATCTCGCCCAACCAACACCGCCCCAACGATGCTGGCTACGGTGATCAACAGCAGACCAATTTGAACCAACACCCACATCGCTTGATACGAGATCGGTGGTTTCGTCTGAAAACCATCAGCATTCTGGCCATTGAAAATCACGGCCCACGTGACCAGTCCGGCAAATGCCGCCATAGCCAATCCCAAGCCCAGTTGAGTTCCGCGAGCCTTGATCCGAAACCGCATCGCATGAGCGGCCGTCAAGTTGATAATCATCAGCACCAGAATCGTGAAACCACTGGGCATGAAGAATCGCCCGGGCACATTCTGCAACTCGGGGAACCAGGCAGGAACAAAGAAAGTCTGAAAAGGAACCGCAACAAATAGACTTCGAAAATGCCTCATCTTGATGTCGTAGACGTCGAACCGGGTCTGTTCCAAAGTGGCGACGAAAACGACAAATATGGCCAGCGCCAATAACACGACCGTCAGCTTTAACGATGCCAGCGGTGCGACGATGGCCTGAACCAATTCGCCAACGGTCAGTCGAGAGACAGTATGAGCTGTCGGTTTAGCGAGACTCTGGGGAAAACTATCGGTAGCCATGTGTGCTTACCAGTTAAATAATTTGAAGCTTAAAACTTGATTGAATTCAGAAACCGCTGAAAGTCGGTCAAGTGTTCCTGAACCGCGGCCGTCGGCCCTTTGAGTTTTACGAACCAGGCATTCTGATCCTGTTTGACAAGCGCACCGATGATCGCCTCCGGCTTTGATTCGTCAATCAATTTGATTTGTTGACCAGGTAACCCGTCGATAACAATCTCTTCGGTCTGCTGATTGATCGCATCTTCATCCAGTTCCATTCCGATCTGGCCCAGCCAGCGAACGATATTGGGCACCCAGTCGTTTTTATCGGCCGGCAGGACGATTAAAGTCATCTCCAGGACTTCTTCGGCGTCGGTCAACTTCTTCAATCGAGCCTTGACCATCGCTGAGGAATTACCTTCAATCCATCCGCCAGGAACCGTGTATTTGACTCCCCCTTCATCGGCATCGGATTCATTGGCACTCATGGATGGCGGCATGCCCATGCCGCCAGCAAAAGGTGGCTGTTGGAAACCTTCACCAACGCCGGATTGGTCAAATAACAAATACGGATTCTTCCCACCTTCCTGTTGAATCAACACTTGATCCAAATCAGCTAATTCGATGGGCGGTTGCTGGAGTTGCTCCAGCCACCGATTGACGTTCAGCAATCTGTCCTGGCCGGCCCCCAGATCAGAAATCGCCAGTTCAATCAATGGCGTCTGCTGGACAACCAAGGTGGCCACTCGCATCGGCCTCGGTTCACCTCGTGACCATTGTTCCGGCAGTTCCCAGCTAGGGCTGCCTTCTTCAAACTCAACTGCCTGAAAAAAATCCGTTATTTGGTCGATGCGATCCTCAACGGCCAACGGGGGACCTGTAACCTTGAAAAACCAGGTTTTTTCCGGTTGCTCAAACATGGCCACGACCATGCGATTCCGCAATTCGTCCAACCCGGACCGCTCACGGGGGATCTCGTGAGTAACGATCTCCGGCGCGGGTGAGCAGCCGGCCATGATACCGATAACGACGCACGCGAAGGCAATGACTGGCGAAAAACGACGCATATTGATTCAGCTTGAATATCGTGGTGAAGGGGCCTTCGATTATACGACGCAAGCGGTAAGTCTCCTACCGCTGCTGATCCGCGAACAGCTGGAACAACAGATAGGATGCGCCAAGTCAACGAATTAACGGGTGACCTGATTCACAGATGGACCAGTCCGAAAAGCAAGCAAGTTGACGCTCGTTCGGAATATCCAATCGCTGGCGCTTTTAGTGGTTGCACACTTTTGGAAACCCGACGCGTAAGCGAGGGAAAAACGCGCATCAGGGTAGCCCTCGCTCACCCGTCGGGTTTCCATTTCCAATGAAAGACTGCGATAGTGCAACTTCAAAACTTGCGCGTCGGCGGGAAGCCTCTCACTCAACCATCGGCTGCGACGATTTGTCCCGCGCAGGTTCCAAAACCAATTCGCGCGAACCCGTCACGTTGGCAATGCCCGGCGATCGTGACGACATCGCCGTCGGCCAGAAACTTTCGTTCCTCGCCAGTAGGCAGTTTGACCGGCGTCCGCTGACTAGTAGGAACCGGATGCTCCATATCACCGTCCCAGGTCAATTCCAACAAACAGCCGCGCTCATCCCGCCCCCGACCGCTAACGGTTCCGCTGCCCAGCAGGTCTCCTGGGCGCAAATTGCAACCATTGCTGCTATGGTGCGTTACCATCTGGGCGGGTGTCCAATACAGCTGCGCGAATTGGCTCCGTGACAGCAACACCGGCTCCAAACCTTCTGCTTTCATTTTGGCCGACTGCAAACTGACTTCCAGTTTCAAATCGATTCCACCAGCAGCCGAGTTTTCTGCGCTGGTCAAATAATCCAGCGGCGTCGGGTCTCCCTCAGGCCGTTGGAATTCGGGAACGCGAAACGGTGCCAACGCTTCCATGGTCACGACCCACGGTGCGATCGTGGTCGCAAATGACTTGGCTAGAAATGGGCCCAATGGTTGGTACTCCCACTTCTGCAAATCTCTGGCTGACCAGTCATTCAACAAGGTCAACCCAAACAGGTAGTCCTCGGCTTGCTGGATATCAATGGTCGTCCCCAATTGATTTCCCTGAGCGATAAAACAGCCAACCTCCAGTTCATAGTCCAGCAACTTGCAGGCATCGCGCGTCGGATTGCCGCCCTCTTCGGCAGGGGACAGTTGCCCCACCGGTCGTTTGACCGGCGTGCCGCTTACCACGACACTGGACGCGCGACCGTGGTAGCCGATGGGTATATGTTTGTAGTTGGGCAACAGCGGATTGTTGGGACGAAACATGCTTCCCACATTGGTCGCATG
>CAZJEK010000350.1:3137-6025 GCA_964545005.1 uncultured Pirellulaceae bacterium
CGAAGCATAAAAATCGGTATAGTCGCCGATGTGACACGGCAGCAACAGCGTGACCTCGGCCTGAGCCACCAGGCAATCGGCCAACTGAGCTTGATCGGCCGAGGTGTCGGATTTCAACAACTCACTGATCGCCAGACGTAACGCCTTGCGATCCGCAGCCGACAACGCCATGATCGCGTTCAAGGCTTCCTCGCGCGCCGCAGCGACGGCCGCTGGCGGCAACAAACCCGCTTCTCCGACTCGCCGCAAATCGACGATCTGATCACCAATTCCCACCCCAATCGCAGGTGATTGGCCGGCCTGTTGAAACACACAGTACGGCAAGTTCTGAATTGGAAAATCAGTTCCCGGATGGTTGGCAGATTCAATCCACGATTGACGGTCGGGATCGTGCGTGGAATCAATGGTAGCCATGTAAACTCCAATGGATCAAAAATATTCGGCGAATCAAAATCGGCCAGGGTGAAAAATATCAGGTGCTAACTTGTCGGTAGCATCGACGTGACTTCTTCGCTGGGCTCTTCAAACGAGCAGGAACCGAAGGACACAACAAACCGGTCACGCATGCAGCGCACGGTTTCGGCATCGATCGACAGCGAGTCAAACTTGATTTCAGCCGTGCTCAAAACAAATCTTGCTCGATCGCTGCAGTCAAGGATTTCAACCAGCTGGGATTGATCTGCTTGACCGGCAAACGCCAAACAGGCTCCCACAAAGACATTCACGAAACCATGCATCGTGCCTTGTTCCGCGTCGGGTTGGTAAGTCAAACGGTAGTCGCCGCGAATCGGATGGTGCAAACCTGCGGTCGCCTTGAACCCGACGTCGTGTTCGACACAACGAGCGATAAACCGAGCCACTGCCGATGAATCTGGAATCAGGTCCGGCGTCATGCCACCGGAACGAATCTTGGCTTTCAAGTTGGGCTTGGATGCCGTGGCGATACGCTGAAGCAAGCTGCCAGGATCCTCACGCCAATCGATCTCCAGGAAAGCTGTCAGGTTCTCAGGCAGCATCTCCGACCAGGCATCGACCGCTTCGGCTGAGTCGACTTTGACTTCCATCGTATCGACGACCGCCTGCCCTGCTTGCTGCTGGCGAGTATTGAACGCATGGATGGAGGCCAGATCTGTGGCTGCATCGCCATCGTCACCGGGCAGCCAGGGACGAACCAAAGCACTGATCGGCCAGGGTTGCCGGGGAATGGACAAATTCAGCTTGGTGGCCTGAGCCTCAAACGCCCCCAGTTGCCCTGCCGGGATAACCAGCCGACCGAGCATCTGGTGCCGATTTTCCCCTACATAATTCGCGTAGTTTTGAATCACCTGATCCAGAGGCAGACCGGCTGGTGGAAACACGCCCGCATAATCAACGACCGCGTGAATCAAATTGGCTGCTGCATTCATGACCTTGACCATCGTAAAACATGACAAGGTCGAATGTAACCACAAAGCCCGCCTGAGAACAGCGGCACTGCCGGTGTAACGGCGATTTCAAGTCCGCCGGCAGCGGCGGCTAAGAACTAACCACCAAACAGTTTTAACACCGTCGTCAGGACACTGCTTTCGATGACTTGATCGGATGGCATCCAGAGAGTCTGGGCCAGGTTGTAAGCGATCATGCCGCCCAGCAACAGCAACAACGCCACTCCGCCAAGGCTAAGCACCTGCAGCAAAGAGTAAGGTGCTTCCGGCAACGCAGCGGGACCTGCGTGAGCCATCGCTGGGTCGTAACCCGGTTGGCCCATGTCATAACCGCCACCGAAATCGCTCTGGCCAAATCCTTGATCATCCAGCATCGCCGGTTGAGCTTCAAAGTCACCGCTTTCACCAAGAATCGTGGCGTCGGATTCATCAGCATAGATTTCCGAATCTTCCAATGCGATGACCTGCGATCCGCTGGAGTCATCGTCGTTAGCGGTTTCCAGAGGTGTGAGATCGAAATCGTCTTCCTGCAACATCTGAGTCGTCGCGTCGGGGGCAGCTGATTCCTCCAATACGATCATGTCATCATCGTCGCCCGGCAATTCCAGATCATCGATATCCGATTGTCCCAAATCCAGGGGAGCACTGTCTTCCAACGAAATGCCGCTGGCACTGGATTGCAGATTGATTCCACTCTCATTCGACTCCAGCGTAATTTCGGTGCTGGAATCACTGTCATCGAGAATCAGTTGATCACTGTCTTCAAAATCGCTGCTCAGTTCAGCACTATCCTCGAAAGACCCACTGTCATCAGCAAAAGTAAAGTCATCGTCGGGCATCGAGAAATCGTCTTCCTGAGCGTCCTTACCGACCAGGTCACCGGTTTCCGAAGCAATCGCCATCGAATCGCCACTGTCGCTGGCGTCGGCCAGTTTGCGGCTACTTTCTGATGCCAGACTCAAGCTGGATGAACCAAAGGATAACTCGTCATCGTCGTCGTCCAGAATGCTTTCATCGGACGGTGGCAAGTCGCCGAGTTCCTTCGAAGTACCGCTATCACCCTTCGCCAAAATCCCTGAATCGGCCAGTTGCAATTCACCGTCATCGTCGAGGTTAAGCTTGTCGTCGTCTCCAACGCTCAACGTCGGGTCGGCAGGATTCAGCAACTCAACGGACGAGTCTTCCGCGTAGTCGCTGGAATCCAGATCCTCGATGGGCTGAATATCGTCACTGCTATCGAGAGTCAGATCGGGGTCGCTTAGTTCAAAGCCAAAACTCTCACTGATGTCGTCGGCAACTTTGGCTGCTTCGGACGTATTAAGCGTGATGCCCAACTCGTCGGCAACTCGCTCCAACTCAGTCATTTTGAATTTCCAGGTCGAACCATCTTTGTAACCAAAGATCTCGTTATTGGAGCGCAACTCGCTGACTTGCTCAGGTGTCATTCCGAGGATGCGGGCGGCT
>CAZJEK010000351.1:0-5994 GCA_964545005.1 uncultured Pirellulaceae bacterium
GCCTAGCCCAGGGTAGCGCTCTTCTCGCTGGCGAGAAGAAAGCAGGCCCTGGGTTCAATCAGGCCAATGAATCGTCGGTCCCGGCAAGGCGGCAGTCAAAACGCGATTCGATCCGGGACCGAAACTTCAGCGAGTCAAGTTCGTCCGCGCGAGTTACGTAGCATGGTCGATTCGGCCGTGATCGCACACGGAATACTCGACGTTGGGCGAATACTTCGCGGACTCGGGCCAATGGCCCAGGCTACCTTTTTCCGACTCTAAAAGTGGCGGCCTCTCCGCAATGCCAAGCCGACGCAATTGGGCAGGCCTTCGGCCCTGGCAGGCATCTCGATTCCTGTCCCCAGCCCTTCAGGCTGGGCTAGGCAAACGATGGGGCCTTTGGCCCAAAAAATAACCGATTTCAGTTGCCACTAATCAATCCAGCCGTCAATCTCGATTTGCAGTTGGTAGCAAACCGTTTTCAATGCGACCAGCTGACCGAGTATTTGTTGCGCAAGAAGGTGGAGTTCGGCACGCTCGGCGACTGCCACATGGATGATGACATCGCTGTTTGCTATTTCTCAAGCGTCTTTCGCTTCCCTCAAACGCAACGCTTTTTCACTCGGTAGCTCGACTACCGGAAAGAAGCTGTGCACGGCACCAACTAGCGACCAGTTTTCGACCGGGCTGAACGCAGCAGGCGTTGGGCGATGGGCAGACATCGGGTGGCCCAATTAGCGACTCCAGGTTGGAGCGCCACAACCAGATTGCGAAAAGGAACCCGCTGGCCCCAGATCCGTTCCAGCAACGGATGGCCTGGCTCAGTGCATGAGTCGACCAGCTGAACCGGTAACTGGTGGAGGTGTTGCATGTTCTCGATTTCAGCCAACATCCCGGGGGAGTAATCCGCGTAGGCTTCATCGTAAGCCGTTTTATAGGCGAATACCGTGCCGCTGGAGTGCAAATCGCAGATCATTGCGATCGGAGCCCCGTCCAACGAAAGGGTCAAAAATCGAATCCCGTTTCGTTCAGCCAATTGGCTGGCCATCGATTCAAAAAAGGTTTGACTGTTGGGGTCGCTGGCCAACGCAGTGCGTTGCTGGCCCTTCCAGCCGGATGATTCCAGTCGCAGGAAATTCCCGACGGCTGTTTTGATGCTGTCGAGCTGGTCGGCGATTTCGACTTTCACCGTTCCCAACGCGTCGAGCTGTTTGCGGTAGCGGCGATTCTTTTTGCGGTTGTTCTTTGAGACGTGCGCCGAAAAATAGGCTTCGAAGGTTTCGGCGGGGCGCAGCGCAGCTCGTTCAAATTGGTCGCGCAACCAAACTGAAGTCGCTGTCGATTCGATGGCCCGGTCCAGACCGCTGGCCAAGGGTCCAGTGGCGGTGATCAAATCCAAACCGAACAGCTTGAATCCGTCCTGCTTCAGTAGCGTCAGAATACTACCCTACGCTGATTCCATAGAGTCACGATGGATCAATGGCGAGTTGTCGAACGATTGATCGTGATGCCAGATTTTCGCCGACTTGATTGGAAGACAAAAGAAACGAGTTGCCACAATTGGGACCAATGCGACCAGCGAATTGTCAGACTGGGCGCGAACGACTGCGATCCGCACAGGGTCGGTTGCCAGGTATTCCCAAGCCGGAATCAAAAACTCGGGTGCGAACGACACATTGGGATGAACAGCCGCTTCAACCAGCTGCTGCCAGTCTGGCACCAATCGCTTGAGTTGTTCAACTGAATCGATCCAGCTGGCGGTCATTGCGCAGTCTTGTCGACATCCCGGCGGTGGCGCTTTCGGAACCGGTGAGTTTGAAACAACGGGATAATCAAGCTTTTGAATCATCTGGCATCTTTATTGGAGGCGCAACGCACGCTCAACTTAAGAAGTTGCACAGTCGCGTTTTTACCTTGGAAATGGAAACCCGACGCGTGAGCGAGGGCGACACCGTTACGGGTTTTCCCTCGCTTACGCGTCGGGTTTCCAAAGTAGTGCAGCTTCTAAACTCCGTTGCCTGTGGGCGGAACGGAACGGCAGCGACACGCAAGCTTACGTCAAGCGAAACTTGATGCGGTTTTCTCCTCAACGATTATCAAATTCTGCCGTGAGACTTCGATGACGGGTTATGCCGGTTGGGTTGGAGGTAGCGACTGGTATTCGGCGCGATGTGGCAAATCGGCAACATCTGGCAACTCGGTTCCCGGAGTAGGCTACGTTTCTGGAGAGCTTTGCTGTTTCCGTACCGAGACTTTTGCGCCATGTTTCCAAATCCAAATATTACCCGGGCACCCTACTTCGATCATTCCTGGATCGCGATCCTTGGTTTTGTTGCGGCGGCACTTGGTTTGACTGCTGCTGCTCAAGGTCAAATCGATGGCTTTGTCGAGCCCTTCCAGCGGATCGAACTGGCCAGTGATGAAACGGGTTGCATCGCCAAATTGAATGTGGAAGAGGGCGATCATGTCAACGAAGGAGATCCAATCGCTTGCCTGGACCAGCGTGTCCAGCAGTTGCAGATGGAGATTGCCGAGAAACTTGCCAACAATCAAAGTGAGCTTACAGCGGCCCGCGAAACACTGAGCAAACGCCAGGCAATCCTGGATCGACTTAAAAAGTTGCAGTCCAACGGCCATGCCAGCGAGAGCGAAGTGATTCGTGCTGAAATGGAGTTGTCGATCGCGGAGGCCAAATTGCTTTCGGTCAAAGAAGAACAGGCCGTTCGGCAAGTTGAAATGAAGCGCGCCGAAGTTCAGCTGGAGCGGCGGACCATTACCGCACCAATCTCGGGTGTTGTCGCAACGATTCATCGACGTCAGGGAGAATACCTGTCCCCACTGCACCCCGATGTCGTGACGCTGATCCAGGTCGACAAACTGTTGGCGACGTTTGCTGTTCCAGGCAGCCAGGCAAGTCTCTTCCAGCCGGGGTCAGAATTTGAGCTTCAACTTGGCAATGGCAAAACGGTAACCGGCACGTTATATCGGGTTGGCGTCGAGACCGATGCGCAAAGTGGCACGATTGAAATCAAGTTGATGATTGAGAACCCGAACCACGAAATTCGCAGTGGCGAAAGCGTCACCTTGAAAATCTAGAATCGTCGCATTCCGCGACTGGCCGTTCACGAATCATCATGCCCAGCTCCCCGCAGCCATGTTCCGATTGGCCCGAATTCCCCTCGGGCTCATTCGCGTCCCCTTCGGATCCTGTATCCGTCAACAGTTTGGCAAGCGCTGTCGGAAAACTGAAGACCAATAGCCGGGAAGCCAGCCTGCTCAAGCAGCTGGACGTGCTTGTTGAGATCGCACCGTCGCTGGACGAGTTGCTGGTTGAGGTTGCAGCGATCATCCAGCAACATTCAGATTGCCAGGGATTGTGGTTGGTCACAAGAGAAGCAAACTCGAATGAGTTCAAAGTTAGGCCGTTTTTCGATTCATCGGTTTCGTTGGAACAGGAAGACCTGCTGCGATGGTCGGCGAGCCCTGGCGTTAATCTGTACTCGCAATCGGGTGATCTCGGATTCGCCGCTTTCGATTTGCCCAATGAGTTGAATGACGAGCCGTTGGCGTTGCTGGTTGGCGCATTTCAACTTTCACGTGCATCTAAACTGCGGATCGAATGGCTGCTGGGATTGATCCGAGCCGCGGTTCAACGGTGGTCCAACAACCGTCGACTGGCACTCGTGCAGCAGCGCAACCGATCGTTGACTGACATGTTCGCGGTCGTCGACCGATTGAATCGCACCGATTCGGTCGCTGAATCAGCCAAGGTGATCGTCAATCAGATACAGCGACTATCTGGCGCATCGCTGGTCGCTGTGGCAATTGGAGGCGAGCCCAGCGATTTACAGCTGGCCGCGATCTCGGGCGTTGAACAAATTGATGATCGTAGCGATGCCGCGAGAGTTTTGCTTTCGGCCTGCCGGCAACCGCTGCTGAAACAATCGACACAAGTGTTTTCGAAAACGGGCTTTGGCGATTCGGAGTCGAGTCTGGTGTTCCAGCAACTGTGCAATTCCTACCAACAACAGTGTGGTCTGGCTGTCCCGCTACAAACATCTGGTGATGGCTACCTGGGGGCGGTGGTTGTCTGTCAGTCCCAGCAGGCGACCTTGGATGACGCGCTCGTAAGCTACCTGGAGGGCCTGTGCGAAATGTTGGCCGGGTACCTGGCCATGGTTCTCAAGGCGCACGAGACACCAGCAGCGAAATGTTGCTCAGACGTGACGTCACGAACCATCGCAGCCATCGCCGGCTTGTTGTTGATGGCAATGCTGATTCCGGTTCCTTATCGGATGAACTGCGAGTGTGAATTGCAGCCGGTTTCTCGTCGATTCATTGCGGCGCCGTACGAAGGGATTCTACAACAGTCGCTGGTTGAGACGGGAGAACTGGTCGCCGCTGGCCAGGTGATTGCCCGGTTGGACGGAAGACAGATTCGAATGGAATTGGCGGGCGTTGAAGCTGAACTGGAGGGGGCTCGAAAACGGCGAGACTTGGCATTGGCCCAGGGCAATATCGCTCAATCCCAGATTGCCAAGAGTGAGCTGCTACGATTTGAAGCCGAACGAAACTTATTGATGCAACGTTTGGAAAACCTTGACATCCGCAGCCCGATCGATGGTTGGGTTGTGGTTGGTGATCTGGACAAAGCTCAAGGGGCCGCCGTTGAACTTGGGCAGACTTTGTTTGAAATCGCACCACTGGAAAAGATGGTGGCCGAAGTTGAGGTGCCGGAAGATGAGATCAGGTTCGTTGCCAGCGGAATGCCGGCTGATTTGAAGCTGAACTCCTTTCCCTTTCGCAGTTTTGCCGGCAACGTTTCCAAAGTGAATCTACGGGCGGAGGTTCGGGATGAGGAATCAGTTTTTGTGGCGGAGGTCCAGATTGACAATGCAGACCGATTACTGAAACCCGGAATGGCCGGTCGAGCCAAAATTGACACCGGTTGGAGCACGCTGGGGTGGCGATTGTTCCACCGTCCGTGGGAATCAGTTCGCTGTTGGTCCGTGTGGTAAGGGTTGAAGCTGTATCGAAACTTGTTTGCTGCCGACCGAATGAAGAAGCCCAATGAACTCCGTCCCCCAATCCACTTTCGAAAGCTTTAAGGACAATGCCGCCCTGTCGGCAGTTTTGTCCGTGCGTTCGGATCTGAGGTTCGAGGTGGGCCAGGAAGCGGGGCACCAATACATTGCTATCGAAGATCCCGTTCGGCAAAAGTTTTTTCGGGTCGGCCAATCTGAGTACGAAGTGATCGTGTTGCTGGATGGCCAACGGACGGGCCAGCAGGTCATCGATCAGCTGGTCACGTCGGGGATCGAATTGGCTCCAGCTCAAGCACGCGTTGAGCAAGTATCCGAGTGGTTGATTCAGCAGAATTTGGCAGTTTCAGACAAGCAGGACAATGCCGCTCGGTTGAATCTACAGGCCCAACGTTTGGACCGGTCGAAAAAGCTGGCTTGGTTGAATCCGATCTCCATTCGAATTCCGCTCTTCAATCCAAATAGCTTGCTCGATCGGTTGTCGCTGCTGGGCAACGGTTTGTTCTCGGCCTGGTTTTTTGCGGTCTGGCTGATGATTGTCGCGATGGCAACTGTTGTTGTCGTTGGACGGTGGGCAGAAGTCGGTGGCTCGATGCGCGGCATCCTGTCAGGCAGCGGTTGGATCTGGCTGCTGGGATTATGGTTAGCGCTGAAAATCGTTCACGAACTGGCGCATGGCTTGGCTTGCAAACGGTATGGTGGCGAAGTGCCTCAAGCGGGAGTGCTGTTGTTGCTGTTCACGCCGCTGGCGTTTGTTGACGTAACGTCGATGTGGCGGTTTCAGGATCGGTGGCAGAGAATGGTCGTGTCTGCGGCTGGGATGTATGTCGAGTTGCTGATTGCGGCGATCGCAATTTTGGTTTGGGCGAATTCGGAAGGTCAGATTGCCGATTTTTCTTTCCAATTGGCTTTGATGGCAAGTGTGACGACACTATTGTTCAATGCCAACCCATTGATGCGATTCGACGGTTAC
>CAZJEK010000352.1:0-5937 GCA_964545005.1 uncultured Pirellulaceae bacterium
TCGTAAGCCAGGAACATCATGTGGCCGCCACCCAGAACTGGGATCGGTAGAAAGTTGACGATCGCCAAGTTGGCACTCAAGAAGGTCAGGAACAACAACAACCGCGATGTTCCCTGGGTGGCTTCCGAAGTTGCCGCCACAGCGATGGTCCCCGGGCCGCCCAGATTCTTGGGAGAGATCTTGCCCCGCACCAGACTGCTCAACGTTTTGCCGACCCGTTTCAGGTCCTCACCGACTTGCAAGAATCCGTATTTAAACGCCGACAGCCAATCTTTCGATTGATAACTGACTTGCAACGGAGCCAGGTAGAAACCACGTTTCGGCTGGAAGTACTTGTCCGATTCTTCGGTCGTCAGCTCCAACGTTTTCTGGGTCCCATTTCGATCCACGACCAGCTGCAGTTTCGTCCCGACTTCCATCGACTGAACATTGAAATACACTTCCGCCCACGAAGTTTCTTTACCGGGTTCGCCAAGCACGATCGGGTCCATATCCTTCAATCGTTCATAACGATCCATTTCCTGCTGTTCTTCGGACAGCGAATAGTCAACGGAAACCAGCTGATCCCCCGGTTGCAAGCCGGCTTTGTCGGCCGGCCCACCAGGAATCACAGTTTCAACTTCCAGGGTTAATGGAATCGCGACGCCCAGCGAATCGACGGCGACTGGCTTGTTGGGACCTGGAAACGGAAATAACTTCGGAATTACTGGACTGATCGGAACGTCGATCGTCTCGCCATCGCGTTTGACTTGCAAGGTGATCGACTGGTCGGATTTGATCGCATCAATCATGCGTTGGTCTACGGTCAACAGGCTGCCGCGATCCTGTCCGTTAATTGAAACGACTTCATCGCCAACTTTCAGTCCGGCCTGTTCGGCCGGCGAGTCGACTTTGATCGCCGCGATCGGTCCCCATTTTGGGCCAAACCCGACTTCGCGTGTGGGGTAGGGTTGGATGACAGATGTGATCTTTTCAGTTGTCTGTTTTTTACCCTTGCCAGTCGTTCGTTCCAACAAAAACGTAGCAGGCTTATCGGCGTCGCGGGCCAAGACTTGCCGCAGGTCGATTTCAGACTCAACCGGCGTTCCGTTGATTTCCAGAATCCTGTCACCCGCCTCCAGCGGCGGCTGGGCGTTGGCTGCAGGAGTACCCTCCATCGTCAATTGCTCACCAATGACTGGCACCAGGCTGGCCTCGGCACCGATCATCGCCAAATCAGGCATCTCACGGCGAAACCCTTTTTCGGGGGTGATCGATTTGGTGACCGGTTCGGTCTCGCCATGCGGAATCACGGTCAGCGAGATCTTTGATTCGTCGCCGTTGAACACCACGCGTTCGGCGAAACTCAAATAGGGGAAATACTCATCATCGCGAATTTCCCGGTCGCCGACTTTAATGACTTTGGCGCCGACCAGATTGTGTTTCCAGGCAGGACCTCCACCGGTGACATTGCCCAGCACGGCGGGTTCGTATTTCACGCCCGACCCAAATGCAATCGCGGCAAATACAACCGCAAAGATCAAGTTGAACACAACGCCGGCGGAAATGATCAGCATTCGTTCGGGAACCGATTTGGCAATAAAACTACGCGGGTCCAACTTGCTGCGATCGATCATTCCCGAAGGCAGAATCGCGGATTCGGTGGTCTCGCCTTCAACCAGCGAGTCGCGGACTTGTTCTTCCACATTGCCCGGATTGTCATCCTGGCCCATCATCTTCACATAACCACCCAACGGGATCGAACCAATTCCGTACTCCGTTTCGCCCCACTGGAAGTGGAACAGTTTCCCGGGAATGATCGTTTGCCCGAACAGCCGAATTGGCACGTCGAATCCGACATAAAACTTGTCGCATTTGACGCCGCAATATTTGGCAGCCAGAAAGTGGCCCAGCTCGTGGACAAAAATGACCGCTCCCAAACCAAAGACGACTTTCAGGATCGCCAGGTAATTGGCTGGCTCGGCCCAAAAGCTGCCGGCGGCAAGCAATTCAAAGCTATTGATCAAACAGTGATCCACTGGGTCATCTCCTGTCGGGCCCATCGATCAGCGGCGAGGATTGCAGCCAAATCGGGCGAGGGGTCGTAATGGTGTTGTTCCAGGATTTCGCGACAAGCAACGGCGATGTCGGTAAATCCAATTTGTTGGTTGATAAACGCGTCCACAGCGGCTTCGTTGGCAGCGTTCAAAATGGCTCCGCAACTTCCCCCCAACTTGACGACGTCAAAGCCCAGTTCCAAGGCTGGGAACCGGGAGGTGTCAGGTGGAGAAAAAGTCAGCTGCAGCGCCTGGGTTAAATCCAGCGATGGGCAAGGGCCCGCCTTCCGTTCAGGATACGTAAAGGCATACTGAATCGGCAACATCATATCTGGGGGACTGAGTTGGGCGATACAGGACCCGTCGATGTATTCTACCAGCGAATGGACGATCGATTGAGGGTGAATCACGACATCCAGCTGCTGCGGAGCAAGCGAAAACAGCCATTTGGCTTCGATTAATTCCAGCGATTTGTTCATCATGGTCGCCGAATCAATCGAAACCTTGCGTCCCATGTCCCAGGTTGGATGGGATAATGCCTGCTCCAGGGTGACTTGTTTCAGCTGATCGGCCGGTGTTTCTCGAAACGGCCCACCGCTGGCTGTCAGGATGACACGTTGGATTTCGGAGTGCGATCCGGATTTAAGTGCCTGGAACACCGCACTATGCTCGCTGTCGACGGGCAACAGTTGAGCCCCTGTTTCTTCCGCGATGGCGGTTAACAGATGTCCGGCGACGACCAGTGATTCCTTGTTGGCCAAAGCCACGCGCTTGCCTGCCTGGACGGCCGCCAGCGTGCTATCGAGTCCGGCAATTCCCACAATCGCCGCCAACACGGTGTCGACTTCTTCCAGAGTGGCGACCTGCTGCAGTGCCTCGGGGCCAGTCAACAGCCGGCATTTGGTCGGCAAATCGGATTGCAACCGTGAAACGCCATACTCCTGAGCGGCTTCGATGTTGGCTGCGACGACGTAATCCGGTTCGAATTGGCGAGCCTGTTGGATCAGCAGTTCGAGGTTGTGGCAACCGGTGATCGCAACCAGCCGAAATCCGTCGACGGCTTCAATCACTCTCAAAGCACTGGTACCGATGCTTCCCGTTGAACCGAGAATGGCGATATTCCTGTTCAACGTCATCAACTGGGTCTGTTTCGTGGGGAAAGGAACGTGTTGAAAAAATGCATCACCAGAAGTTCAGTTGATGCCCTCGGGCAACGTAGGCGATGTTTGGGAACGGCTTGCCATCAACCCACACGACCATTCTAAATTTGCGGCAAAAAACCGGCAAGGCGAACCGAACTCGGTGAAAAATGCCCTCACCGGTTGACTTTTTGGCCTTGCGCTACGATCAATGGTATTCCAGTGGATGACGGAATCTGTTCCCCCACGGTACTGCTTGCAGCGAATGGATTGGCGTTGGCCAACCTTCCAGCTTGGTTGGCGTACCGTTTGCACGTTGCTGATCGGATCGCAACGCCCCACGATTCCCATTCAACTTACCCCAAGAAAGCGTTACTCCATGGACGAAAAACCCAATCGTCAGACAGAAAAACGCCGTTCCGATCGACAGTCGGATAAACGAGGCAACGACCATCGCAACAGCTCATCCGTCTGGTTTGTGCTGATCATCGTAACTTTCATTGCGATCGCGTTGTTGCTGGTTCTGGTTCAAAATCAGGCCCGGGATGTCGAATACAAGACCCTCGAGGATCTGCTCGAGATCACCCAGTACGACGATGACGGACAACCGGTCAACCCGGACGCCAAGCTGTCGGTCCGCAAATCGAAAACCGTGACCCACGAGTTTCGCAATCCTCGCCGACTGGTGCTGTCGGATCGGAAGATCAAGGGCCAGGTCGAATTTCGCGAAATCGATAGCGACAAAGCAACGGTAGAACCCTTCAAGGAAATCAAGTTCGAGGTTGCTAAAAGCCCGGTTCCGGACGTCAATCGGCAATTGGAATCACTGATCAGCCAGACCAACATGAGGTACTGGTACTCGCAACCGAGCGTGTTGGCTCAGTATGCTCCATTCATCATCACGATGCTCGTCATCGTCGCGCTGTTCTATTTCATGATGCGGCGGCTGGGCGGAGCTGGCGGACCGATGCAGTTTGGGCGCAGCCGTGGCAAGTTGATGGCCGACGATGATCTGGCGGTTTTGTTCAGCGATGTCGCCGGTATCGATGAAGCGGTTGATGAGGTCAAGGAAGTCGTCGACTTTCTGCAGAATCCGGAAAAATACCAAAAGCTGGGCGGCAAGATTCCTCGCGGCGTGTTGCTGGTTGGCCCTCCCGGAACCGGAAAAACGTTGCTCGCCAAAGCCATCGCTGGGGAGGCTGGCGTACCCTTCTTCAGTCTCTCGGGAAGCGACTTTGTCGAGATGTTTGTCGGCGTCGGTGCGGCGCGAGTTCGCGACATGTTTCAACAAGCCGAAGCGAAAGCGCCCTGCATTATCTTCATCGATGAACTGGACGCCCTGGGCAAGAGCCGTGGTGGCAGCGCCGTCGGTGGCCACGATGAACGCGAACAGACCTTGAACGCGTTGCTGGTTGAAATGGATGGATTTGCATCCAACAGCGGCGTGATTGTGATGGCGGCAACCAACCGCCCCGAAACGCTGGACCAGGCGTTGATGCGACCGGGCCGCTTCGATCGACACGTGCTGGTTGATCGCCCCGACGTAAAAGGGCGAGAAGCCATTCTCAAAGTCCACGTCAAAAGTGTGAAACTTGACGGTGACGTGGACTTGAAACAGGTAGCCGCCATCAGTCCAGGATTTGCCGGTGCCGAATTGGCCAACCTGGTCAATGAAGCTGCCTTGCTGGCCGCCCGCGGTGGCTGTTCGACGGTCCAGATGAAGCACTTCAACGAAGGTGTCGAACGGGTAACCGCTGGATTGGAAAAGAAGCAGCGGGTGATGAACGAGGACGAGAAACAGCGTGTCGCTTATCACGAAGCCGGACATGCCCTGGTCGCCTACAGCCTCCCCAACACCGATCCGGTGCACAAAGTCTCCATCATTCCCCGTGGCTTGGCTGCATTGGGATACACGATGCAACGCCCAACCGACGATCGCTACTTGGTGACCAAAAGCGAATTGGAAAGCCAATTGCAGATTCTGCTGGCGGGAACGTTGGCCGAGGAATTGATTTACCAGGACATTTCCACCGGTGCCTCCAATGACCTCGAAAGAGCTACTGATATCGCTCGCGGGATGGTGATGCGGTACGGCATGAGTTCGCTGGGCCGAATCAATTTCAAGGAGGATCGTAGCAGCCCGTTTCTGGCCGGAGCTTCGGGTGGACTCTCTGCTCGCGAATACAGCGACAGCACGGCCGAAAAGATCGATGCAGAAGTCCGCATGATCATCGACGAGGCAATTGAAAAGGTTCGCGAAACGCTGCAAGTTCGCAAGCAGGCATTGATTGCGTTGACCGAGCGGTTGATTGAAGTTGAATCGATTGATCACGAAGAGCTGAAGCAGATCATCGACGAAAACTCACCCGGCCCGCTCCTGGTTCCCGGAACCGGCGCATCGCCGCGTGAGGAAACTGCCACCAGTGAATCCAATCGCGATGCGGATAAAGATGCGGTTTGAGTCGAGCCCGGTGCTGGGGGCGCACAGGTTGAAATCAATTCAAGTGTGCTGATGCGACTGGCGGTTTCAATTCGTACTCAGTGAAACGGTGCTGACATTTTTTTCCGCTGAACTGGTTAACTCTCGTGTTGAATTGTCGATTGACTCGTTCTTTGCAAAACGCATCTTGTTGACAATGTTAATCCTGTCCATCCTGTCCTTTTTTTGGCCGCTTCCTCAAAATGGACTGTGCACACAAGTTTCACCTGGAAGTTTGACAGGATGTTCAGGATCAACAAGATTGACGAGATGCTTCCTGGAG
>CAZJEK010000353.1:0-5931 GCA_964545005.1 uncultured Pirellulaceae bacterium
ATACTCAAAGTTGGGCGAAGCCTTGCCAGACTCGGGCCAATGGCCCAAGCTACCCGCGCTCGCCAAAAAATGTCAGCCTCTCCGCGAAAGTAGTGTCGACACCCTCCCGCTCGCGGGAGGGTCGAGCCACAGCGAGGGGAGGGTTCCTGAGTCCCCTCTCCGGCCCTGACAGGCCGACTCTCCCGAGGGAGAGTATCTTCCTCCAGACCGCCACTTAAAAAAAAAAACGTCAGCCTCTCCGCGAAAGATTTCTCGTTCACTTGATTCTCAATCTCAGGGATCCACTACCAGCGAGCATCTCGTCAATCTTGTTGATCCTGAACATCCTGTCAAACTTCGAGGTGAATCTTGCGCGCTATCCATTCTGATCAAGGGTCCAAAAAGGGACAGGATGGACAAGATAAACATGATCAACAAGATGCGTGTTGCAGAAAACGAGCCAATCGACAATTCAACACGAGCGCCAACGAATTCAGCTGGACAGAAAAGTCAGCCTTCCACAAAAGTTAGCGATTGGAGCGTTCGCGAAGCAAAAGACGACAACGTGAAACGTCAAAATTTGCGCGTCGGGTTCCCAAAAAGCGTGCAACTTTTAAACGCGTTAACGGGTGGACTTTTCAAGCCTACGATCGAAGGGGGCCGGTGGCTGGCGATTCGGGCTTGTATTAGTGGCGCGCGAGCGTGAGGGTGTCGTCTCAACATTTCTGCCGAGTTGCGACGGCAAGCGACACCGCTCTACTTTCGCTCCGTTGTTCGCAGTCTCCAGATCGTGCGAACATCCACTCGCGGTTGCTTCAGAAGCAGCGTAATTCCTATCGCTTCCAGGTTGGTCACCACCACAAACATCATCGCGACCCGGAACACGATCGCGTCCCACCCCAAAACCAGCAACACAATTCCCGGGATCACGATCAACCAGGCCGCTTTGGCCATCCAGGTGTGATAGCTGGGCAACTTGCCAAACTTGACCCAACTGACCAGCCAACTCGCCAGGTAACTGATGATCGCAATCCCAATCCAGCCAGACTCGGCCACCAGTTGTTGCCAGTTGAGACAGGCAAAGGCAACCAACATCGACGAGTAAAACACCGCATCGGCGACGGTATCCAGCCGCGCTCCGGTGGCCGTCTCCAACCGCCAACGCCGGGCCAGAAATCCGTCCAGCCATTCGGTCAGGACCAGACCGGCCAGCAACACTCCCATTGCTGTTACCTGTCCCCACCAAGCCAACACAATCAACAACGGGGATCCGATCACCCGTAGTCCCGTGATCAGATTGGGGATCGTCCGCCAGTCGTTGGGACGCTGGTGACTTTCTTCGTCGGGATCAGTAGCTGGCACGGGCATCCTGTCAGTCCAGGATTCCGGGCAGGTTCAATTCATGCTCGCGGGCACATTCGGTGGCAATCTCATAGCCGGCATCGGCGTGACGCATCACTCCAGTGGCTGGATCGTTCCACAGCACTCGTTCAATTCGACGATCAGCGGCCTCGGTTCCATCGCAGCAGATCACCACGCCAGAGTGTTGCGAGAATCCCATGCCCACCCCGCCGCCATGATGGAACGAAACCCAGGTCGCGCCCGATGCCGTGTTCAACAATGCATTCAACAGTGGCCAGTCGGAGACGGCGTCGGAACCATCTTTCATTGCTTCGGTTTCCCGGTTGGGGGAAGCTACCGAACCCGAATCGAGATGGTCCCGGCCGATCACCACCGGGGCACTCAGTTCGCCATTGCGGACCATTTCATTAAACGCCAACCCCGCTTTGTGTCGATCGCCCAGCCCAATCCAGCAAATTCGTGCGGGCAATCCTTGAAACGCGATTCGCTCCCGTGCCATTTCCAGCCAACGATGCAGGTGTTCGTTGTCGGGAAACAGCTCCTTCATCTTTTCATCGGTGCGATAAATGTCTTCCGGGTCGCCTGAGAGCGCGCACCAACGAAACGGACCAACCCCACGACAGAATAGAGGCCGAATGTAGGCTGGCACAAACCCGGGAAACGCGAACGCATCTTTCAGCCCTTCATCGAGCGCAACTTGTCGAATGTTGTTGCCGTAATCCACTGTCGGAACTCCCGAACGATGGAACGCAACCATCGCTTCCACCTGAACTTTCATCGAAGCCCGAGCCGCCGCCTCAACTGCAGCTGGATCGGTCTGCTGTTTTTCAAACCACTCCGAAACCGTCCAGCCCTGAGGCAGATAACCGTGGATCGGGTCATGGGCGGATGTCTGATCGGTGACGATATCAGGCCGCACGCCACGCTTGACCAACTCCGGGAATACGTCGGCTGCGTTTCCCAACAACCCCACAGACTTGGCTTCTCCGGCTGCAGTCCAGGACTCGATCAGCGACAGGGCTTCGTCCAACGACTCAGTTTTCTCATCCAGGTACCTGGTTCTCAGGCGAAAATCAATTCGGCCTGGATCACATTCAACCGCCAGGCAACAGGCACCGGCAAAAACGGCAGCCAACGGTTGGGCGCCGCCCATGCCGCCCAGCCCGGCCGTCAAAATCCATTTGCCGGTCAAGTCGCCGTCGTAGTGCTGCCGCCCGGCTTCGGCAAACGTTTCGTAGGTTCCTTGCACGATGCCCTGGGTCCCAATGTAGATCCAGGATCCGGCCGTCATCTGGCCATACATCATCAGTCCTTGGCGGTCGAGTTTGTTGAAGTGTTCCCAAGTCGCCCAGTGCGGGACCAGGTTGGAATTGGCGATCAGTACCCGCGGTGCATCAACATGCGTCCGAAATACGCCTACCGGCTTGCCCGATTGCACCAGCAACGTTTCTTCGTCGCCGAGTGTTTTCAACGTAGCCACAATTTTGTCGAAATCCTCCCAAGTTCTTGCCGCCCTCCCGATACCGCCATACACCACCAGCTCATGCGGTTTTTCAGCAACATCCGGATGCAGGTTGTTCATCAGCATCCGCAAGGGGGCTTCGGTCAACCAGCTATTGGCATTCAGCTTGGTCCCGGTTGGCGGAAATACATCCCGCGAATCATATCTTGGATTATTCATGGTTGGATTCTCAATCTTGCTTATTGCCAATCGGCTTGGCACCGACCGTTAACGGTTGGATACTTTTGCTTGGGAATGGAAACCCGACGCGTGAGCGAGGGCTACACCGATCCGTGTTTTTCCCTCGCTTACGCGTCGGGCTTCCAAAAATTTGCAACTTCTAAACTACGAATCCAGCTGCAACATCCGTTGCTCCAGCTTGGCCAGCAGCCGCCCCAACCATTGCCTTAACCGCGTCGCTTTGGCTTGATCATAGTCAAACGGGGGCTGCTCGGTTTTCAAATAGTTGATTTGAGCCAACTCCATTTGCACCGCATGCCACCCCGATTCAGGTCGACCGTAATATCGAGTCGTCCAGCCGCCGCGGAACCGACCGTTGATCACATGAGAAAAATCGCTCGCTGCTGCACACTCTTCAGCGACCAGGATGGCAATTTCCCTGGAACAGGTTTGGTCATTGTCGGTACCGACGTTTAAATCAGGTAGCCGTCCTGGAAACAGAAAGGGAATCTCCGAACGGATCGAGTGGCAATCATACAGCAAGGCGACGCCGTATCGATCGTGAACTCGCTTCAATTGAGCATCCAAGGCCGCATGGTAAACCTGATGATATTTCCTCAACCGCAATTCCACATCGGCAACCGTCGGCTCGTGACCTGTTTTCCAGATTGGTTGCCCATCAAAATCTGTTTCCGGCACCAGCCCCGTCGTGTTTTGCCCCGGATAAAGACTGTCTCCCGAAGGATCGCGGTTGGCATCAATTAAATAGCGATGAAAGTTGGCACGCACAATCGTCGCCGAGGGCAATAATTGTTCGTACAGCCGATCGATATGCCAGTCAGTATCGGCCAGCAACCGGCCATTGTCATTCAACTGGTTTAACACATCATCCGGCAACCAGGTTCCGGAATGGGGCTGCCCCAGGATGACCGGTCCATCGCCTTCGACAATCTGAACAGGATTCATTCGGCCGACCTCGAAAACTCAATATCGACGTCGGCAATGTCCGCATACTCACCGGCCAGAATCTGTTGACAAACGGCGGCAATCTCCCCCGACAAAACTCGGTCCGTCTCCAACGGCGGGACCTGTTCTCTCAGTCGTGCCAACACCGCTTGCAATCGAGGTGACGTGGTCAGCGGAGCCCGAAACTCGACGCCTTGCGAGGCACACAACAGCTCGACCGCCAGGATGGTCGCCAGGTTACTATTCATCCGATGCAGACGCACGGCGGCATGAGCAGCCATCGAAACGTGATCTTCCTGGTTGGCACTGGTGGGCGTCGAATCAGTGGAACATGGATTGGCTAAATGCTTGTTCTCGCTCATCAACGCCGCTGTCGTTACCTCGGCGATCATGTAACCCGAATTCAATCCTGCGTCCGGCGTCAGGAAAGGTGGCAAATCAAACGACAGCACCGGGTCGACCATCAAAGCGACTCGGCGCTGGGCGATCGCCCCGATCTCTGATAGTGCCAAAGCGATCATGTCAGCCGCGAAAGCCACCGGCTCGGCATGAAAGTTACCTCCGGAGACAATCCTATCTGGATCGGATAGAACCAGCGGGTTGTCGGTCACGGCGTTGGCTTCAATTACCAGTGTCGCTGCGGCTTGTCGCAATAAATCCAACGCTGCACCCAACACCTGGGGCTGGCAGCGAATGCAATAGGGATCCTGCACACGGGTGTCGCCGTCGTAGTGACTTTCGCGAATCTGTGAACCCTGCATCAGGTCGCGGATTGCAGCGGCGACATCGATTTGGCCACGATGGCCTCGCAGCCGATGGATTTCCGGTTCCAGTGGTTGGGTTGATCCCATGATCGCGTCGGTCGCCATTGCACAGGAAACAATCGATTCGCGAACCATCCGCCGGGCATCAAACAATCCGACCAGCGCGTGGGCGGTTGAAAATTGAGTTCCGTTGATCATCGCCAAGCCCTCTTTGGGACCAAGCACGATCGGCTGCAAGCCAGCTGCGGTCAGCGCCTGGGCACCCGACATCCGCTGACTATCAAATTCGGCCTCGCCTTCTCCGATCATCACCGCCGCCAGGTGAGCCAGCGGTGCGAGGTCTCCCGATGCCCCCACCGAACCCTGGCTGGGAACGATGGGAGTTACCCCTTGGTTGAGCATCCCCGTCAGCAGTTCGATCAATGCCCAGCCAACGCCAGACGCTCCTCGCCCCAGGGACAGCAACTTCAACACCATCATCAGCCGAACGACTTTCGAATCGCAATCCGGCCCGACACCGCAACAATGCGATAACACCAGGTTGCGTTGAATCGCAGCGGTATCCTGGGGAGCGATTTTGACCGCTGCCAATTTACCGAACCCGGTGTTGATCCCATAAACCGCCGCGTCGCCCGCAGCTGCCTGTTGGACGCGAGCGGCCGCGTGTTCAATGCTCTCGCGGCACTCCGAATCCAGTTGCAGCGTCAACGTACCGCGATAGATCTGTTCCAGTTGAACCAGATCCATTTCACCGGGGGTCAATACCATTGAACTCATGCCTGCCCTCCCAGGATTCGCTGATGCAACGGACAATAGCCAAACCGATACACCAGCTCAGCAGGATGTTCAACATTCCAGACCGCCAAATCGGCTCGGCGACCGACCTGCAATGTGCCACGATCTGCGAGCCCCAACGCTGCGGCGGCATTTCGAGTGATCCCGGCCAAAGCCTGCTCGGGAGTCAGCCGAAACAACGTGCAGGCCATATTCGCCGCCAGCAGCAATGAATTTAACGGCGACGATCCCGGATTGCAGTCAGTTCCGACCGCCATCGGCACGCCCCGCTCAACAAGTAGATCGATCGGCGGAAGTTGAGTTTCCCGCAATGTGTAAAAGGCCCCGGGTAACAATACCGCAACCGTCCCCGACTGTGCCATTGCGTCGACACCGACCCGATCC
>CAZJEK010000354.1:0-5914 GCA_964545005.1 uncultured Pirellulaceae bacterium
ACTGCAAGTCGAAACCACCGAAGTCGTCCCGCACTCGCAGCAGGACATTCTGAATCCCCACCTGATCCGTTTGCGGGGTCCATCGAATCGCACCCGTTTGGGGATTAACGACCATCCCTGCCGGAGCCAATGGCAAGTCAAATCTCAAGTCGTCACCGTCCAGTTCGACGATCGTGGGGTCATACACGAAATCGTTGCCAGCTTCGATCCGCGTCGGCGGAAGACTGGTAATTTCCGGATTCGTGTTGTTGACAGGCACCTGTTCAACCCGGAACAGAACGTCTTCGACAGCTTCACCCGGTGCGACGGATATCTCCTGAACGGGCACGATTGGATTGAAGGGACGATACCCAGCGACCGCCTCGGTCCGAACAACGTAGCTGCCAGCTGCCAGGCTATCGAAGGCGTAGTTGCCCTGCGCGTCGGTCGTCGTGAATTTTTCGTTCGGGTCGCGTAAGCCGTTGCGATTCTGATCAAGGAAGACGGTAAACAGATTTTCCGGAACCGGCGCGTAAACAGGTGCCGTAATTTCGACTTCGAAAAAACCTGAATTGTTGAACCAGCCAAATCCATCGCTGGTACCCAGAAACAGACGAGTCGCCCCCTCCGGAATCGTAATCTGCTGCTGGACACCACCGTCAGTGAAACCGTCACCGATAAAGAACACTTGCTGCAATTCGGGAGCCAGCGCCGTGTAGTTAATTCCCCCTGGTACACCGTCGTTATCGATGAAATTCAAGGCATCCGGCGCTGCCATTTCTGTTGGCAGGGCATCGGTCAAGAAGACTCCTACCAGCGCATCAATCGGGACCTTGTAATCTGAGATTCCGTTTTCAGCACCAGTTCCGTGAACAGTAACCCCGACTCCATCGGGAGTTTGCTGGTCGGCTTGATTTCCATTGAAATTGACCCAGCCATTGGCCGAAAACGTCATGGTCGTGCCCGGAATGAACTCCAGGTCTTCGACCAGGATCGGCGAATGATCGGGAGCATTGTCACCAGCACTGGCCAAGCTTCCATCGGGCATCCCAGCCAACCATGGGTCGGAGCTTCCGACCACAACCGCGCCGACAGTTCGGTCGTTGATCGTATCGACGTCGAGAATCGTGCCGGAGATGGTTGCCGGTTCACCACCGTTGACATCCAGCAAAAATGTTTGCTGGTCGAATCCGCCGCGACCGTCATCGACGCGAATCGTGATTTGATGCTCGCCAAAACTGACGCCCTCGGCCGTCCAGGCCAACACACCGGTATTGGCGTCGATGATCATCCCGTCGGGAGCCTGCACCAGTGACCAGATCAGTGGATCGCCATCGGGATCAACCGCAGCCGCACCATATTCGTACGGCGAGATGATAAACACTGGAATCGATCCGACGGCCTGCCCTTGGCTGAACAACAGATCATAGGAAATCGGTTGCCCATTGTTGCCGATTCGAATATCGAAGTCGTAGGTTTGACCCCCAACCGGATCAAGGTAGGTCCCGTCGTCCGGATTGACCCATTCAAAGTCAACTGCCGGGTTGGACGGGAACAGACGCAGCGCGGTCTGCTTTAAAATCTCGTCAACCTTGACGTCAATAAACGCATTGGTGAACGACTCGGCCGAAACACCACCAGCGCGTAGCCGGCCCAAATCCCAACTGGCTCCGTTCAACGCCCAAGCCAGATCGATGTAGTCATTTCGGATCGAAACGTTGTTGGTTGAGGAATAGCCCCCAGAAGCAACCGTAAACCCGCCGCTGCCATCTGCCAGGTAAGCGTTACCCTGGTAGTCAACACCGATCGCGAGGTTGTCGTTTTCATCCCGGAATTGCGACGCCACGACGACATTCAGTAAGGCTGATTGACCGCTCAAGCCGCCGAACAGCGACTCAAACGTGACATTGTCATCCTGGTTATCGCGATCTTCATCGGTGACGACGATGTAGTTGATCGCAGCACCATCCCGGAACACGTCCGCTCGTAACGCCACGTCGATTCCGGAATACCCATCCTCCGGTTGCGCTGCGGTTACATACTTGCCGGCCGTTTCCGCTGCGACAGCTGAGTCAGTAAACAAAACGCTCAAATCAGGAACCAGACTGAATTGCTGCCCGCTGTTTCCGTTAAATCGGAAGGCAGTGACTGGTGCATTCTGATCAAGTATTGCCTGGCTGACATTCCCGTTGAGCCCCAGACCGCTGGTACCATTTCCGACGATGACCGTGAAATCAAAGGATTCGACTGCGTCTTCCTCGCCGTCGACGACCAGCGTATAGTCCCCCGCTTCAAGCTCGATCACACGAATTCCGTCGCTGAAGTCGGTGGCTTGATAAACTTCTCCCAGATCAGAAACGATACTCCAATGGATCGAGTTAGATCCAGTCGTTGGCAACATGAACAGCGTTGCCCGTTCTGCCAGATTGAAGTCGTACTCGAATTCCTGAGCCTGGACGGCAATCTCCCCCTGGTTCAGGCCGAAATTCAAATCAGTGTTCGTAACTGTCGGAGGTGTGACAAACAGCTGATACGTATCGAGCCCCGTATTGTTGTAGGTTCCTTCCACCAGAATGTAGTAGCGACCGGCGGCGGGCAAGATGAAATTGTTGTCGCGCATCCGGTTTGAATTGCCTAGCGAGGCGCCGAACTGATCAACGACCCGAATCCAGCCAGCGTTCACGTCATCGGTGGTGACAACGTCAACAAACAAGTCCGTGGCCTCGGTGACATCAATTCGATAAATATCCGTTTCCGCAGGAACCGTAAATTCACCATCAATCAGCGTTTGCGAATCAACGGGTGTTGCCGTTGACAAGTCTTGTAACATGAACGAATAGGCACCGGCCACCGAGCCCGATGAATACATGCTCAGCTCGTAGTCACCAGCTAATAGCTCGAATACGGAATCGCTGGTTCGGAATGCATCAGAATCGATCAACCGCCGATTATTGATTTCAATTCCTCGCGGTCCCCGCAGAGTCCAGTAAATGGAGGTGTTGTTGGACAACCCATCCATGTGAACCAGGGTCCGATCTGTTAGGCTGAAGGTATAGCGATCGACTTGATCCGAGGCATCGATGCTGCCTGCCTGAGCCGTTCCCAAATCGATTGCCGTTCCACTGAACCCAGGTTGTGGCGTATTGCCATCGAAGGAAACCACGATCTGGTATTCGTCAACATCGGCGTTATTGGCGCGGCCTTCAATGAGCAGAAAATACGTCCCGGCTCGGTCCAACAAAACCGAGTTTTGATCTGTCGCAATCGGTGATTCAAAAATCTGTTGGCCGTATTGATCGACCAGTTTATAGTCCGAAGCCACTGACCCGTTGGTGCTGGTGGCAAAACTGAATGTGTCGCCGGCTTCCGCCTGGAAGCGGAAAATCTGGGTCCCTTGCGGATCTATCTGGGGCCCAGCAATCGTCGCGGGCGTTCCCGCAACCGGCACGATTTCGGTTGAAAAACTATCGTCCAGCAAGTCGTACAGCGAAAATGAGAAATCGCCGGTTTGGTCGCCGTCACCTTGGACCGTTAGCGTGTAGCTTCCTGGACGGGCTGCAAACGCGACCGCCGGTTCATTCACGCCTCCAGTCAGCGTCGAGTCCGATCGATCGAAGCGACGCATCGATACTTGCTCTCCCGCGGGCCCCTCCAGTGACCACAGGATCAAGTTATCCCCAGCCAATCGATCAAAGTGTAGATAGGTGTGCTCGGTCAGTTCAAACTGATACGCAACCCGATCCCCGGGAGCGGCGATGGAATCCGTCACCGGCACTCCAAAGTTCAACGTTCCGCCGTCGCGCGGGGCCATATTAATGACATCGATTGCATAGGCTTGGCCGTCTACATTGGAAGTCGACCGGCCTTCGATCAACAAAAAGTATTGGCCACCGAATTCAAACTGCAGCTCTTGATCGACCAGCGACGAGTACCTGGCAACCGTGTTGCCCAACGAGTTCATCAGCCGATACTCGGCGGCCGTAGCGGCTACGGTGACGTCAAAGAAAAAGCGGTCACCGGGATCGACATTGAACTGGAACCGATCTGTTTCATTGCCAAGCGTTAACTCTCCCGCTGCGGTATTGCCGTCAAGGACCGATGCACTGTCGAGTTGCAACAGCCGGAACGCAAACTCGCCGGTAACATCTCCGACCCCATCCACTGTCAACGTGTATTCCCCGGGCAGCATGAAACCACCTGGCAGGGGATCGTTGTTGACGTTGCGATTCATCGCAATGTCACTAACCACATTGACGCCGTCTCTCGCTAATGACCAGACAATGCCTGATTCACCAGTTAACGAATCGAAATAAAGTCGCTCCGCATCGGTTAATTCAAACGTATACTCAAACCGATCGCCCGGTTGAGCAATCGTACCGACGATCTCCTCATCCAGCGAAATCGCCGAAGTCGTCGTAAGCGTTTTCGTGACAGTGAAATCTACCGTGGTCTCAGGATTGCCCAACCAGCCCTCGAGCAACAAGTAATGCGTGCCAGATCGCTCAATCGCAATGGAGTCCATATCCGTGATGCGATCATTCTGGAACAGCAATCTCCCGGTGGCATCAAACAACTTGACGGCCAGGTTGGTATTTGGGCTGGGATTGGCAAAGTCAACAAAGATCGATTCCGAAGCCAGTGCGTCGAACTGGAATGCCCGAGACTGATCAGCAGGGATCACGACGCCGGTTTGGGTTTCGCCAACATTGACAATTTCTGCCGACCGCAAATCAATTAGCTGGAAGGCGTAACTCTCTCTCAATGTCGAGAACACCTGCAGTTCGTAGTCACCAGCCGACAACACAAATGCCGTGTCGTCCCGGTCATTGGCATCGGAAAGATCGAATCGCCGGTTGTCAATCAACTTGACTCCATCCTGAACGATTGACCAGGTCAAGGTCGCGGAGTCGGTCAACGAATCAAACGCCAACGTTGATTGTTCCGACAACGAAAATGCGAACCGGTCGGTCTGGAATCGTTTGAGGAACTCGCCTTGGACAACTTCGCCCAAGTTCAAGTCCACAGCATCGTTGGCAACGCTTGGATCTGAGACGACCGAAATCTCAAAGTCGTAGCGGCCGTTGGCAAAATAGTCGTTCGGCTCACCTTCGACGAGGACGTAGTAACGCCCAGCGTTCAGTTTCAGCGGCCCCAGTTCTCCAACCTCTTGATGCTGGATCCGTTGTCCATATTCGTCAACCAGCTGCAGATTCGGTGTGTACAGAAAACCATCCTGAGTCAGCAGATCAATCAGCACCTCCTGCCCTGCTTCGACATCAAAAGCGTACACCTGTGTCGACGAGTTAGACGACAACGTCACGGCAGTCGCGTTCAAGCCGTTGGTAGTAGCGTCGGAAACAGTTCGCCCGGACGTTTCATCCAGTTTGTAGTAGGCAGTCAATTCAGCTGAATCCACCGGAATCGTCGCGCCGAGATTGTCAGCAATCTCAGTTTCCGAACGAGCGACTGACCAGAACCGCAGCTCATCCAGGATTCCATCTGCCGTTTGGGTTCGATCCAGTCGGGAATCAAAAGCGTCCTGTTCCTGACCAAAATAAATCACACCATCGGCTAGATCCAATTCGGCTAGGGCACCTGTTCTTGACCCTTGCGAGACGCCGTCCAGATAGAAGGTCGTGCCGACTCCCTGTTCGCTGACGACGGCAAAATGATGCCATTGATTATCGGCGACGGAATCGATTGACCAAATTCCAACGTTGTGCACACGGAAATCGGTATGATTTTGCAAGTAAATCAGGAATGCATTGTCGTCGTCCTGATTGGCTGCAGAAATGAAAGATTGCAAACCCGTCTTGCTGGTTTTGTACCAGAACTCGACTGTATGGGCGGCATGCCCGTCCAGGACTTCGTTCGGCAATTGAATTGCCTCCAGGTCGCTAGTCAGATCCAGCCCGCCGTTGGTGGCATCCCCAGT
>CAZJEK010000355.1:0-5907 GCA_964545005.1 uncultured Pirellulaceae bacterium
GTGTCTTTCCCTCGCTTACGCGTCGGGTTTCCCAAAAAGTGGAACTTCTAAGTCTTTTTTTGGGGAGAGGGTCGCCTGGCTGGCGTGGATCAGCCCATCCGACAGGATCTTCAGTCCGTGGTCTGGGGCGCAAATCGAAAACGCTTCGGTCAGCCTGTCGTTGATCATGAATGTCGACGTGACCCATTCATCGCGGTATTACCCCAGGGCCGAAGGTCCGACGGTTTGCCCAGCCCAGCCTGCAGGGCTGGGAACAGAGTTCCAGGTATCCCTCAAGTGCCGAAGGCGTGGCCATTTGCATGGTGCACAAACGCAGTTTGCAAGTAACGTTCCTTTCACCGCTCCATTGCACCCTTGCCCGCGAGAATTTTGTTACGGAATTTCGCGATCCGTGACCTTCGTGTTTCGGGCTTCTTTGCTGAATTGAGATTGATCACATAACTCTTCCTGCGGCCCGGCGTCAAAGCGTTAAAGGCTTCTGCAAGTTCCGGATCGGACTCTAAAGCCTCCACCAACTCTTCGGGAAGTTCGAGTTCCCCCTTCGTTTTTGGGGGTTTGATTCCCGCCTCGGCATAGCCCATCGCCTCTACCAAATATGATTCAATGATTGGTTTCAACTTCGCCACTTGGTTGTTCCTGGTAAAGCGAATCATGTCGGGATGCGGTGTATTCGACCCCCGTTTTTCCAGAACGCCTTGGGGATCTTTCATCAATGCGGCGTTAAAGAAACTGAGCCGAAAGTCTTTTCGAAAAGCACCAAGAATGACAATATTGCGATCGGCGTGCATGTAGCATGGATGCCCCCATTTAACGGCCTCCACCAAATCCATGCCAAGGCAAAGCTCGCGGAGCTTAGCAAGACCGACGCTCCATTGTCTTGTCGAACAATCTGAAGTTGCAAACCGTACACAGCGGCCGCAACCTTTCGAAAAGTAATCGTCGATATCGGAGATCATGGCCATTGCCAATCCCTGTCAACATAGTTGATTTTTTCCGATCGATCTAATTCGCCGGTGGCACGCTATCGCCATAGGGGTTCTGCGGCTTGGGCATCCACTTGCACATCCCGATTCCCAGGAAGTACAAGCAAGTCAATGGGATCGCCAGCAACAACAGACTGATCGGATCGGCCGGCGTCAAAAACATCGCCAGTATGAAAATGACCATCACTGCGATTCGCCAGTTCTTGACGTAAGTCGATATTTCAATCAATCCGACGCGGTTGGCAAACAGCATGACCAATGGCAGCTGGAACGCGACGCCAAAACCCAACGGCAGGAACATGGCAAAACTCAGCCACTCACCGATTCGCATCTCAGGCGCAATCCCCATCGCCCGGTTGAATGAAAACAGAAACGCCAGCACCGGTTCGAACACATAGAAAAAGGCCAGCAATACGCCGCCAATAAACAGCACGATACTGATCGGTAAAAACCAGTGAATGTATTTCTTTTCGTGTGGATACAGTCCCGCCGCTACAAACGACCACAACTGATAAAACACCCACGGCCCAGCAAACGTCAAACCTGTGAACAGCCCCGCTTTGAGCCAGACGAAAAACGACTCGCTGACGCCCAACGCCTGCGGTTTGTAATCAACCTGCTCCCAGAAATCAAAAGGCTTAACGTCCAGTCGAACTGGCAGGGTCTGCTCGGAAAACAACGATATCAACAACGCTCGGTTCAGTCGGCGTTGCACATTGGGACGGTCGATCTCAGAAGTCTCGGGAGATTCAGCGACATCCTTCAAGTCGGCCAAAGGGTTGGCCTGTTTCTGATTCAAAAAGGTTTTCCAGCTGAACCCAGGCACGGTCAAATCGGGCTCAAATGCTGGATCAAGATACAACTGATCCAACTTGGAAATTCGATTGAACATCTGAATCACCGCTTGCAATGCGTCGGCTTGCTCCCGTTCCTGCAGCGACGGGGAATTGGCAATGCCCGTCAAGGTGCTGCGTTCATCTTCATTCAACAGCTCCCACACCGCGGTCAGTTTGGCGACGTCAGCATCGCCTTCGCGATCAACCAACCGCTGGGCGAGCGTGGTTATCTGGTCGTCGATAAACTGATCTTCCTGAAACCCATACGGCTCCAGATCCAACTGTTCGCCCAGATCGGGAATTTTAGACTGCAACACGCTGATCAGTTGGCCGGGGTCGACGTAACCAGCGCGAGGGACAAAGCCTTCTTCCAGCAACGGCAGATACTCCGGCGGGACGTAACCAAATTCCGCCTTCAACCGATTTTCAGCGTCTTCTTCCTCAAACTGATTTTGAGCCTTTACCAGCGGCTCGTTGAGCATCTGGACGACTTCTTCAGCCAGAACAAAGCCCAAAATGCACATGATGGCGACGCCCACCAGCGCCCGCAGCAGCACTTTACGAAGTTCTTCCAAATGCTCGCCGAACGTCATGCGACTGTCGTCAAACAGATCTTCGTTCGGTTGACTGGTGCTCATGGACTATGTTGCCTTGACGAAAGAAAACAAACCCCTGCGTGGCCGACCGCCAACAGGGGTTTTTAGGCGCATCCGATTGTTCGCCCGCCGGCTAATACAACCAGTGAGAGAATCGCTGCTGGACATTATAACTCGCCATACGGCGTTAATTACAGCCACGTCGGCCAGGTTGCGACTTGAATTTTCAGAAGTAACCGCAGCTGAGCGTCTTACTTGGACTTGGAAAACTTCAAGAAATAGTTTTCTTCAAACCCTTTCATTGGCTTTTCTTCGACCAGCTGGAAACCCGCGTCCTGGATCTCAGCTCGAAACACTTCCTTGCCAGCCCGAACATGGCCGATCAACCAGGGACGACTCTTGCCTTCAATCCGGTCAAAGTCGATTACCACCAGATGACCATCGTCTTTCAAGGCCCGGTGGATCGAAGCCATCGTTGACTGCGGATACTCAAAATGGTGATAGGTGTCGCAAATGAACACCACGTCAACCGAATTGGGCGGCAAGTTGACACTGTCCTCCGAACAGAGCACACCGGTGATATTTCGTTGGTCTGCCTGGTGAGCCTCCCGGGTAATGTGCTCGATAAACCGCGGCGCAATGTCGACCGCAAAGACCCACCCGGCATCGCCCACTCTGTCGGCGAACAAGCGAGTGAACAGGCCTGTGCCCGCTCCTACGTCAGCCACACGATCCCCCGGTTCGATTCCGGCCGCAGCCACGATTTCGTTTCGATTCAGGTAGACTTCACGGCTCTCCACTTCAAACCGTTTTACGAACTGATCAACATCCAGTTCCGGGTCGGTAAAACTGTCGTTGATACCAGGCTTGACGCTTTTCTTTTGCTGCTGTCGCTGAATGTAATCGACCGCTTTTTCCTGAATAAACGGAGTCCGCAATCCGATCGTTTTGGCCTCTTCCAACGCCTTGTCCATTGGCACGCCCTGATCGAGCACGCGATGGGTCATCCACACCCCACCCACGCGATTGGCCGATCCACAATGGAACAACGTTTTCTTCGACGTATCGTCGGACAACGTTTTCCGGGCTTTGTCAAAAACCTCGTCAGTCAATGACTCTGGCTTGCGAAATGGGATCTTGATCAGCTCGATACCGGCGGCTTTCAAAGCGGCTTCCTCGTCCCAGTCGACCTCACCGTCAGTCCGCAATGTGATGACTCGCTTGATGCCACGCTCCTTCAGGACCTCAACGTCCTCGGGAGTAAACTGTCCACTAAAAAACAGGTCACCCAAACGGTGGACATTTTTAGCTTCCCCCAGCGAGTCCTCGAGGATTTTTGGCTCAGCGTTGGCAATTGAGCTGGACGAACCACCGGCACCGCTGAGATTACCCGGTGGTGTAACTTGAGCGACTGCGGTCAGGGGAATCAGGCAAATTCCCAGCAGCAGTGAAAAACAGACACGATTCATGGGCATTGATCCGAACAGGAAAAAATTTCCCGCAACTTGCGGGTACGACATCAGTTTGAATCAAAAACCTACCATCCGGCAAGGAAAAGTTCAATTGACATATCCCCATATTCCGATACATTAAAGGCATGGGGATCAAGATGAATAGAAAACGCCAAGAACTCGACATGGATTCGCTCAATTCCGCGGCTGAATGCCTGCGGACGTTAGCCCATCCACACCGACTGCAAATTGTGCAATTGCTGCTTTCAGGAGATCGTTATTCGGTTAACGAAATCGCTGAAAAATGCCAACTGGCCCAGCCAACGACATCAGATCATTTACGACTGATGCAGCGTTGCGGCTTCCTGTCCAACGAACGTGAAGGCCGCACTGTCTACTACTTTATTGTCGAACCCCATCTGCACGACATCATGGGGTGCATTCAGAAGCGATTTGGCAACTGATTGCTGCCACGGTCAAATCATTCACACTCGGAGTTGCGTCGATGCTGTTGAAGTATTTTTATGATCAAGCGTTAGCCCATGCATCCTACCTGGTCGGTTGTCAAAAAACGGGCGAAGCCGTGATCGTTGATCCCGGCCGGGATATCGAGCAATACCTGGAAACCGCTGCCCGGGAAGGCATGAAAATCGTCGGCGTTGCCGAGACTCACATCCATGCCGATTACGTTTCTGGTGCTCGCGAATTAGCCGACCGGGCCGGCGCCAAACTGTACGTGTCCGATGAGGGCCCGGCAGAATGGAAATACACTTACGCAACCAAGTACGACCATCAATTGCTCAAAGATGGCGATACGTTCGGCATCGGCAAGGTCGAATTCAAGGTTTTGCACACCCCTGGCCATACGCCCGAAAGTGTCTCGTTTGTGCTGACTGACCGCGGTGGGGGAGCCAGCGAACCGATGGGAATTTTCACCGGCGACTTTGTGTTCGTCGGCTCAATCGGTCGCCCGGACCTGCTGGAAGAAGCCGCCGGAATTGAATACACCGCCGAACCCGGTGCCCGAGATTTATACCAGTCGATCCAGCGATTCAATCAATTGCCCGACTACCTGCAAGTCTGGCCGGCCCATGGAGCAGGCAGCGCTTGCGGCAAAGGCCTGGGGTCGATTCCGTCCAGTACCGTGGGTTACGAAAAACGCTTCAACCCGGCATTGCAGTACACCGACGAACAGGAATTCGTGGACTACATCCTGTCGGAACAACCCGAAGCTCCCAGGTACTTCGCGCTGATGAAGAAAGTCAACAAGGAAGGTCCCGACTTGCTGGGGGCGGTGCAGTTACCTCCTCACCTGCCAGCCGATCGACTACTCGACACCGTCGAAGACGAGATGGTTGTCGACACCACCCGCACCAAGCAATTTGCGATCGCCCATGTTCCCGGCACGATCAATATCGAAACCAAATACATGGCCATGTGGGGCGGATCGCTACTCGACTATGACCACTCAGTGTACTTGATCGCCGATCGCGACCAACTGGCCGAGGTTGTCCGAATCCTGCATAAAGTCGGCATGGATAAAATTGGCGGCTATTTCGATGCGGTCGAAGTTGAATCGGCGAACCTGCGGACCGAATCGATCGAACAGCAATCGCCTGCCAAAGTCGCCCAGCGTATGGAAGCGGGCGAAGTCGAACTGGTCGACGTACGCGGTCTGGCCGAGCGCCACGAACAAATGATCCCGGGCAGCAGCTACCATTTCTTGGGTAACCTGATGCAAGCAGTCGAACAACTCGATCCCAGTCGCGGTTACGCGTTTCAGTGCCGCTCCGGCGGCCGTTCGATGATCGCGGCCAGCATCGCTAAACGAGCTGGAATCAACGACGTCGTTAACCTCGATGGTGGCATTCAAAATTGGGAACTGGCCCAACTGCCAACCGAAACCGGACTCCCGGCCGCCTCCAATTAGCCGGGCCACTTCAACATACACCCAAGCGTGTCCGACCAACCGGTTGTGTAAGACCTTGGCCGATTCGGCCGTGACAGTAGCATGGCCGATTCGGCCGTGACAGTAGCATGG
>CAZJEK010000356.1:0-5855 GCA_964545005.1 uncultured Pirellulaceae bacterium
GCGACGTATGCTTCTTTTTTGGCTTCCAGGGAGCGGACCGTTTCTATTACGTTCACCTGGGCAAAAAAATGGATCCCCATGCCAACCAGATTTTTATTGTCAACAAATCTGACCGGACCAAGATTTCCACCACCACCAGCGACGGCACCGACTGGGATGACCAATGGCACCATGTGCGGATTCGAAGATCGCTGGAGGATGGGTCGATTCAAGTCTTCTTCGATGACATGCAGAAGCCTGTGATGACAGCCACAGATAAGACGTTCGGCGAAGGAAAAATCGGCGTCGGCAGTTTCGACGATATCGCCGACTTCCAATCGATCGAAATCCAGCCACTGGAAAAGAAAGAAAAGCAGAATCGCGGACAGTAGCGTCGGGTCCAATCAATGATTGGACTCAAAGCTAGGCAGGCATCGACGCGAGATGCCCGCGATTCTGGATGCGAGTGTGCAAGTTGGCGAATCCTGTTCGTTCGCCGGAGTTTCCACTGGCAACCAGAGTTGCGAAAAACTGCCGTTGGGCGTTAGGTGGGTTGTTGGAAAGCCGCTGGATTGGCAGTACTCACCAACCAGCGCCAGCCCTCAACTCTCTGTCTCAATTATGATCCATTATCGGCTCGAACTCTATGGCTCTTTGACGGTTTCGCGGAATTCCAATTTCCTGAATTCCGGGTTGTGATTCAACGGCGGATCAGCTGAGAACGCGATCCAAGTGTCCTTCCAGAACTTCGATCGCATGCTGATTTCGGCCGCCACGAGGAATGATCAAATCCGCATGGTTCTTGCTGGGATAGATGTATTCGAAAAACATGGGCCGAACGGTAGCGTGATATTGATCCAGCACGGACCGCAATGAGCGCCTTCGTTCGATGATGTCGCGTTCCATCCGCCGGGCCAGGCAGATATCCAGCGGCACGTCCACAAATAACTTCAAATTCAAGAGATCTCGAAGTTCCGGACGGTGCAGTATCAGAATCCCTTCCAGGATCAGGACGGTTGCCGGCTTAAGCGTCGTGGTTTGCTGGGAACGGTTGTGCACCGAATAATCATACACCGGCACCTCAACAGACTGCCCAGCTTTCAACTGCAACAGGTGATCAATCAACATCTCGTGCTCGATTGCGTCGGGATGATCGTAGTTGATCTCTGACCGCTGATCGAGCGTCAAATCATCGCGGCGACGATAGTAACAATCCTCATTCAAAATCGCGATTTCAGTCGCAGAACGTCGCTGCAGCATCCGTCGCAACAGCTCGTTAGCCAATCTGCTTTTGCCGGCCCCCGAGGCCCCAGCAACGCCGATGATGGATTGCACCATGGTCATAAAAAAAGGGTGGCCAAGCGATCACTTGCCACCCTGTCATGCAATGAGTTGGGCTTACTTCTTTTTCTTTTCCAGCGATTTGTAGCCGCCAGCAAATTTCTTCTTGAATTTCTCGACGCGTCCCAAGGTGTCGACAAACTGCTGCTTGCCGGTGTAGAAAGGATGCGAAGCACTGGAAATATCGACGTAATAGACAGGATACTCGTTACCGTCTTCCCACTGAATGGTTTCGTTGGTACGGATCGTTGACTGAGTCAAAATCGCAAAATCAGCCGTTTTGTCTTTGAAAACGACGGGTCGGTAATCGGGATGGATATCGGATTTCATGATCATAGTCTTGTTTCGCTGAATTTTCGAAGCCTTGGAGTCTACCGAATGGCGGATTTTCGTCAAAGTGTAAATCGTCCAGCACGCAATTTTTTGTCGATTTTTTCGGCCCAAAGTCCAGATTTCCGTACAATTAAGCCATCACGATTTTGAAATCCGCAGGATTCGCCCCATGGATTCATTGGCAGGTCATTTGTTAATCGCCGCTCCCGGAATGGTTGACGATTTTTTCTCGTTGACAGTCGTGCTGCTGTTCCAACATTCCGAAGAAGGCGCAGCCGGCGTTATTCTCAACAAACCCACGAATATTGTCGCTCAAACGGTCTGGGAAGAACTTCAGGAATCCAATCCTCACGCTTTAGCGCCGATTAACATTGGCGGCCCCTGTGAAGGTCCCCTGATCGCGGTTCACAACAGTTTGGCTTATGCCGAGTTCCCAGTGATCCCGGGCGTCGCGCTGACTTTCGAATCGGAAAGCCTCAAAAAACTGATCCGGCAACCAGAACAGTCGATCCGGTTGATTTCAGGCTATTCGGGCTGGGGCCCCGACCAATTGGAAAACGAAATCCGGCAAGGCGGCTGGTATTCCATCCCGGCCCGCCCACACCTGGTCTTTGAGGAACCTTCGGACATGTGGCGCGATGCTTGTGCCCGGTACGGTGACGATATCGTAACCCCCATCGCCGGCCGACACGTCCCCTCCGACCCGTCGATGAATTGAACCCCGCGACATGCCTGATTTGGTGACGATTGCCGCCTTTGGCGAGGCCAGAGTTATTTCGATTACCCTTCTCGTAGTCTCAGGTATCGATCACCAGCCTGCATCTCGTCAATCTTGTTGATCCTGAACATCCTGTCAAACTTCCAGGTGAATCTTGCGTACGCGGTCCACTCCGAGCAAGGGTCCGAAAAAAGGGACAGGATGGACAAGATTAACATGATCAACAAGATGTGTACTTTGCAGATAGCAAGTCAATCGATAGTTCAACCTTAACGCCACAATTCAGCGGGGCAAAAATATGTCAAACTCTCCGCGTAGGGTTTGTAACTGGCGGATTCGGCCATGAGTTCATTGGAAGACGGCAGGGTTGGCGAAACGTGGCTGAGCCAAGCCAATGGCCCGAGCTACTTGCGGCGATCGCCAAAAATGTCAGCTAAACCAAAAAAAACAGCTCCCATTTTCAAGCCCTCGGCTCAAACCAAACTTAAAACCAACCTTACCCGCCAGCCTGGAAGTAGACTTCTTCGTAAGGCTGAATCACAACGAACCCGTTACCGGAAAAATGCGTTTGGATCGATTCTCCGCTACCACGTCCAAAAAACGTTTTCAGCGACACGTCGGTTTTGAACTCCGGCTGTAACGTCCCGGACCAGGCTACCGTGGCATTGGGATCGGTGGTGACGGGATTGTCGGGCGTGACCAGCAAGGTGATCGGATCGTAATGGCTGGTGAACGCCACCATTCCGGATCCCTCCAGCCGGATGTTGAACAGACCTCCGGCCAACATCGCCGACATCTTTTTCATCATCTTGATTTCGTAATTGATCGATGGCTCAAAGCACAATAAATCGTTGCCGTTGATAAACAATGACTCTCCCTGCAAGTTGAGAATCGTGATCTTTTTTCCTGAGTCGGCCAGGTACACCGTCCCGGTACCCTCAGCTTTGGTTAGCGCAGTGCCCTCACCCGAGACAGCCTTCTTCAACAGGTTGCCAATCCCCTGCTCCAAAATTCCTTCGCGGGTAAACTTGACGTTACCCCGGTAGGAAATCATCGAGCCCATCTTGGTCCAGCACATGCCGTTGAGGTTCAATTCGAGGATCCGTTCTGACTCCAGCTCAAACAAACCCTGCCCACGATCTTTCTGGCGGGTAGATTCGATAAACTCGTTGATGCTGTAACGATTCATGGACTATCTCCGGGCTCTGATTTGTTTGTCGGTAACGTGTTAATGGTCTGTCTCTTGCCAAAGCGCGTGTCTTGAAGTTGCACTTTCGCAGTTTTTGCTTGGGAATGGAAACCCGACGCGTGAGCGAGGACTACACCGATGCGTGTTCTCACTCGCTTACGCGTCGGGTTTCCAAAAGTGTGCAACTTCCAAACGCTGTTGATGCCGAGGCATTAGAATTGGAATGGTATCGGGCTGAGCTGTCAAATTTACTCGCAATAAATTAATAACTTGATCCAATCTCTGGCTGGGCGGGCATGGTTAAAACAGAAACGCACAAAAATCTGGCTGTGCACTTTTTCAAAACTCAAAATCGTCTGCTGCAATGGCTGGCCAGACATCACGACGCTGGAGATGCGATCTGGATCAAGTTGGCCAAAAAGAACTCCGGCATCCAGTCGATCAGCTATGAGCAGGCGCGGGAAGCAGCAATCATCTACGGCTGGATTGACGGATTGATCAACGGATACGACGATCAGTTTTACCTGATCCGGTTTTCTCAGCGACGACCACGCAGTAAATGGTCGCGGATCAATCGCGGGATCGCTCAACAATTGATCGACGACGACCGAATGCATCCCAGCGGATTGGAACAGGTTCACGCCGCGCAACAAGACGGTCGCTGGGAAGCCGCATATGACTCGTCTGCCACCATGGAAGTTCCGGCTGAGCTGCAACGTCGGCTGGCCAAAAACAAGGCAGCCCGCGAGTTCTTCGAAAGCCTGGATCGGGCCAACCGGTACGCGTTTCTGTATCGCATCCAGAATTCGGTACGGGAAGCGACAAAGCAAAAGCACATTGAAAAAACCATGGAAATGTTGTCGGCACGGCAGACGTATCACCCGCCACGCAAGAAAAAATAGCCTCGTGCTGCTGTTCGGCCAGCGGATGCCGACTCCATCAATTACTGTAAACGCCGCACCAGTTTGGCTGATCGTTAAACTTTGTCATTTCGTGCTAGCGATCAGCCCATCGTGAAATCCGATTCGAACGGATTTTCACCGAAGATCGTCAAAATCGGAAAAATTGTGTCTTCATCTGGCTCTGCTTGCCGAAACAACTATCGGATTCAAAGGACTGAATCCGCGAGGGGGGATCTCGCGTGAGTTCAAGAAAGGACAGGGAAGTCCAGTCTTGTTCTTCGGCTACGCGTTGCGTCGCAACCTGCGACGTCTCTCCTGGTGGCTTCGGTTCTGAATCAAAACCGAAACGGCACGGTGTTGTTTCATGACTTAGTCCACAACAGCTTGGCCAACAAGCTCGTCTTAACGACCCACAAGTTCGGCAGGTCGCCGGCAACCAGGCGGGTTTGTTTGACTGCGGTCAACGATTTTGTACCAGGAGGAATCTAATGCGACGTTTAGTGCTTGGAATCGCGGTCGCGGTTACCTCGCTCATGCCTGTCATGGGTGTGGCCGATGATCAGCAGATCGCTGATTTCATTAAAAGCCGGCTGCAAGCCGAGCAACAACAAGGGAACCTGAAAGGCTTCAATGTCGACATGCGTGTCGAACAGGGAACCGTTTGGTTCAAAGGACACGTTTCCAACTCCGCTCAGGAAACCACGATCCTGCAAACAGCTCAACAAGCTGGACATCTCGGCGTCGTTCAAGTTGTCGATGACATCGAAGTGATGAGCGTTGCTCGTCCTGCTGCTGCTCCGGCACAACAAGTTGGCTACCAAGAGCAAATTGATGCCTCGATTCCAGTTCCTGCTCGTCAGGTTTCGGCTGGCATGGCTGTCGGCAACCAGCCGCTGCCAATGTCGATGGCTGGGGGCATGGCACCGACTGCCGCTCCTTGCCAAGGTCCTGGTTGCTACGGTGGCGCCGCTCCGGCCATGGGAATGGGAATGCCTTCGGACGCTCCCAACCTGCCCGGCTACGCTTGGCCTGGTTACGCGTCTCACCCACACTTCGGGCAAGTCGCTTACCCACAACAGTACTCGCCTTCGGCTTGGCCTTACATCGGTCCTTTCTACCCCTACCCGCAAGTTCCGCTGGGATGGCGTAAAGTCGCCCTCGAATGGGACGATGGTTGGTGGTACCTCGACTTCAACGACAAGTAAGTCGAAGGAAGAAGAAAGAAACTCCCAAGCCCCTGTTGCAAAACAGGGGCTTGTTTTTTTTGCCAGGCAAACGGGGGCGGTGTTCGCCCGTCCCTTTCCCGTCGCGACCAGTGTATGATCTGGGTTCCCCAGTCCAGAGGCATACCTGATCATGAATTCTCGAGCTGTTATTGGGTTCGCGACGACGT
>CAZJEK010000357.1:0-5822 GCA_964545005.1 uncultured Pirellulaceae bacterium
CCGATGCGTGTTTTTCCCTCGCTTACGCGTCGGGTTTCCAAAAAAGTGCAACTTCAAAACGTCCCCGTCTCGCTTGTTTTGTGGATGCAGCAGCTGGCCGGCTAGTCACGCTGACCACTTTCGATCAAACCCACCTCTCACCCAATACCCTTGCCCAACAAATCACGGATCCGTGGATCGGCCAAACTTTCGGCTACCAGTTGCACATGCGAGAAATCCTGATCGCGGCTATGGTCGGTGGGTACGGCGACGGTAACTGCCCCAGCGGCTGCGGCGGCCGTGCTACCGGTGAAGCTGTCTTCCAGCACCAGCATGCTGGTGGGCGCGACATGCATTCGTCGCGCTGATTCCAGATAAATATCGGGATGCGGTTTTCCCTGATCGACGTCATCAGCGGTCAAGACAAAGTTGAAACGTGGTTCGAGTTCAAAACTGCCCAAGGCCGTTTGAGCAAATCGACGGTGGCTGCTGGTGGCGACGCATTTGGGCAACCCCAATGATTCCACGAAATCCAGCAATTCAAGCAATCCGGGCATGGTTTCTATTCGACGGGGTAACAAGTCAGCGAAAATCTCCGTCGACTCTCGTTGCAGAACCTCGATCGAATCCTCCAGCGAGTGCCACTGACGCATGATTTCGAATGCAATTGGTCCGGGCAAGCCCATCATTTTCAGCTTTAGCTCGCGGTCAAAATCAAACCCACGCCGCTCCAGCAGTTCCTGGCCGACTTCATCGTACAGATCTTCGGTGTTAAACATTAAACCGTCCATGTCGAATGCGACGGCCTCAATTTTGGACATTATTGGATCCATTGTTGCTTGGTGTTCTGCCCGGCGTTTAAATGGAGTAAACGGAATGTTGTTCCCGTCCCGAAACCCCAACGTTGAGTCTCTGCAGGATGACAAAATTTCAATCGCTGGCAATCCGAATTGCGTTGACTTGCCTCTGGCTGCTCGCGCCAACGGCAGCCTGGTCAGATGATCGGCCGAACATTGTATTCATTTTTTCGGACGATCATGCGCCCCATGCGATTGGGGCCTACGATGGTTGGCTTAAATCGGTTAATCCGACACCGAATATCGACCAACTGGCTCGTCAGGGAATGCTGTTCCAAAATAGCTTCTGTACCAACTCGATCTGCGGACCCAGTCGAGCCGTCATTATTACGGGCAAGTACAGTCACAAGAATGGCTTCATGAATAACGGCAACCAGTTTGATGGTGGGCAACAAACGTTTCCCAAGCTGTTGCAACAAGCCGGCTACTCCACCGCCATGATTGGCAAATGGCATTTGCGTTCGGATCCACAGGGTTTCGATTACTGGGATGTTTTGCCGGGGCAGGGCGAATACTACAACCCGCGATTCAAGTCGCCGGCTGGCGTCAGAAAGGTCGAAGGATACTGCACCGACATCGTGACCGACCTGGCGCTGGATTGGATTCGCGATCGCGAGAATCCAGACCAGCCATTCTTGCTGATGTGTCAACACAAGGCCCCGCATCGTTGTTGGATGCCGGCGCTGAGACATTTGGATTTATATCGGGATCAACAGATTCCCGAACCGGAAACGCTGTTCGATCAATATTCCGATAACGCTGCGGCGGCCAGAAACCAGGAAATGGAGATCGATCGGCACATGCACCTGGTGTGCGACTTGTTTGCCCACGCTCCTCCTGGATTCGATCCTTCCAACATCGATACCGATCGATCTGGCTGGCGGAATCTGCAGACGATGACTCCTGAACAACGGGAAGCCTGGGACGCAGCGTTTAAAGATGAAAACGATGCGTTTGCAGCTGCGAAGCTGACTGGTGAAGCGTTGGTTCGCTGGAAGTATCAACGCTATGCCAAAAATTATCTCCGCTGCATCAAAGGTGTTGATGAGAGTGTGGGACGGATCATGCAGTTTCTCAAAGATCACGACCTGGAAGACAATACCATCGTGGTCTATTCATCCGACCAGGGATTTTACGTTGGTGACCATGGCTGGTACGACAAACGGTGGATGTACGAAGAGTCCCTGAAAATGCCCTTGATTGTGAAATGGCCTGGTGTCACCAAACCGGGAGGGGTCGATAAGCATCTGGTGCAGAACGTTGACTATGCCGAGACTTTTCTCGAAGTTGCTGGAGCCGAAATTCCAGCTGATATGCAGGGCCGATCGCTGGTGCCGCTGCTGCAAGGCGAAGCGGTGGATGATTGGCGCGATTCGATCTACTACCATTACTACGAATATCCCAGTGTCCACATGGTGCCGCGGCACAATGGAATCAGGACCGAACGGTACAAGCTGATCCAATTCTATGAATTTGGTGAGTGGGAGTTTTACGATCTCGCAAACGATCCGGATGAAAAACAGAATCGCTACGGTGATCCCGAGTATGAAGCCGAGATTAACCGTTTAAAACTGGAGCTGGAAAGCTTGCGCCAGCAGGTCGACGACGATACCGTGGGTGATCTGAAGCCGAAAGCTTGGCGCGAACAATATCGAATGACCAAATAGTTAATTTTCAACCTGGAATTTTTCGCAATGAAAACTAACCCCTTCACGACCTTCTTTTCAGCCTGTCTGGGACTACTGGTTGGAACTGCCATCGCTTGCGCCCAACTGCCATCGGGATGGAAAGCTCACGATCGTAGCCGCCCTGCCCCGCCGGTCGTCACGCCCGGAGACAAGCTGGGGGATGCTCCCAGCGATGCGACGGTACTGTTCAACGGCAAGGATTTGTCAGGCTGGACGGACCATGCCGGGAATCCATCCAAATGGGATGTCGTGGATGGTGTCCTGCAGTCTGTTCAAGGCGCGGGGCCGATCTTTACGGAACAGAAATTTGGCGACTGCCAGTTGCACGTGGAATTCGCCACCCCGACAAATGTCAAAGGCAATGACCAAGGTCGAGGCAATTCCGGAGTTTTCCTGATGGAAGATTTCGAGATCCAGGTGCTGGATAGTTTTGAAAACTCGACCTATCCCGACGGTAGCGCAGGCTCGATTTACGGTCAGTATCCTCCGCTGGTCAACGCCTGTCGCGGCCCCGGCCAATGGCAGTCCTACGACATCATTTTTCACCGACCAAGATTCGATGATAGCGGAACGCTGACTCGTCCAGCCACGTTTACCGTGTTGCACAACGGTGTCCTGATTCAAGATCATGCCCAAGCCTTCGGTCCGACATCCTGGATTCGGCATGGTGAGTACCGTCCCGGTGAGTCGGCCAAACGACTTTCGTTCCAGGACCACGGCAACCCGGTTCGCTTTCGCAATATCTGGATCCGTTCGCTGGAAGATCCCACGCCTCGGGATGCTTCCAACGATCGAAAAGTTTTTGAGTTGTCGGATCAGCAACTGGGCAAGCTGGCCGGCAAATATGGTGGCTTGAATGTAAAACTTAACGATGGCAAGTTGTTTATCCGATTCGCCGGGATCGATCTGGAAATGGTTCCCCATTCGGCAACCGAATTCAGTTTGAAGAAAACCGCCGGTAGCGTGACATTCCAACTCGACGAAAACGGTCATCCAACCGAGTGCAAGTTGAAGTTGGATGCAGCTGGTGAGCGATCCGGCAAACGGGAGAGTGAAGCGTCCGACGGATAGCTCTCAGCAGAAATCTTAGAAAAAACCGCAGAGCCGCAGAGAACCGAGGCTCGCAAAGATTTGAAAGAATGTTTGCGAGTCCTCAGCGGACTCTGCGGTTGGCTCTTCACGTCGGATGCAACAATCGCATCATCGCCTAACGAACCTTCATCGTTTCCGATTTCAGTTGCCCGCAGGCTGCGAGGATATCGCGGCCGCGGGGAGTTCGGATTGGTGCGGGTAGGTCGTGTTCTTCCAGGTAACTGGAAAACTCTTCGATCGCCTGGCGGCTGGAGCACTGGTACTCGGTACCCGGCCAGGGATTGAAAGGAATCAAGTTCACTTTCGCATAGACGGGTTGCAGCAAGTCCACCAATTCCCGCGCGTCGCGCAAGGAATCGTTAACGCCTTTCAACATCACGTATTCAAATGTGATCCGCCGAGACGGAGACTGTTCCGGATACTGGTGGCAGGCTTCCATCAATTTCGCCAATGGATACTTGCGATTAATCGGCACCAGGACGTCTCTCAATTCGTCTCGGGTGGCGTGCAGAGAGATGGCCAGCATGCAGCGAATTTCGGTTCCCGTTCGTTCAATCGCCGGCACCACGCCGGACGTCGAAAGCGTGATCCGACGCCGCGAAAAGTTCAGCCCTTGTTCGTCTTGAGCGACCAGCAAGGCTTGTTTGACATTGTCGAAATTGAACAACGGCTCGCCCATCCCCATCATCACGATATTGGACACTCGGCGTCCCGTTTGCGGGGCGATGATCTGCTGCGGAATTGACTGCCCTTCGAAATCTGCCAGTTCACCGCGAGCGAGCATGACCTGGCCGAGGATCTCCGCGGCTGTCAGGTTGCGAACCATCTTTTGCGTTCCAGTATGGCAAAACGTGCAGGTCAAGGAACAACCCACCTGGCTGGAAACGCACAACGTACCGCGATCGGATTCGGGAATATAAACGGTTTCGACTTCGACCGGGCCAACGGAACCTGCAGCAGGAAACCGGACCAGCCACTTGCGCGTACCGTCAGAAGATACTTGTTGGTTGACAATTTCCGGATAACCGATGACGCAACGTTGCTGCAATTTTTGTCGCAAGTCCTTGCTCAAATTGAGCATCTGGTCGATCGAATCGACGCCGCGCACGTACAGCCAATGCCAGATTTGTTGGACTCGCATTTTCAATTGCGATTCGCTAACCCCTGCATCGCGCAGCAGGGCTTGCAGTTGGGTGCGATCGAGGGCCAGCAGGCTGGGCCGAGGCGAGCCGGCGTTGAGTTCAACCAGATTCACGTTTTAATTCTTGAGGTCGTAGTCGGACGGTATTTGGCCCTGTTGATAGGTGCCAAAACCAAACGGCGTCGGTTGGTACTTATCAACGTAGTCCACGTTGGCTTTTTCGGGAATCTGGTTTTCCATCCCGACGGCCCAATAGCTGGCATTGACAATCAGTCGCCGCAAGTCTTCGCATTCGAAGTCGGTCGAAGCACCCATTGTCGTATTGAAAATCCGATTCGTTTTTCCAGATTCGGATTGGTAGTCCAGCGTCCAGGCCAAGGGCATCATGGGGTCGTTTTTCTTACCCTCGACCGGTTCAGAGTCTGGTGTCATGCCTTTTAAAACCTGTCCACGCAGCAGGATGGTCGCTGATTCAGGCAGATTCCTGATTCCGTAAACGTCCGACGGTCCCCAGACGTCCGACACCCCTTTGAGAATTGGCGAGTCCGCGTTTTCCGCTTCGATCACACCGCGGCAGCTCTCAACTTTGTGATGGCCGTGATGCGAAATCCAGGTGTCTCCCAGAACTTGTTGTCCAAACCCGCCTTTCCACTGTTGGCTATTGAAGCTGAAATTCTTATAGGGGCTGTCCGAGTCACCCGGATAGCGAAATGCGTGAGTGGAGGTTCTCAAGCCGATGAATGGCTTGCCCGCATTCAGATAGTCGACAAAATGCTTCATCTGGTCGTCGGGAAGTTGCCGAAACCGAAGTCCTAAAATCACCAGATCGGCGTCGTCCAAGGCCTCCATCCCGGGAATGTTCTTTTGAAAATCAGGTTTGATCGTGTTGGTGGCTGGATCGATAGGAAACAAAACCGTACAACGAAATCCGTGTCGCTGCGATAAAATCTTGCCAAGCATCGGCATCACCTGCTCACTGCGATACTCATCGTCCCCCGCGATCAGCACAACGTGATTTTGATTCGGAGTGCCGGCGGGATCAAAGTTCAACCACAAAATGTTTTC